>JBKPCR010000132.1:0-9170 GCA_046727435.1 bacterium | reverse complement strand
CGGCATCGAGTATGCGTCGATGTTCGCCTCCCTGGGCGTGCAGGTCACACTCATTGATAAACGCTCGCGTGTGCTGGAATTCCTGGACTGGGAAATCGTCGATGAGTTGATCCACCAAATGCGCGATTGGAACGTCACCTTCCGACTCGGCGAAGCTGTCGAACACATGGAAATCGCTGACGGACCAGCGCGTCGAGCGACACTGTTCCTCGAGTCGGGGAAGTTGATCACGTCGGATTTGGTGCTATTTTCAGCGGGGCGGCTCGGCGCCACCGAGCGCCTCAATCTCGACGTCGCCGGCCTCACGGCCGATGAGCGTGGACGCCTACGGGTAGACGCACAGTTTCGCACTGAGGTACCACACATCTTTGCCGCCGGTGACGTGATCGGTTTCCCCAGTCTGGCGGCGACGTCCTCGGAGCAGGGGCGTCTCGCCGCCTGTCACGCCTTCAGCATCCCAACGGGCACCATGTCCCAACACTTTCCCATCGGTATCTACTCGATCCCCGAAATCTCTATGGTTGGAGCCCCAGAGCATGAGCTGACGGAACGCCGGATTCCGTACGAAACTGGCGTGGCACGCTACCGCGAAATCGCTCGTGGCCAAATTCTCGGCGACGACAGCGGCCTCTTCAAGATGCTGTTCTTGCGGGACACCGGGCAACTGCTTGGGGTACATGCCATCGGCACCGGCGCCACCGAACTGATCCATATCGGTCAGGCTGTGTTAGGCTTGGGGGGTGGACTGGACTATTTCTTACAGACCGTTTTCAACTACCCGACGCTGGCGGAGTGTTACAAAGTGGCGGCACTCAACGCCGCCAATAAGTTTTCACGGTAGCGCTTCAGTGAGGATTGCAGAACGGTGGAGGAACAGTAATGCCCAGTCCGTTTCCAGGCATGGACCCATACCTTGAACATCCGGCCTTGTGGCCAGGGGTGCATCAGCGATTTATTACTTATGTCGGTGATGCCTTGAATGCTGTGCTACCAGCCCACTACATCGCTGACATCGGTGAGCGACTGTACATTATACAGCCAGAGCGTAGCATCTACCCTGACGTGGCGATTTTAGAACACCCATCCGCTAGACCACCAAGAGGGCAGGCTGGCATGGCGGTGATGGTCAGCGACCCTCCCTGGGTGGTCACTTATCATCCGGTGGAGATGCGGGAGGTGTTCATCGAGATTCTGCCGGTGGCAGATGAAAGCCGGGTGATTACTGTGATCGAAGTGCTCAGTCCCAGCAATAAGGCGGTTGGCAGCCCTGGACGCCAACTCTACCTGACCAAACAGCAGGAGTTGTTCGAAAGCCAAGCGCACCTAATTGAAATTGACCTGTTGCGCCGCGGAGAACATACAGTAGTGGCACCCCGAGAGCAGTTGCTCGGGCGGGGCAACTGGGACTATCTCGTCTGCTTGCACCGTGGCGGACAGGGAAATCGCTGTGAGGTCTGGCCCGTCACATTGCGGCAACCGTTACCGCGGATTCATGTCCCTCTGGCAGATGGCGACCCCGCTGTTGTCCTCGATCTGCAGGCAGTATTTAATCGCTGTTACGACCAAGGGGCCTATGCACGACGGTTAGACTATCGGAGCGAACCCACGCCCCCACTTCAGGGAGAGGATGTCGCGTGGGCCTCGCAGGTGCTGCATGACCGTGGGCAGCACTCGTGAAGCCATCGTTCCTCTGGAGTCATCGAGACCGTCGGTCCAACTCTCTGCCCCAGTTGCTCGGAGAAACCACTACACTGCCCGATGGCACCCCCACGCTGGAACTTCGCCAGTTACAGGTCTGAGCTCTTTAAGCCTTGCAGTTTCCGCAAATGTCCTACCTGGCCAAGATGCAAGAAACCGTGGTTGATGATCGGGATGCGCACCGCTGTCATCACCATAATATCACCGAATGGCATGATCCGGACGTTGCGCAGCAGGTCCTCCTCCGTCACGGCATTGAGCCATCCGTCAGTCGATTGCCAGACCGCTTGCTGATAGCCCATCCACTGCTCCACCGCGGGCAACTGCATGCGTGCCGCTTCCTCAGGCGGCATACCGGTGCCTTGTGCCGTGCGCGGCAGCCCGAACATCTGATCGTAGCCACCTGCAAGCCATACGGTTGGCTTACGATGTTGAAAGACGAATTGCACGAGGTTGTCCTCCGTGCGGATATAATGCCAGGCGATGAAACCGATATGATTGCCCTGGCCGTTCGGGCGAAAGTGCATCTGATCTGGCGTCAAATCCGAGATCGCTTTATCCCATGCTTCATGCTGCTGCTGAATGGAATCGCGGATGAAATCGAGTACGATCGCCATGGCGAGTCTCCTTATAGGAGATGTTACATCGATGCGCCTGGAGTGGCTTCACCTGACGGATGATCCCCCTCAATAGGCGTCTGGAAACAGGGTCGCAAGGGTTGGGTAATCCCCTCCTCCTGATCATCGTATTCAAGATCGTACATTATACTCTGATCGCTGGGCGCGTGGGTATTGGCTGTCAGTCCCGAGCGAATTTTCCCACGCTGCAGGCCACAGTCGTTGCCTGCATGCCGATGATCTCCTGTTGGTCCTGCAGCAAAAACTCTGCCTGGCACGATGCCGCTAGCGTTTGAGCCCTGGTAAGCGGAGGAAGCTGCAGGAGAAGGCCGAGGTGGGTGTGCTGTATTCGGCAGGCGCCCACGTTGGCTGGAAGTTCTAGACGAACGGCGATGTGGGCGCCTCCCAGATGGTGAAACCCAAAGCGCGTCAACACATCTTCCGGGAATTGGAATAGGTGCAATTTGCCACGCCACTGTCCCGTAGTCCTGGTATACTCGTGGTGCGTTGCCCAGATGCCACCGCGCCTGAAGGACCCTGCAATCCGTTAATGAAAGCGCTGGAGGGTCGGCAATGACCTTCGAGGAGATTGTGGATCAAGCCATTGCCATGCTCCAACGTCGTGGCCGCATGGCATATCGCACGCTCAAACGGCAGTTCCAGCTCGATGATGAGGCCCTCGATGACCTGAAAACCGAGATCATCAAGGCGCAACGGCTCGCTGTGGACGAGGATGGTGTCGTGCTGGTATGGACCGGCTCCCCGACGAGCCCCGGAGCGCTCGCCGGGGAGCCGACGCCTGCCCCACGTTCGTATACGCCCGCGCATCTGGCGGAAAAGATTCTCCTGTCCAAGGCCGCGCTGGAGGGCGAGCGCAAGCAGGTCACGGTCCTCTTTGCGGACCTGAAGGCCTCAATGGAGTTGCTGGCGGATCGCGACCCCGAGGAGGCCCGCCAGCTCCTCGATCCCGTCCTCGAACGCATGATGGCAGCGGTGCATCGCTATGAGGGCAGCGTGAACCAGGTCATGGGCGATGGCATCATGGCCCTGTTCGGGGCGCCGATCGCGCATGAGGATCACGCCGTGCGGGCGTGCTACGCCGCTCTCGCGATGCAAGACGCCATTCGTCGCTACAGCGAGGAGGTGCGACGCACCCACGGGATCACGGTGCAGATGCGCGTGGGCCTCAACAGCGGTGAGGTTGTGGTCCGTGCGATCGAGAACGATCTGCACATGGACTACTCCGCCATTGGCCAGACCACGCACTTGGCAGCCCGCATGGAGCAGCTCGCCACCGCCGGGAGCATTCTCTTGACGGCGGAGACGCGACAGCCCGCCGAGGGCTTCATCCAGGTGAAGGCGCTGGGACCGGTGCCAGTCAAGGGGCTGGCGGAGCCTGTCGAGGTCTTCGAACTCTCCGGGGCGACTGCCATCCGTCGGCGTCTCCAAGCCGCGGTCGCCCGAGGCCTGACGCGCTTCGTCGGGCGGGAGACAGAGCTCGCGGCCCTGCAGAACGCCTTGGAGCGGGCCTGGGCGGGGCACGGCCAGGTGGTGGCCGTGCTGGGCGAGGCGGGGGTGGGAAAGTCGCGCCTGGTGTATGAGTTCGTCCAGTCCCACCGCCTCCAGGGGTGGTTAGTGCTCGAGAGCGCCTCGGTCTCCTATGGCAAGGCGACGCCCTATTTCCCGATCATCGATCTGCTTAAGCGCTACGCCCACGTCGAGGAGGGGGACGACGCACGTACCGTGCGGGCCAAGGTCACCGGGCAGGTGCTGACGTTGGACGAAGCGCTGCAGGAGACCATCCCTGCGCTTCTGGCCCTGCTGGAGGCCCTACCGGAGGGCAGCCCTTTCCAGCAGCTCGATCCGCCGCAGCGACGCCAGCGCACGCTAGACGCGCTCAAACGGGTGCTGTTGCGCGAAAGCCAGGCGGAGCCGCTACTGCTTGTCTTTGAGGATCTGCATTGGATCGATTCAGAGACCCAGGCTCTGCTCGACAGCCTGGTCGAGAGCCTGCCCACCTCCCGGCTGCTGCTCCTGGTGAACTATCGGCCGGAGTACCAGCATGGCTGGGGGAGCAAGACTTACTATACCCAGCTCCGCCTCGACCACCTGCCGCCGGCAACCGCTGGGGAACTTCTGGCGTCCTTGCTGGGGCAGGAGACCCGTTTGGCGTCCCTGAAACAGGTCCTGATCGAGCGCACCGAGGGCAACCCCTTCTTCCTGGAGGAGAGCGTGCGGACGCTGGTGGAGACGGACGTGCTGGCGGGCGAGCGGGGGGCCTACCGGCTGGCGCAGGCTTTGCCGACGATTCACGTGCCGGCCACAGTGCAGGCGGTACTCGCGGCGCGCATCGACCGGCTCCCGGCAGAGGAGAAACGCCTCCTGCAGACCGCTGCGGTCATTGGCCACGAAGTCCCCTGGCGCCTGTTACAGGCCATTGCCGAGCTGCCCGAGGATGCGCTGCATCGCAGCCTGGCCTACTTCCAAACGGCCGAATTCCTCTACGAAACGCGCCTCTTTCCCGAGCTGGAATACACCTTCAAGCATGCCCTGACCCAAGAGGTGGCCTATAGCAGTCTCCTCCAGGAGCGCCGCCGCCTGCTGCACGCCCGCATTGTTGAAGTACTCGAACAGCAGCACGCTGATCGCCTGGCCGAACAGGTCGAACGGCTGGCGCACCACGCCGTCCGGGGTGAGGTCTGGGACGAGGCCGTAACCTACCTCCGGCAGGCTGGCATCAAGGCGCTCGGGCACTCGGCGTATGGCGAGGCGGTGACGTCCTTCGAGCGGGCGCTGGAAGTCCTCCAGCACCTCCCCGATAGTCGCCACACTCCCGAGCGGGCCATCGATCTGCGGCTCGACCTGCGTCACGCGCTCGCGCCGCTTGGCAATTCCGAGAGGACCTTGGCCCTGCTGCGAGAGGCTGAGACGCTTGCTACGGCCCTGGACGATCCCCATCGACTGGGGTCGATTTCCGCCTCGATGGTCCAATATTTGCTCAACCCGGGCGACTACGAGCATGCCGTTGGGGCAGGCCAGCGTGCGCTCGCCCTGGCGGCTGCCAGTGGTGATGTTAGTACCCGGCTGGCAGCGAATATATTTCTGAGCCGGGCCTACTACAGTCTGGGCGACTATCGTCGGGCCATAGACTGCCTCAGGCAGAACGTGACCTTCCTGACCGGCGAGTTGGTCCGTGAGCGCTTAGTCGGCTTACCGGGCCTTCCTGCCGTTATCTCCCGCAGTTCATTAGCGTGGTGCCTGGCCGAGGTGGGCGCGTTTGCCGAGGCGACCGCCTGGGGCGAGGAAGGTGTTCGAATGGCTGAGGCAGTCCAGCATCCTTTCAACCTGGTGTACGCCTATGCTTTTGCCGGCCGGGTATTCCTCCTCCAGGGGGACCTCCCAAGGGCCACTCCAGTGCTCGAACGCGGTTTGCGCGTCTGCCAGGCTGCGCACCTCCCGTTGCCCTTCCCCAGGCTGGCCTCGGCCTTAGGTGTGGCGTATACGCAGTCAGGACTGCTGGCTGAGGGCCTGGCGCTGCTGGAACAGGCAGTGGAGCAGTCCGCCGCCATGCGGATCGTGTACATGCATGCCCTCTGGCTCATCCATCTCAGTGAGGGCTACAGGCTAGCTGCCCGGCTGGAGGAGGCTACCCCGCTTGCCATGCGCGCCCTGGAGCTGGCGCGCTCCCACCAGGAACAGGGCCACCAAGCCTATGCCCTCCACCTCCTTGGCAACATCGCCGCGCATAGGGAACCTCCGGAGGTCGAGCCCGCTGAAACCCACTACCACCAGGCCCTCAGCCTCGCCAACGAGCTCGAAATGCGCCCTCTCCAAGCCCACTGCCGCCACGGCCTCGGCACCCTCTATCTCAAGATGGGGCAGCGGGCAGAGGCAAGGGCCGAACTCTCCACTGCGATTGAGTGGTACCGCGCCATGGAGATGACCTTCTGGCTGCCTCAAGCGGAGGCGGTGCTGGCCGAGGTGGAGGGGCACTGATCACGTGCGCCGACCGCAGATCTGCAACTTGATGTTTCCTGGATTTCACTGATCTGATCCCCTGAGGCTTTACGTCATCCCTGAGAGGTAGATATCGCATGATATAATGGAGCTGTGGGCTTGTGGGGAGTCGGTAGCATGCAAACCGATCCTGAAAAAATGGATAAAGCAAGTGACCTCCCAAGGCAGGCTTACTAAGGTCCATCGATACATACGGTCAGCAGAACTCCTGATGCGGGATGGTGATCACGAATCTGCCTTCTCACGATCGTACTATGCGGTCCTTCATTCTGCCATAGCGCTATTGGTGGCCTATGGGCTTCCCGAAGTGGAAGGGTGGAAAACTCATGCGCAAATCCTGAATACGTGTGCCAGGGAGGACCGACGCTACACATGGTTGCGGAGCATCAGGCTATTGAGAGGGACGAGGGATTTAAACCGTTCACTCACGATCTTACATGCTCAACGAGAGGATGCTGACTACGAATTGGGAAAGATCGGCTTGATAGCGGCACAAGAAGCTTTAAGATTCGCGCGAGAATTCATAGGACGGGTGGAGGGAGAAATCCGTGAGCGCGAAAATCAAGGATGAAGATAAGATTCGTCGTGCGGCTGAGCAAGTGGCCCAACGGGTGAGGGAGGATTACCCGCAGGTGAAAACCGAGATCGATCTCGACACGGTAGAGGTCGGAGATGATGCCTATGTCTGGATCACGGTTGACACGCCGGATATGATCGACGATGTGCGCGCCGTGGCCTGTAATTATGCTGGAGACTTCTGGGAGGCCGAGGATATCTTCATCGTCCCGCGCATGCGGTAGGCGGAGCATGAAGGTCCGGACCGGGCACACAAAGCTTCAGCGGTGGACAGATATGCATGACACTGGTGCTACCGAGACGGGAGTCGTACCGATCATCTGGGAAAATGCCAGGCCAGCAGCCGAACAGGTCACCGTCGAAGCGGCCCTAGCACACCCCGGTCTGCTCGAAACCACCCTCACACGCCTCCACGGTGATGCTGGCACGCCCATGCATGCAGCCCGGCTCACCGTCGGCTATCTGGCTACCGGTGGGGCGAAGCGGGTCTATCTGGTCACCGCGCACACGCAGCATAGGGACGCATACACCTTCGTGTTGAAGCAGTTCCTGCCCGTTAAGCTTGGCCATTTGCCTCCGGAGGCCACAGTCGGCGGCGCGAAGGCCCACTCCGCAGACCTCGAGGCTCGGCTGCTCGAACGCATGGTGTGGGCGGCACGTCGTGTGGACGAGGCGGCCCCCGGCCTCTGCCCGCGCTTCGGAGGCTTGTGGGAATGGTCGGATAAGCGCGGCCAAACGTGCCGGGCGATGACCGAAGCTTACGTGCAAGGGCATAGCCTCGACCGCTGGAAAGGCATCCTCGAAGACCGCTTCATCCGGGGAGACCTCGATTTTGTGCAGTACTCAGGGCAGCGTCAAGCTCTGGAACGCCAGGGGATTGCCGCATATGTGCGGTTGTGGGTGGTGCTCGGACGTCGGACCTTTACCAGCGATCCCAGTCCATGGAACGTGCTGCTGACCCCAACGACCGGCGACTTGCAGCCGTCGATCATCGATTTACACAGCATTCACGACGGTGGGACCCCGCTGTACGTCTTTCAGACTCTTGAAGAGATGTTTGGCAACCGGGATGAAGTCCGCGAGCATGTCCTTTGTCCGGGGATTCTGGATGCTCTCGGCAGGACGGCAGGGGTGCAGTTCCTCGAAGCGGTCCATGTGGCCATCGAGGCCCAGGGCGAAATCCGTGAACGTGTCGGCTTGAGCCCTTTCACCGGCAGCATTCGGGCCATCTCGCGCTTCCTGGCATCGCTGCCTGACTGCATCCCCGATGCACCATCGACTAGTTAACAGCTCTAACCCTGTGGCGACAAGCAGCGTTGGTGAGCGGCCGAGGCTTGCCTCGCACGGGGCGGAGCTACCCCGAAACCACCACGGAGCCTCAGAACCATGCGCGCCGTCACATCCCTCATCATCATGCTGCTCATCGGCATGCTCGCGGACACTTCGTGGGGACAGCCATTTGCGACCTACGATCTGCGAGTAAATGGCGCTATCATCACGATAATCGCAGCTGATCTGCGCGGCCACCGGCGTCAGGATCTCATCGTGATTTCGCGAACGGGTACGTTCCCCAAGGAAGCGCGCTGGGTGTCGGTGTTCTGGCAGCAGGAAGGGGGACGCTTCAACCCGCATCCGGACCTCGTCTGGGAGATGGATCCGGAAGCGACAGTGATCGATGTCGGACGGCTCGGCTCCGAGAGCGATCGCAAATCCATCGTCTATCTCACTGGCTCAGAGGTCCGTGCCTATCAGCTTACGGGCGGGGGACCGCCGACGGCGACGACGCTCCTAAAAATTCCTACCCTGACGGTGTTTCCGGAACCGGTCGATCTCCCACCCTTGCCCCTCATCCACGACTGGAAGGGAACAGGACAACCCTGGTTGGGCATCCCGCAATTCGGCCAATTGATGCTCTACCCCATCGCCCGGGCCGGGCCTCAGGAGCCAGGAGAGCCTGTCAAGCTCTACCAACCAACGTTGTTGTTTGGGGGCGAGCGGGAGAATCGCCTGATCCGGGATTATGACTTGCAGCTGATCTACCGCCTGCCCCAGTTAGGCGTGTGGGATTTTAATGGGGATGGCCGCGCCGACCTGATCGCTTCCTGGCAGGATCACGTGGCCGTGTATCTCCAGAACGCCACAGGCCACTTCCCCCAGGAACCGTCGCAGACGTTTCACTTCAACCTGCGAACGGAGCAGGAACGTACCCTCCGCTTGGTCCAGATCTCCCCGCTTATCGAAGACCTCGATGGCGATGGCCGC
>JBKPCR010000131.1:0-7771 GCA_046727435.1 bacterium | reverse complement strand
CATGGTGTTTTCTCCTCTCTCACCCATCGTGGAAGAACTGTTCCCATGCAGTGCATCACACAGCGGGGGTCCATGCGGCACACCAGAAAGGCGCTGAGTCATCCCCTCCCACGCCATCCAGCAGGAGAAGAGCCCAGGCGGGTCATGGTATCGCACGTGGTGTGTCGAGGACGGCCAGGCAGCAGGCGTGCCTGAGCCCCTGGTCCTCGACCCTGCGTCCGAAGGCCGTGAGCCATCGGCTAGGGATTGTGAATGACCTACAAGCCCTGTCGTGAGGGTCGGGGTCGCGCGTGGCGCGGACAGAGTTCACTATTGCCCCGAGCCAGGAGCGTTGGCTGCTCTCTTGCATATCCGATCCATTATGACTGATAGTGCCATACCGGCGTTTATTCCCATAACGTGCTATGGCACCGGTGTGTGCGCCATCCTGGGTTGCCATCAATGTGAGCCGCAACTGATGACGGCAAGCCGCAACATCTATGCGCCGCGGGTGACCTATTCCCCAAGACTCCTTGTCTCTTGATTCGTATCGGAGCCGCTTACCCTGTGGGCGGCTGTTCCATTGCCAAACTTCCCCCTAACACCATCTCCTCGATTCCCACGCTCCATTGACACCCCTCGCCGCCTTGCTATGCTTGAATACATATGGAAATGAGGAATCACAACCAATCGAATGAGCCAGCCACAAAGGCCGACCTGAGCGCGCTCAAAACCGAAATCATCGCAGCCGTGAAAGACTCCGTACAGGGACTTGCGACACAAGAAACCGTCAGCGCCGTAAGGAGACCACGGCCGAGACAAAAGAAGGCGTCACCGAGCTCACGGGACTCATGAAAGAGATGATCGAGGAGCTCACCGCGACCCATGAAGATGTACGCTACGTTCGCAACACTGTGACCATGCTGGCACAGAGTGACGCCGCACACGAGGCGGCGATTGCATCTCTCCGAAAACGCCTGGAGCGGGTTGAGAGAAAAGTCGGCACTCTGGCTCTGCGCCTGTGAGCACCATTCACGGCGCAACATCCCACCTTCAAGGTGCACTGTCTCACGGCGAATACCCTCTAGGGCACGGCGGCCTTTGTCGACGGCGCCTCGGCGCTGGGCGGTGGCGTACAGGTCATCTCGCAGCTACGTAGCCGACTTTCCGCACCTCTCTCAGTCATGTGAGTCATTTTTTGTGTTGGCCTGGGGGTACTGTAAAATCTCCTCACCATCAGAGGAGATTGTTATGCCTACCCAACCTGCATACCGTAGCCAAGTGTTGGACCACCTCGGCCTTGTGGCTGGCATGTTCGACGAACTCGGCCTTGGCGACGTCATCGACCCAGCCACCCACCAAAACCCGGAACTGCGGGACCTCACTGTGGGTGAAGCCGTCAAAGCGATGGTGCTCAATGGCTTAGGGTTTATCAATCAAGCGCTCTACCTCGTCCCCCGGTGTTTCCAAAATGCGCCCACCTCCCGCCTGGTTTCACCTCGTATGGCTCCCGAACAGCTCAACGATGATGCCCTTGGCCGGGCGTTGGAGACCCTCTCTGCCTATGGGGTGACTGAGCTCTACAGCCTGATTGCCGCTACTGCTGCTGAGCGCCTGGGTCTTGCGCCCCGCTTTGGCCATCTGGATCGCACGAGCGTTCATGTCGATGGACGCTACCACAGCGACGAAGAGCCCGGAGAACAGGTCGTGCACAGCACTCGGGGGTACAGCCGGGATCATCGGCCTGACTTGAACCAAGTCATGTTGGAGCTCATGGTGGAGCATCACGCGGGCATTCCTCTCCTGATGACACCGCTCAGTGGCCATAGCCGTGATGCCCAAGCCTTTGGCGAGGCCGTTCGCGCCTCTATGCATCAATTGCAAACGACCTATGGCCTGACCTATCTGGTGGCGGATAGCGCCCTCTATAGTGCAGCCAACCTCCAGAAGCTCGCCCAGACCCACCTGAAGTGGATCACGCGTGTGCCAGCCACCTTGAGCGCAGCCCAAGCCGTCCTAGCTCAGGCCAACCCCCAGATCCTGGCATCGCTCAAAGCCGGCTACCGTGATTACGCGTGGCCCTCGAGCGACGGCGGGATTGAGCAACGCTGGGTCCTCATCTATGCCGAGCTCCGCCAGGCGCAGGCGCGCCGCACCGTCGACAAGCAGTGGCGCCAGCAGAGTGACCAAGCAACCAACGCCTTGAAGACATTCTGCCGCACCACCTTTGCGGGTGAAGCCGATGCACGTCAGGCCCTTTCAACCTTCGAGCGGGACTTGCAAACCCTCTCTCTGGCCGCCAGCACGGTGCGCGCCCAGCCCCGCTCTAGCACCCGGGGCCGACCTGGACCAGACGCTCGACCCAACCAGGTGGTCTACCAGATCGACGGCGCGTTGGCCTCCACGCTCACCTCCCGGCAAGCCCTCATCGACCAGCACTGTTGTGTCATCCTGGCCACCAACGAACTCGACCCTACCCAACGGCCACCGCAAGAGATGTTGGCCGGCGACACAGGCCAGGTACATGTGGAGCGCGGGTTCCGATGTTTGAAAGACCCGCAGTTTTTAGCCTCTTCACTGTATCTGAAAAAGCCTGAGCGCATCATGGCCCTGCTGATGGTGATGACCGTGTGTTTGTTGGGGTATGCCGCGTTGGAATACCGCATCCGCCAAGCGCTCAAAGACCATGCGGCGACGTTTCCCGACCAACGGGGTAAACGGATTCAACAGCCGACGGCGCGCTGGGTGTTTCATGATTTTGTGGGGATTCACTTGTTATGTCAGGCAGGCCACTGGCCGATTGTCCTCAATCTCACCGCCGACCATCAGCACTTGCTTCGCCTCCTTGGGCAGCCCTACATGCGGCTTTATGACATCCAATATTCGTAAAAATCACGAGGGAGGTGCGGAATGTCGGTTAGAAAGTCCGCTTGCATAAGCGCGAACAGCACGCCGCCGACTATTTTGCGACCCCTCTCAGTACGCCGCAGACCCTCCGCATCCGGCGCGGTGAAGAGGTGGGGGTGATTGTCGGCCCTGACCTGGTGCACGCTCGATATGGTCTAGGGCCATACGCTGCGTTGGCTTGTCGAGGTGGTTATGCAGGACTGGAAGTCACATGCAGGCTGGAGCCAGCTGACCAAGCAGCCCGGCGAAGAGGCGGCACGGCGAAGCGTGATCCTACGCCGCCTGGTTGATCATGGCCTGTTCTTTCATCCCGACTAACACGCCCAGCTCACACATCACTGCCTGTGTATACCGTGGGAAGTCTGCGCACAAATGTACAAGTCGAGGGTCTGATCCACGTCATCGACAACTTGCTGTCGTCCAGTGATCCTCCGGGGCAACTCCATCACTTCACGCACGCCTTGCACGAAATGTTTGTCTTCGGCCGCTCCAAGAAACATATGATCCAGCGCCAACGGGGGAGACTGGAACCGACTGCTTACTTGAAGTACCGAGCGGAAGAGGGCATGCGGACTATACCCGCTTTGTCAACCTGAAAAAACTTAAGGATTGAGTTAGAACATTGTCATCGAGGATGATCTTCGGGATGTCAGTCGGAAGATGTCGGGTATAGTTTCAGGCAGAGTGGAGCCGAATCAGGGGAAATTGGGAGAACATCAATGAAGGCTAAATCATTGGTTTTTTTGGTGCCGGAGGTCGGACTCGAACCGACACGGAGGCTTGACCCCCGCGGGATTTTGAGTCCCGTGCGTCTACCAATTCCACCACTCCGGCACCAAAACGTTGCCTAGGGATCAACGTCGGTCTTCTATGCTATCTCTTTCATGCTGTCTAGAGATGCCTCCAGGCGACCAGGACCCTACCATACGGCCAAACTCATCTGCTGTCAAGGGGGCACGCACAGGACCTCCCTCTCCTAGACAAGCTTGCCTCTCATTTACCGGGCCAATTGAAATGCTCTCGCCGGTCCAGTGGCGCTTTTGGGTAATGCCGTAGGCAAACATGTACCGGGAGTCCTGCAGCGAATAGTGCCCTCCTCTATCCTCCCCGGTCAGAGAAAGGCAAGGTGCTGAGATCATCCGCTCGGTTACGCACCGAGGGTCCGCTCGCGATCCAGCTCCTGCACTGCCTGGTGAAATTTTTCATAGAGGTCGCGGATCACGTCATCAAAGGTGATGTGCTGCTGCCCCTCGGACTCAAGGTAGTCCCTATGCTCAACGAGCCACGAGTAGACTTCCTCACTCACCTCGATTGTTTGCATACGCCTCCCCTTTGGATTCCTTCACAATGTTTCCGCTCTGTTCCATTGTATGGATTCGCCTAACTCGCCAGTATATCACAGAATTGCCCCGCCACGAGAGCACCTTTATCCCTAGACCCCGGTGTAGCCAAGCCCACTCAACCTGACAGACACTTAAGAGAACGCGAAGCAGCAGAGGCGCTGTGGGCGTCAATGCTCCCATAGGAGTGGCTGCAAGCTCGCAGAGAGGATGGGTTGGGACGCTAGACTGGGTCATGACACCCTAATTAGCATTATTCATGAATAAAGCCTCAGGAAGATGAAATTGGGCATAGACATTCCTTTTAGAGTCTATTATGATCGAAATACGAAGAAAGTAAGCTTCGATGATAAATAATAGTAGCGGCGCAGAGCGGTTAGGGAGCGCTGATGGCTATGCGGCATAGTGTAGAGCCTTGGTTTCCGAAGATGCTGTACGTCGTACTGCAGCTGACAGCCTCAAAAGCATGTACATTGGCCAGGGGCTGGACATGGGTAATGCTGATCTCGATCATAGTTGCCATCTCGCCCTGGGAGACTGCGGCAGAGACGACCAGCCCTGCCCTCTCCCACACACTTGAGCAAGCGCCGGGATCTCTGCGACGCGGCATCGTCACCAGAATTTCCAAGCTTCGCGCCTCGCCTTCAATGTACAGCGAGATTGTGGCTATTGCAAAGGAGGGGACGCGTGTCAAGATTCTGCTGGAGTCTGGGCGTTGGTTTCAGGTAAGAGGCGAGGAGGGAATCAAGGCCTGGATTTACAAGCCTTTGGTGCTCATCGAGCAGGAGCCGATACAAAGCCCAAGCGAAACACCAGTGGCGGTGGCGCTGCCGGACCTCACGGAAACCGCCTCTGCAGCAGCCACCACACCAGATATTTTGGTTGAATCTCCAACAGACAACACCCTGGAGGGGGCAGGTTCGGACGCTTCTTCAGCTCTTCCTATCAGAGAGTTATCCATCCTACCCCAAATGACATCGACGGCCTGGGTTAGTGATACATGGCTCTCCCACCTTCGGGGTCGAGCGGCCTATATCATAATCGCCTTGGTCATGGTGCTGGTGCTTTCGATCGCCCTCCAACTGCGAGCTGCCAGGCAACTACGGCAGGCGATGCAGGAAGTGGGTCAAATTCTCGATATCGTGGAAGAGATTTACGCCGGAGGCGTGTTGGCGCGGACGAGCGACAGTGGTGCAATGCTGAACCCCATGACAGCAGAAGTTCCGGCCCAGCAGCCTCCACCACTGGGGGTCGAGTTCTCACCCACCGAGTCTATGGTGCTTGAAGCATTATCTGACCAGCCCGAGGTCCAGGAGACGGAGCTTGGGAAAATTCTCGACGAAAAAGGCTGTACGGGTGTGCTCATCAAAGCCATCATCGGCGACATTGTCCGGAAGACCGAAATGATAGGGTTCCCATGGGTGGAAGTGCGTTATGTTCAGGGCCAATATCGCTATCGGCTCCGGCCTGAGGCAGTACCGAACCTCAGTGTGCAACGATTGGAGAGACGATGAAACCAAAAAGCCCCCCGCCACGAAGCGACCACCTTTCATCCCGCTGAAGCTGGAGTACGAAGATGGATACAGAACAATTCATCTGCGAACACATCGTTCGTACTCTCAAGAGCGGCCTCGTCCCTGCCCGCGGCCTGGATCGCATCGCTGTCGGCCGTGAGGAAGAACTGAAATACCTCCGCGCTGACCTGGAATTCAGCCAGAATGGTGGAGCGTGGGTCAGGTGCTTGAGCGGCAACTACAGTGCGGGCAAGACGTTCTTCTGCAGCCTTGTGCGTGAGAAAGCCTGGCACCAGGGTTTCGTCGTTGCCGCCGTCGATTTGGGTCGCGACGCACCGCTTCACCGCTTCGACGTCATCTATCATCGCATTATGGACGCTATGCGCACGGTCCATTTTCGTGAAGTGCCCGCCTTCGAATTCATCGTGCAGGAGTGGCTTTTCAACCTGGAAAAAGAGATCCAGCGCTCGATGGGGTTGAACGCGTTGAATCCCGCGCATCGGAGCGAGGTGTCCACGATCATCGCCCATCGAATCAGCGAACAGCTTGCCAAGCTCCGGATCTATGATCGCTCATTCGCTAACGCCCTGCGCGGCTATTATGAGGCCTCACAGCAAGGGAATGAGGTGGCGGCTACAGCGGCAGTCGGCTGGTTGAAGGGAGACTCGAATATCCCCGCGGATGTATGCAAGGAATTTCATATCCGTGGGGGCGTGGATAAAGATAACGCCTTCAATTTTCTACAGGCCATGGCGGCACTAGTCGTGCACATCGGCTACGCCGGTCTCATCGTCATTTTTGATGAAGCGGAGTCGATCCGAAGCATTTCACGCCCCGATAGTCGCAACGCAGCCTACGAGAATATTCGCTACCTGATGGATAGAACCGCGCAGGGCGAGTTCGCACACTGTGGTTTTATGCTGGCGGGCACTGAGGACCTGTACAACGATGCACTCCGCGGCGTGGCCTCTTATCAGGCGCTACACGATCGTTTGAAGCCAGAGCGGGCCAGGCGTCGGACGAAGGATTTCCGGCACCCGCTTATGACACTCGCAGGATTTGACCATGTGAAGCTGCATGAGGTGGCGCTTAGAGTACGGCAGGTACATGGGGTCGCTTATAGATGGGATGCCATTGAACGTCTGCCCGATGACTTGCTGAAGCAGTTAATCGGGGAGACGGCAGCACACTTCGGCGGAAAATTCACAACAGTCCCGCGCGGGTTTCTGAAAGGTTTCGTAGATATCCTCGATAAACTGCAACAAAGCTCACCGTCATTGGCAGGTGAGATACTCGCCGCGGGGATCGATGCAGACCGCATCGAAGCGGTCGAGCGGGAAGAAACCCATATCATCGACCACGTCTAGCCGACGATTCTGCTTACTAGGGGGTGAACTATCCTAGGTAATTGGAGGAATGCGGGGCATTCAGGCCTCCTTTCCGGTTTATGATGGCTCCCCATAGGAATGACTGGCTCTGCGCAGCTATGAGATAGTGAACTCACGGGGCTCGCCCGTTGGCATGGATTGTATCGAAGCAGAGAAGTCAATCTCTTTCAGAGAAGAGTCGCGTTTCGCAGGGTATAATTAGAGATATTCGGCTCGGGAAAGCTGGGAGAATCGCCAAACTGAGGGTCTAGAGGACGCTAGAACCTTGGGGAAAATGTGGGCAGGGTGAACCAGACAACAAAAAAGCCCAGGGACGGAACCCCAATCACCGCCCACCGGGCTTTCACGCTTATTGCGCACCACATATCTGCGCGCGTCCTAACATGCGTCAGGACATCAGCGTTTTGCTACATCCTACCTGCGCCATCGGGTGGTACATTCCAGGCCACAAACCGATGGCGCGCCGTTATGCCCGGTGGCGTATCCATCGCAAGTCTCCTTTTTGGTTACGGCCACGACAGGAGGTGGCGCTTCCTCTCCTGTCGATCATAAATTTATAGCGCGTGAAGACTTGTGTCAAGTCCTCTGTAGATTTTCTTTTCAGGACTGGCAAGGCCTTCTAATAGAGCATTTCTGCACGCGG
>JBKPCR010000130.1:0-17663 GCA_046727435.1 bacterium | reverse complement strand
GCTGGAGAGCGCCTCGGTGTCGTACGGCAAAGCGACGCCCTACTTCCCCGTCATGGACTTGCTGAAGCGCTACTGCCATGTGGACGACGGCGATGATGTGCGCACCATTCGCGCCAAGGTCACCGGGCAGGTGCTCACCCTCGACGAGACGCTTCAGGAGACTCTCCCCGCCCTGCTGGCGCTGCTGGATGCCGTGTCGGACGACAGCCCCTTTCTCAAGCTGGATCCACCGCAGCGGCGCCAGCGCACGCTGGAGGCGCTGAAGCGCGTGCTGCTGCGCGAAAGCCAGGTGCAGCCCCTGCTCCTGGTCTTTGAAGACCTGCACTGGATTGACACCGAGACGCAAGCGCTGCTCGACCGCCTCGTCGAGGGCCTGCCGACGGCCCGCATCCTGCTCCTGGTCAACTATCGGCCGGAGTATCAGCATGGCTGGGGCAGCAAGACGTACTACGCGCAATTGCGGCTGGACCCGCTGCCACCGGCGAGCGCTGACGAGTTCTTGCAGGCCCTGCTGGGGGACGACTCCAGCCTGGCGCCCCTCAAGCAGCTTTTAATTACGCGCACCGAGGGCAACCCCTTCTTCCTGGAGGAGAGCATACGGACGCTGGTGGAGATCGGGGTGCTGGTCGGGGAGCCGGGGGCCTATCGGCTGGCCCAGGCGCTGCCGACGATTCAGGTGCCCTCGACGGTGCACGCGGTCCTGGCGGCCCGCATCGACCGGCTGCCGCCGGAGGAGAAGCGGCTCCTCCAGACCGCCGCCGTGATTGGGACGGAGGTGCCCTTCGCCCTGTTGCAGGCCATTGCGGACCTGCCCGACACGGCGCTGCACCGCGGCCTGGCACACTTGCAGGCCGCCGAGTTTCTCTATGAGACCCGCCTGTTCCCCGAGCCGGAATACACCTTCAAGCACGCCCTGACGCACGAGGTGGCCTACAACAGCCTCATGCTGGAGCGGCGGCGGGGGCTGCACGCCCGCATCGTCGAGGCCCTCGAGGCGCTCGCCGGGGACCGCGTGGCCGAGCACGTCGAACGCCTGGCGCACCATGCCGTGCGGGGCGAGGTCTGGGACAAGGCCGTGCCCTACGGCCGGCAGGCCGGTGCCAGGGCCTACGACCGCGCCGCCTTCCGCGAGGCGGTCGCGGCCTTTGAGCAGGCCCTCCAAGCTCTCGCGCACCTGCACGAGGACCGCGACACCAGAGTGGTGGCCATCGAGCTCCGCCTCACGTTGGGAAACGCGCTGACCCAACTGGGCGAGTATGGGTGGCACCTCGCCCTGTTAGGCGAGGCCGGGGCCCTGGCCCGGGCACTCGACGACCGGGCCCGGCTGGGACGGGTGCTGGCCAGAATGTCCCAGATACACAGGCTAACGGGAGACCTCGACGGCGCCAGGGCGGCGGGCCGGCAGGCCGTCGAGCTGGCGGCCGCGCTCGGCGACAGCGCCTTGCAGGTGCAAGCATCCTTTCACCTGGGGGAGGTCTACTATGCCATCGGCGACTTCGTCCGGGCGGCCGAGCTGCTGCGGCGCAACGTGGCGGCGGCGGACCGGGAGTCTGACACGCCCAGTACAGACGTGCGGATCTGGTCTCAGGCGTGGCTGGCGCGGACCTTGGGCGTGCTCGGGGCCTTCGCCGAGGGCCGGCGCCACGGGGAGGAGGCGCTCCACCTGGCCATGCCGGAAGGCCGAGGTAACGCACCGATCGCCACCCACGCCTGCCTCGGTCTTCTATCCCTCGCCCAGGGGGACCTGGAGCACGCCATCCGGGTGTTCGAGCCGGGCCTGGCCCTCTGTCGTGCCTCCGGCTACCGGGGTGGCTTCTTGCCAGCAATCGCGGCGGGCCTGGGCTATGCCGCTGCGCTCCAGGGGCGCCTCGCGGAGGGGGGCGCGCTGCTGGAGGAGGCGATCAGCGAAAGTATCCGCACGGGCGGGCTGACAGGTCAGGCCTACCGGGTCGCATGGCTCAGCGAGGTCTGTCGTCTGGCGGGCCGTGGCGATGAGGCCTGGCGGCACGCACGCCAGGCTCTTGATCTGGCCCGGCAGCAGAAGGCACGCGGGGATGAGGCGCTTGCGCTGCACCAGCTTGGCGCCGTCCAGGCCCACGCCGACCCCCCCGATGTCGCACAGGCCGAAGCCCACTACCAGCAGGCCCTGTCCCTGGCCGAGGAACTGGGCATGCACCCGCTCGTGGCCCACTGCCACCTCGGGCTGGGCCAGCTGTATGCTAGGATTGGTCAACGACAACAGACACGAGCTGAGCTCGCTACTGCCATCGCTCTGTACCGGGCTATGGACATCACCTTCTGGCTGCCCCAGGCGGAGGAGGTGCTGGCGCAGGTGGAGGGGCAGTGATGGACTACGACGCCATGGTGACCCAGATTCTTGCACTGCTCCACCAGGAGACCGGTGCCCAATGTGGTTGGGGACATCACCGCCGCGCCAGGCGCAGGCATCTCCCGCTGAGCATATCTCGACCATGCTAGATGTGTATTCCGAACCCATGGCATGGGAAGAACTTTCATGAGGCATAAGCCAGAGATGCGTGTGACTACTCACGGCAATCAAGTGTCGGAAAAGTTAGATGTCTACAGTTCAACTACTGTGATGTCGCGTCTATAGCGGGATTGCTGACGCCATGATCTTCAGTGTGTATGGCGCTCGGGCCAGTACGCCTATGGCATCGGGTTGTTGGCTATCCAAGAACAGGTGTCACTCAGCACGCCCGCATACCTCGGAATCTGCCCTTCTGTGGCGCCGACGGGCCTCCCGGAGGAGGAGGCCTAATGGCGTTTCAATCCCTTCCAGGGAATCTGCCCTTCTGTGGCACATGGCACAGCAGTCCTATGAGCGATCAAGAATGGGTTTCAATCCCTTCCAGGGAATCTGCCCTTCTGTGGCAGCATCAGTGGATGACGCTCAGCATGACGAGACACGTTTCAATCCCTTCCAGGGAATCTGCCCTTCTGTGGCGAACCAGAAGGCTATGACCGTCCCAGCTACAGCTGAGGTTTCAATCCCTTCCAGGGAATCTGCCCTTCTGTGGCTACCGAACGATCCATCAGCCGCCAGACGAGCTGATCGTTTCAATCCCTTCCAGGGAATCTGCCCTTCTGTGGCAGGCAAGAGTCCTGACTGGGCGTTGCCACGGGAAAGGGTTTCAATCCCTTCCAGGGAATCTGCCCTTCTGTGGCCCAAAACGCCGTCAGCCTTGGGAAGTGTGGAATATGGTTTCAATCCCTTCCAGGGAATCTGCCCTTCTGTGGCGAATGCCTTCGCAAATACCTCTTATCCCGGTGAGTGGTTTCAATCCCTTCCAGGGAATCTGCCCTTCTGTGGCAGGTTGCCTCTCCAGCGCTGCATTTTCATGCGAATAGCTCGCATTGCGCGAGCATCTCCGCCAAAGGCGTCTAAAAGACATCGTAGGTTCGGTGGCATGAGCGTCTCATAGCCCATTAAACTCTGGCATGTCAACCGTTTTTTATTTCCGAGTGTCCCTGGAGCATTTCCTGACAGCTTCGATGCTCGGCAGGGTCGTCAAAAAAAGACCCCACCATTGAGGCAGTTCTATAAAACCACCGGCCCACTATCTCGCGGAATGATCCCTCCGATGCGGTCGATCTTTCGCTGACAGCTATCACATAGATGATAGAAGCGCACACTATCGTGATCTTCATCTTCAATAATCCGCTTCAGCGCATGCTGCATGCGAAGGAGCTGCTCTTTCGTTAGGTCGCATTCGAACACGCTGAACTGGATGCGCTCACCGAAATTTTTTAAGACCTTGTGGATACGATTCCGCCGCTTATCGTCATGGATGTCATACGACACGACAAGGTACATGTGTAGTCCTTCTTCGAAAACCACCAAATCAGCGTCAGAGCTTTCAGCCGACAACCTCTTGACCAGTCAGAATCTCACTTGGTCATCAACGGCGGGTAGGCGTCGAGTTCCCCCTGGAGAAATTTCCCCAGTAGTCTCGCCTGTAGCTCGAAACAGCGTTGGTAGGTCATGCGGTAACCAAAGACGGGATGCTTAAACTCAGTGTTCTTACGCTCTTCATACTGCAGGAGGAAGCGCCGACGGGCATCGGGGCTGAGCCGATGGGCTCCCCCTAGCTCCACATCAAAATCATCCTGCTGAATGATGCGCTTATTGACGCAGGTCAACACGATGGAATCGATCACAATGGGGCGGAACTCCTCCATGAGGTCGAGGGGCAGATTGGCTCGTCCGTAGCGGTCAGCATGCAGATAGCCAACGTAGGGATCAAAGCCGACTACGTTACAGGCTCCATGCAGGTCGTTGTGCAACAGCGTGTAGCCAAAGCTGAGCATGGCATTGACGGGATCGGTCGGTGGACGCCGGACGCGACCAGGGAACGAGAGCGCCTGTTTGATCAGGTACCCGAACACGCTGAAATACGCTGCGGAACCGTCTCCTTCATGACCGCGGAGGACATCCAGGTCCCGGCACTTCTCTGCGGCTCGCTCGGCCTCCTTTAGCCGGTCGATGGCGTCTGCGAGCTCGGGGCGCTCCAACTCACGGTTGGACCGCAGCAGCATCACCCGCATGTTCGCCAATTTGCCAAGCACGCATTGCCTGGCAATATTGAGCTTGCGCTGCTCATCGAAGGCCGCTCGCCACTGCTCGGCACGCAAGAGAGAGTTCTTCGAGAATTGCGGCTCCAGCCGGCCGACGTAGCGCCCATGCTCAGACAGATAGCACAAGCCAACACCATGCTCCATGAGCGTGGCCACGCTGGCAGGGGTCACCGTGACGCGTCCGAAGATCAGCACCTGAGACACCTTAATCAAGGGGATATCCAGGAGGGTTTGACCGTTGGACGTCACCTTCAGCCGTTCATCAACCTTCCGTAGCACCGTATCTTGCTGGGTAATGTACAACGTGCTCATCGTGGGTTCATACGCTCCTTCAGCGTTGCTTGGAGCAACGCCGTTTCACGGGGAAGACAGACCCTGTACAGACTGCAACCCTTACACTTCGGCGCATAGATCGCTGGCGGTCGCTGGCCACCGCGTATCAGCTCTCTCACCCTGGCGATGGTCTCGAGCGTCTCCTGCCGCAGTTCCTCAGTCAGCGGTACCTCCTGCCGTCGCCCTGTCGCGGCGTAGTAGAGAAAGCCACGCGAGATGTCGCGGCCGAGCATATCTTCCAGGGCCAGGGCCTGGGCGCAGAGCTGGACCTGATCATTACTCCACTCGCCTCGACGTCCCTTTTTATATTCGACAGGATAGATCTCGCCTGACTGTTCTTCGATCAGATCGGCTTTGCCGGTCAAGCCGTAGCGGGTCGAGTAGAGATAGACGCTGCGTACCTGCCAGAGATCCCCCCGCCGTGTGGCTTCGCCGGAATCGGCACGGTCGTGGAGCAACGTCCCCTCAACGGTGTGGGCGTTCTCGAAAAACTCATGGGCCACATGCATGTACCAGCAGCGTCGGGGGCAGAAGGTATATTGATTGAGGGCGGAGATCGGGATGAACCAGTCCTCATCGCTGTGTGATGTCACTGCCAACGTTTTCACCTCCGTTCGGACCCCAGGAACCCGGTGACTCCCATGCCCATAGTGGTTTTTCGTCCGGTCCCCGCGTAGAAGCTGTAGCGCGCTAGCGTGCCGAGGATGTGGCGGTGCTGCGGGGCGGTCTTGGCCGGTTTGACAGCAAACCGGCAGACACCTGTGAACCCTCGCTCTCGGGTGCGATGGCCATCGAAGTAGAAGCCCTGCTCGGCGGAGCGGAGCTGCGAAAAATCAAGCGAGACCTGCCCCTCGACCACCTCTTCGAGAAAGCATTTCCGCTCGGCCTTGTCAGCGAAGAACGGGCAGGGCGCATGTTCATCCCAACTGTTGAGCCAACTCTGAAAGCACAGACGCGGCATCGGCAATGGCAAGTCGGCATCGCCGGATTTAAATGCTGTGGAGGTCGCAAAGGACAGGCGCCATGCCGTCTCCGTTGCCGAGCTTTGGGCCAGCAAAGTCTCGAAGCTAGCGAATCCAGCCCATGGCTCTCCGCTCTCCGAGGTGACCGAGACCTTTGAGATGACCAAGGCCGAGCGCCCGAGATGCAGGGTTGGCATGCCTCCAATGTGTTGCAGGAAAAACTGCGAGATGAGGGGATACAGGGCATCGTCAAGTAACGTCAGGCGCATCTTCATCTCGCCTGGGTCGCCATGGCTTGCCTGAGACCGGTGGACTGGTCTTTTATCTTCAGGCCGTCCGAGGCCGTTAGACCCCAGTGGCTTCAGAATCGCTGTCGTAAACGGCTTCGAGTTCTTCGGCGCATGGAGCGTCGTCGCCAGCGCCGGGTCTTGCTTCTGAATCAGTTCCTGGAGAAAGAGGGCTAGCGTCTTTTGCCCCTGCAGGTCTTCAGGGCTGATAAAGCCGTTCTGCGTGTTACAATGGAGGACCAGAGCATATGGCATAGGTCGAATTATCCTCGGTAGACCACACAATGGGGGCACGGCGCGCTATGCGCCATGTGCGTTTAGCTCACCAAAGGGTTTGGACCACGCCGCTGTTAAGAATGTCCTGATCGCGGGTTAAAAGAGGCAAGCCCAGCGCGTGGGCGACTCCAACGATGATGCGATCATGCATTTCTGGGATGGCCGAGAGTGCATCGAATCGGAGGACATCAGTAGCTGTAAAATCGACGAAGCGAAATTGGCCTGCTACCGTCAGCCTCCGAAATTCATGAGCAAAGTTAAGTGGTTGGCCAAGCTTAACATTCAGGTAGTACAGTTCTGCGATAACAATGCTTGGAATATACACAAGAGCCTGACCTTGCTCCGCCGCTAGCAATGCTGCACGGGCATTTTCCCCAAGCGTCGGCCCAGCTGTCAGATACCAATAGAGCGCATGCGTATCAGCGACACAGTCGCTCACTCTTTAAACTCCTCAAAACCCTGCTGCCATTGATGACGGACTTCTTTCAAGGTGGCGTCGATATCGGCATCCTCTGGAAATTTTCCCCGCCAGATGCCATAGAGGGGTTGAGGCTTGCGTTCCTCACGCTGGCGCAGTCGCCTTGCAATGTATTCGATCAATGCTAACAGTTCGTCCCGGGTCAGCTCTTCTAGCAACGCTTCGATGTGGTTCATCTGATTCACAAGGTGACCTCCATACTTGGCCGCTTCCAGACCAAGGGACTTCACATGCCCCCTTCAGATACTCGTCGAGTTTGACCAGGGGTGCTAGTCCCATTCTTTGCGAAGCTCAGTCACATATACCTGGGGATCGATGCCCGTCCAGATTTCCTCTCCCAGTCCCTCAAGTTCCAGTAAACTGCGGGAATACGTAGCATCACCGCCAACAGTCGCCGCCAGTCCGTGCGCAATGAGCTCCACCAGTTGCAGCCGCTCGACTGCGGGCAGCGGCTCGATATGTTGTTCGTAAATTTCCTGAATATTCATTGGCATGGGCATAATCCTTCCCGTACTATCCTTTCGTAGACCTTCGCGATCTCTGAGGACGATCCTCCGGAAAGCGATACTGCATCCCGGCTGGGATACATAGATCCTCTGTCAGTTCGTAGTAGTCTCCTTGCATCTGTGTGTTAAGGAGGAGGCTTACCGGCGGCATAGACACGAGATCGAACGCCAAAAATTGAAGTGAAACATCCAGAGGGTTCAGGGGAAGCTTTGCCGTAAAGCCCCCTGACTTTGACGATGTGAGTTCGATCTCACGACAGGTAAGCGCTGCCTTGCTGCGCCAGAGCCCCAGACGGACCCAGCGTGGTAGCTGCAAGTGTTCTTCCGCCGACAAAACAGCGAATTCAAACACACTACCGACGGCGATTTCCTTCGCTCGCCCGAAGGAGGGAGTGTTACGACTCCCTTTCTCCATTTCCACATGGTAGAGATTACTGGCGTACTTGAAGGTGTTCAGCACATATTCGATTTCTACACCGAGAGCGGGTGTCACGTAAATATCACGCGCATTGAGAGGCTCCAGGTCTTCCTGGTAGTGAGGGACCTGTTGGGGATGAAAGTACGGTGCAGCCGCCAGGCCTAAAGCATAGGTCAAGGCATAATTATGCAGACATCGGCCCGTCTCATAGAGGCGGCCGACTTCCCTCGTGGCATAGTACAGGTTATCGTGAAGCGTGAGTCGACAATGGTAGGCGAGCATTCTTGATCTCCACTGACACAGGTTCTTGCTTAAAACTTTAGGCGCCTCCTGCTGCCCGCCCTCTTGCCGTCGGCTTCGCCTTCTCGATCCACCGCTTGTAGTAGGCCTGGCTGTCCTGAAAGGCTCCCTCTAAGAGTTCTCGCACCTGCTCCCCATTGTCAGGGCGAAGCTCGACCAAAAGCTGGTCAATGTCCGAACCCGTGATCAATTGGTCTATTCGGACACCGTCCTCCCTCAGCAGCTCTGGTAAGACTTCGCGTGCAGCAGATAGAGCCCTGGAGAGGTCCACCGGGTCGGGAGGTGTCATACTCCCCTGATCCGTGAGCGCGTCGTACAGCCGCTGAGTAAACTTCAGGTTGGAGAAAATCTCTCCGTCGCTCAGGACGACGCCAATCAGATGGTTGCGCATCGTCCCAGTCCTGGTGGTCTGCGCCCCATAGTGCCGGGTGCGGATGACGTTATTCAGGACATAGCGAAAGAGGTTGGAGCTCAAATCGTGGGCCGTGATAATGGCTGGGAAGATCACACCTGGACCGACGTGGTCCTGCTCATTGATCCGGCTTGTCGGTACTCCTTGGCGGCTCATCGTGCCGTCCTCATAGGGAGCATTGAGGGTACGGGCTTCGTGACTGTGCGCATAATCCGTCAGGGAGAAGGCTGTGTCAGCGATGATTTTAGACTTCTCCGACCCCGAATCGCCGATGGCAAACCCATAGCTAATGCAGTCAGGACATCCCATACAGAAGGCGACATTGTAATCGCAGATGGGCTTTTGCTGATCGTCCATGGTGACGCGCCGGTCGGTCGAGGGTTGATCGCTGAGAAAACCGTAGCGGCGCAGCAGTTCTCGTCCTGTCAGCCGCTCGGGCGTAGTCTGCTTCCGTTTGAAAATTTCGATACGGGTCATCGGTTCATCATGTGCCACCCCCGACCGGACTCGTGCAGTATTGAGCTCGCCGTCGGTTTGAAACAGCGCATAGGACTCGGTGACACGCAGCATTACAATGTGGGCGTAATGCCCATTGGGTTTGGGTGGGACTTCAGTCGGGAACCACGTGTTGTTCAGAATTGCCATGGTTGGAGACTCCTTTACTGGGAATGTGATCGAGGTGTGTGCCGGTTAGTTGGACTCTTCCTCTTCTTCCTGGGCTTGCTCCTCCATTACCTGACGTTCCTGTCTGTCCCGGGCAGCCGCATCCTGGTACACAACCTCGCAAGCGCTCCTCAGGATGTTCAACTGTCGGCCGCGTAGGGCAGCGACATCTTGGTGAAACGTCTCGTAGAAGATCGTCCCGACAAAATATTCGGCAAAACGACGCATCGCCTCCTCTCGGCTTTCGGCCGTGCTGCCGGGCGCAAGCCGTCCCTCAGCCCGATCAGTCTTGGCTCGATTCATAAAGGCGGCCAGTTGGCCTCGGACCGCATCGGTCAGATCAGGCCGATCGAATAGACGCAAGTCAGCATTCAGGATGGTTCTGGCGGCCACGGCAATGGGACGCAGGATGCTGTTTGAGTTGTAGCGGCTGGCTCGATAGAATTGGCGGTACAGATCAACTAACTGACGGGCATGCCCCATAGTTTCACCTTCCTCCCCCCAAGCGTTTAGAAAAGCGACATACCGTTGCGCTCGGTCCAGCGGTATGCTTTCGACCCCGGCATTTCTCTGCCACTTTTTTAAGTAGAGACAAGCGAAAGCGGGATCAGAGGCCAGATCGCGTGCCAGCGGCGGGATCTCCGACCAGCGGTAGTCCCATCCACCCCTGCCCTGGCGGCTGTTGGCGTCCAGATGGACGAAATAGCCCAGTGTGAGGCGCCTTAATGCTGGCAATATCTGATCGACATTAATCCGATCTTTTCCGACAAGAGCCTTCACAAAGGGGTGAGCCCCATCGAGAAAAGCTGTCTCGGTGATCTCATCGGCTTCCAGCAGCAGCGGCAGTGGCGAGGCACTGGCCACGACTTTCACGTCCAAGCAGATCGGTAGGAGTAATGCCAGGAAAGCAGGGTGAATCCAGGCTTCGGCGTCTTTTGCGTCGCGACTAGCCGGCGGTATCCCCAGGAAATAGAAGGTGATGGGCTCATTGTTGGGGAAGTGCATACGTGGATAGCGGTCTTCGTCGCTGCTGGAGAGGTCGTCGGGTGAAAGGAGCAGCGGCTCTAATCGTTGCAGGGTGTCTGGATCAAGGTGCAATGCCGGCCTGCCCTGGGCATCAGTGCCTATCAGTTGACGGCGAAGTTCGGTAAAGCCGACCCGTTGCAGGCGATTGTGCATGAAGCGAAAGACCTCTAACGTTTCGGGCGTGAAAAAATAGGTGGGATAGAAATACAAATAACGGATCTCCCGGCCCTCGAAGCGGCCACCGCTGACGTTGGAGCGATTCATCAGCAACTGGCGGAGCATCGTCTCCAGGCTGCAGATCGGACAGATGTCGCGGATGGCCGTGCTGCCATGGAGAGGGAGCTTGTTGCTGTACACTTGAGGGCTGAAGAGAGTCGCCGTTTCTTGCTGTTTGCTTACCTCAAAAGGTGAGGAGCAGAGCGTACACAGTGCCGAACGTCCCTGGCCCGTGCGCTTCGCCTGCTGGTACCGCTGGATCTCCGCGACAAAGAGTTGCTGGTCTGAGGGTTCCTGAATAGTTGTTGGACCTATCGACAGCGACTGTGATATATACGCCCGCAACTCAGTCCAGTCATCCGACTTAGCTGTCTCGTCGACTGGCTTCGTCGCGACCAAGTGCTCTGCCAGAGCCTTTGCGACATCCTCGATAAGCTGTTCCCAGTCGATCGGATCTAGCCCTGGATGGCGCTTGAGGTAGTGGCCTGCGGCGAAATACCAATGATACCCTACGCCACCCGCCCGGTTATCGCGTGGGATAGCATCGAAGGTCGTTCGCAGGTCTTCCAGCTCCAGTTTGCGGAGCAGAAACGACGTGACATCAGCATCAGGGCGGGACTCCCACACCATGCCTTCAGTCCAGTAACACCATTCCGCCAGTTGATCCACCCGGATATCTTCGGGCAAATCTGCCTCGGCGGTCGGGGGGAGCCAGCGACCATCGAACATCTTCGCGTACCGATTCCCCGACGACGAAGCCTTCGTGAATGGCATCAGCTTCAATGCCGCACGCGTTCCCAGTTGAACTTGCTCAGGAATGTCGAAGTAGAGGTTGTAGAAGTCTGCCCGTTTCAATCCCTTCCCATCACGTCCAAACCCGGTTAGAGAACGGTCGAGCTGCTGTCGACTGATCTCTCGGATATGGCGCAAGGTGGCCTCGATGACTACCTCGCGCTCGGGAAGGGGTGGAGCCGTTTGGTGCTCTAGATAGACAACACCGCTGGGAGCATACAGAATTGGCACCCGTAGGTCGTCATTCTGTATGGCATACAGGGCGGCATTCTGGATCAAGTTTGTGAGAATGCCGCGGTTGTCGGCGAGATGATGAGCGACCAGACGCGCCTCGTTGTTGGAGAGTTGGACGAGTTCTCGTCGGATGACTTTGTGTGCGGTAACCTCCAAAGGCGTGCGAGCAACGTAAGTGATCAAATCCGCCAGGCGGCTCAGGCTTTCGCATAAAAGCAGTGTACGTCCATCCAGCGATAGCTGGGGCAGGGCGCTGACGTTGCGTAGGGTTCCCCACTTTATCTGCGTATTGCAGGCAATGTATATGAGGTCGTGAAGCACAGCCTCAGGGCCACCGACAGTGTCGAGAAACCGGTCCATTTGCAGCTGAGCACACCAGCGACGAAAGATATCCTCCACCAAGGATCGATGCTGATTGGCATTGACAGTGTCATGCGTGAGCCCAGCGCGCTTAAGCTCCTCGTCGACGTCTGGAAGCTTCAGCCAGTCATGGAGAACGTAACCGGAGATAAAGAGGCGGCGAGATCGGTCGTCCAGATACTTCAACCGCGGCGCACCCCAAACCTTCAGGCGAGCGGCAATGTGCATCACCGGGAAGAGGCCATTGATCAGGTGAGCACGCATTGACTGATCGTGTATATAGTCACCCACAGATAAGCCTGCTTCACGACGGTTCACGACAAAATCACCCCCCTTGGCGGCATGAGTGCCGAATCGCACTGAGAGGGGTCCCACCACCCTGGATACAAAATCGGTCATCACCGGATCATCTGGCCAGTGATGCTTTACCGCCTGACGTAGCAGGGCACTGAAGAGCGGCTCTTCCGGAAGGGTTATGGCAGCAGTTGTCGGACGCAGTGGCTCGGGTTCAGGGACCTCCAGGTCCTCTGGCAGAGCATCATCTTCGGGCAAAAACGGCATCGAATCTGATTGCGCCACGCGCTTGCGTCGGAGCATCATTTTCTCCTTACCGAGCTCACACGATCATCGACCCGCCGCCACAACGGATATCGGTCCGCGACCGTAGGGCGGTGTCTAACAGCAACGCCTGCCGACCAAAGCTGATGCAGCCGCTCTCGTGACGCCCCCTGCTTTCGAAACGATAGATTGGGAATGGTTGGGGCAAGCGCAGCCCGCGTGCAAGCTCGGCTGGATCGAGCAAGCACAGGAGCGCCACCATTTTGCGCCGCGCCAGATGCCGGTTCAATGTAGTCAATCCCTCGACGCCTTGGGCATCCACCTCTACATGGTCCAAGACCTGGGCCACACCGAAATCCTCCTCACCCCAGTTTGTGATATCCTGATTGAAGATGATCTGTATACCTTTGCGCTCTGGCCGCACACCCCAGGCACGCCAATAGCTCACCAGATCGTGTCGCTCATAGGCGCGGCGTGGCAGCCCGCACCGAGCGACGATCTCGTAGAACTCCGCCTGATCGATTGGCGTGACTTCAAAGTTAGCTAACAACCCCAAGAGGTCGTACACCTTTACCTGTGCAGAACCCTGCTCACGCACATCAATTACGCCCGAGATCAAATCTCCCCCACCGCGAAAGGACCAGGCTTCTTCGAGTAGGAGGGGAGCTTCCTTTTCGAGCTTGGCGATTTCTGCCAAGTTGCTCCTCATCGAGACCCCCAGCACTTGGCGGTAGCGGTCCGCGAGCCGCTCCCGCGTTCCCGCGTAAGCCCCTTTAATCGTGTGATGATAGAGCCCCCTGATAATGCGCGCTGCCTGCAGGCCACCCCATAAACGGCCATATTGCTTAAAGCTCGTCGGCTGAGGAAATACCTCTCCCACAATGGCCGATAACCGCTCTCGGTCCACTTCCATACCCTCTGATAAGGGCGGCATGCTGCCCTGCTCCGCCTTAAAGAACCGAGCGTGAATCCAGGGCGGGACCAGGGCATGGGCCTGGAAGTCTGGAAAACGATGCAACGTTCCGTCCCACTCATACCCGTCATGGCGACCCAGCCGGCCGAGTCGTTGTAAGAACGTGCCAGCGTCACGGCTTTCGAAGAGGAGAAAGTTAATGCAAAAGTCTACGCCTACATCGATGGTGGAAGTTCCTACCAGGAGGTCAGCTTGATAAGAGGTACGACGGTGTTCAGCGGCGTCAAAACCGGTGTTCGGTTCAACTCTCAGGCCGTGGTCCGCGAAGGGTTGTCGCAGGCGCTCTACCAACCGCAGTGCGGCGGCCACCGAGTTGACGATGATTGCCCCTTTAGCGCCTGGCCGACGTTCCAGGAAAAATGGAAGCAGGGTATGTTCAAGATGGCCTTCAACCCATTCCTCGGCGGTCTGCGCTGCCATATCCAGCGTACACCCGTGAAGGATGCGCCTCCAGCACTGCGGATCAGGGTTGTGCGGGCCGTGAGTGTACTGCCCCTCAATGGCCGTATACCGCAAACCTGCCCGCTGCAGATACTCCAGAAGGAGAGGTTCAGGTGTCGCAGAGAGAAAGATAAATTTTCGCGGCCGGGTGGCCCCAGTGACTTCGTGAATGAAGAGCAGGGCATTGATCACGGATACGACTTGAGGGGCTTGAAACACATGGAACTCGTCGAAGATGAGGTGGTCGAACAACTGGAGTAGCGGTCCCACCACTCGATCAGGAGCATCTAGCCCCGCTCGGATGTAATACTGCTCCATCACATAATGAAAGATATCGGGATTGGTGAGAACGACCTCATGGTTGAGCCAGCTATACACTAGAGCATCAGCGCGCCGACGAAGCTCCGTCTCCGCCTCTACTTGATCTAGTTTCTGTGCATCAAGGCGCGTCACCTGAAGATCTGGGCGATTCCAACGAAGTTTGGTCTGTTCGAATTGGTACTCCTGATCACGGATGAGCTCGTTGGTGGGATACATCGCCATTACCGGCTTGGACCGGTCGGTGATAAGTGTAGGCATCTGAGCAGCCAGACTTTTGCCATCGCCAGTCATAGCGATGTTGATCACGACGTCGACCTCGCCCACCGTCAGCGCTTGATACGTCTGCACCTGGTGCTTTAGCAGCCGCCAGTCAGTTGGGCACTTTGCCATTAGAGCTGATGGTATATCCTCAATGGCAGCAATCTTCGAATACGCTGGTAGGACTGCCACAGACATGGTATTCACCCCACTCTATTGCCTCGTCTAGGAAGTGTGCTCATCGGATCGGAGGCAGCACTTGTAATATCGCAAAAAAGCGAGAGCTGTTCTGTATGTTCCGCGGGCTTTGTCCGCTTAATAGATCGCCTGAAATTTCTACTGGAATGGTGCCGCTGGCTCGTGCTATGCTTCCGCCACTGTTTCAGCATCGTTCGGACTCGATATCTCCGTTCGATTGAGGAGGAGGTGTTGGGCAGAGCCTTTTGGGTGCGGATATAGCAGGCATAGCGAGCATTGCTTCCGACTCTTGTTAGATAGCCGAGTTCTTTCAGTTTTGAGAGGCAGGAGCTCACTTGCCTTGGGGAAAGGGCGAGAATAGACGCGATAATCCTAGCATCGATTGGATCGCTCAGCTGGTTAGGGTTGAGGATGGTGAGCGCTTTTAGGACTCCGGCTATGTGAGTTGCGTCGCTTTTTTGCATAGGCTTTCCTCCTCTCGAATGGTTATTTCCTCTCAGACAACGATAGTACTGCCGCGAGGGCATGTTGTCAAGAGTCGAGGAGGAATAGCCATTTCTATATTCACTAATGTTCTGATTAATAAGTATAAAAACCCTGTACGGGATTGAAAAGTCTGCGAGGACATAAACATCCGAAGAGGTCAACTCCCTGGAAGGGATTTCCACATGACCTCGGCTCTCGCTAATAGCCATCGCTAAGAGGGTTTCAATTCCCATATAGCACGCCCAGCTTCCTCACCTCTTCTGCCACATACGCCCTCAACTCCGGCGGCTCCAAGACTTCCGCCTCGCTGCCCCAGGACATCGCCCACCACGCGACCTCTTTGGGGTAGCTCACGCATACTTCATAGAGGAGACCGCCATCGGGCAGGGCAGTCAACTGCTGCGACCAATGCCACAGACTCTCACGAATGTATGGGGCGATCCGCTTGCTAAACCGGACCTTGACAGTGGTCGTCCCCTCGCCGATAAACGTGCTGAAGGTGTCCTGGAAACGCTTGGCGAAGGAGTAGTCGGCCACCATCACCCCGCTGATGCCCGTGAGCTCGACCTGCTTGATCCGATTGACGCGGAACACCTGTAGATCCCCAGCCCCCTTATCGTATGCATCCAGGTACAGCGCACGTCGTTTGAAGAAGAGTTGATAGGGGTCGATTGTATGGCGCCAGACGGTGTCCTGGTCGTAGTGCTCGTAGGTGATGATCACGTGGTGGTGTTCAGCACAGGCTTGCCGCAACGATTCCAGGATCGACGCGTCACAGCCAAACCCCTCGCGCCAGACCGCCTCATCCAGGACATTCTGCAGGAAGCTCCGCAGCTCCGGCTGTGCGGATGCCACGATCTTCCTGACCCCTTCAATCGCCTCATACGTCAAAATGTAGTCCCCGGAGGCAGAAAGCTGCCGAACCGCCAGGATCAGCGCGAAGGCCTCGCTCAATTTCAGCTCGACCAGGGGCAAATAGGGGTCTGCGAGAATCTCATAGCCGCGTTTGGCACGATTAAACTGCACCTTAAAGCCAAAAGCCTTTTCCAGCAGCATCTTATCCTGAAAATACTGGCTGCGGCTGATTCCCAGCGCACGATAGAGCGCTTCCGGTGTCTGACGGGAATTGGTCTTGAACTCGGTGATCATCTGGATCAGGCGTGACACACGGGCCAGCTGCGCCGTGCTCCACGTTGGTGTGTCATTCATTGGACGGGCAGCCTTTTCCATAGCGACTCCTCTCCTGCTCTAGCACCGTGCTCTGTTGTATCGATTTATTTCCCTCGCCGCAATGGCGTTGTAAGGCTCAGTCCAGAGATGGGTGGACTGAGAAAGTGAAAGAGGGAAAAGGTCGCACTGATGTGCAACGAGGACCTCGTGGCCGGTGGTCCTCCTTGTCTGCACTCAGCGTATGCTACAATAGCTTTGTACAGTGTCAGGCTGTGGACAATCATGGAGAGGGAGTATGGAGATTGGCAAGGCCGAGGAGTCTCTGAAGGCGGCAGATCTCTGTTACGCTCAGGGTTTGTACAACTCGTCGGCTAGCCGCGCCTATTACGCCATGTTTCAAGCTGCCCAAGTGGCATTGGAGGCAGCAGGATTTGCCCGTCTCGAATGGAGCCATGCCGGTCTGCACGCGACATTTGCCAATGAGCTCACGCGACGGCGAAAGCTATACCCTTCCACCTTCGCAAGCGATCTCGCGATTGTTATAGACCTCCGCCACACCGCCGACTACCGAGATCATGACCTCGGTAGGAGACAAGCCATTCGTGCCCTCAACAAAGCGAGGGGCTTCGTCAATGCCGTCAAGGAGAACATCTTTCATGGCTGAACAGCTGTCGTATACGGAACGACGCCTGATGATCGACAAGTGTCTGACCGAGGTTAGCCTCTTTGCCAAAGAACTCTGTCCAACGGCCAAAGTCGAAGCCACTTTGACAAGCTATGAGGACGAGGATGGGCATGTGCGGATCTATCCTCCCACCGGTTTGACTGATAGCCAAATAGAAGAGCTTGAGGGACAGGTTGCCGGTCGGTGTGTAGACCTTTTGCTCCAGACGGGGATTTTCCTTTGTGCGGCTGTCTATGCACCAGACCTGTAAAGACTATCGTTCGTTTCCACGTCGAAAGCGGCATGAAAGCGTATCGCCTGCCAGGATCAATGCGAAAGCCTCACTCAGCTTCGGATCAACAATGGGGAAATACGGGTCTGCGAGGATTTCGTAGCTTTGCTTGGCACGATTAAACCGGACCTTGAAACCCAAAGCGCTTTCCAAAAGGGTCTTATCCTAAAAATACCGGCTTCTATTGATCCCCGGCATCCGATAAAGATGCTCCGGTCTCTGACGGGGATTGGTCTTCATCTCGGTGATCAAGCGGATGAGGCGCGGGACACGGGCAAGCTGCACCGTGCTCCACATTGGTGTGTCCCCAAATGCACGAGAGGTGTTCTGCATGGCGGTTCCTCCTCTACCCCAACCTCATGCTCTGTTGTAGCGAGATGTTTCCCTCGCCGCAATGGCGTTGTCTGACTCGGTCCAGAGATGGGTAGATTGTGGGAAAGAAA
>JBKPCR010000129.1:0-15927 GCA_046727435.1 bacterium | reverse complement strand
GCCACGATTGGCTTCAGCAGGCTGCGGGCGAAGGCGTTGAACTGCGCTGCGAATGCTTCTCCCGCAAGGATGTTCGCTACCCATCCCACGCTGCCGACCAAGTCGCTCCATACTGGGTATTCGCGTTCCTGGACATAGGCGGGTGCCAGCGAGAGGAACTGCGTCGCTGGCAGGTAGCCCGCGCGCATCAGGGCGAAGGCATCGGCTTCCAGGCCCAGGCGTTCGGCCGTCGGCAGGGCTTTGGCTTCGATGGCAGGCCGTGAGCGCTCCCACAGCTCGGCACTGTAATTAACCCGGAAGAAGCCGGTACGGCCGGCGTTGACGATGATCAAAGGGCCGTCACCTTGGGCGGGAGCATTGATGGGCAAAGGCACGATGGCCTGGCGCTCCTCGATGAGTGTCACGAATGGACTCATGGCCCTGGCGTTCGTGGTCGCCCCGCCCTTGACCGCCACCGGAATACGCCAGAGGGAGGGGTCCGGCTCACCGCGCTCAGGATCGTAATCATAGAGGAAACGACTCTGTGCCAGCGCCAACTCCAGCGGCTCATCGCGATGAACTTCATGGCGTACCTCGACCACCGGATAGCCAGGTTGTTTCGTCCAGGTGTCCATGATCTCCTTGACCGGCTTGCCTGAAACCTGTGCCAGCGACGCCCACAGGTCTTCTGTGCGGGCATTGCCGTATTGATGCGTGGACAAATAGTGGACAAGGCCGCGACGGAAGGTTTCCTCCCCGAGGAATTGCTCCAGCATGCGGATGATCGCCGCCCCTTTGCTATAGCTGATGGCATCGAATAATTCGTTGATTTCGTGTGGGGTTTTGACCACCGCTTCGATTGGATGCGTGTTTTTCAGCCCATCCAGACTCATGGCCGGTCCCGTATCGGAAAAGATGAACTGCGTCCACATATCCCATTCTGGGAAGAGATGATCCACCGCCTTGTATTCGATCCAGGAGGCAAAGCCTTCATTCAGCCAGAGATCGTTCCACCACGCCATGGTCACGAGATTCCCAAACCACATATGGGCGATCTCATGCGCAATAATGATCGCTACCCGTTGCTTCGTCGCGGCCGAAGAATGCGCTGGATCGACTAGCAAGGCGACTTCGCGATAGGTGATCGCCCCCCAGTTCTCCATCGCCCCTGCGGCAAAATCCGGAATGGCGATCAGATCGAGCTTGGGTAACGGATAGGGGATGCCAAAATAGTTGTTGTAAAAGCTCAACAGGCGACAGGAGACGTCAAGGGCAAAGCGCCCTTGCTCTTGCTTGCCCGGAGTGGTCCAGACCCTGACCTGTGTCCCTTCCGCCTGGGCCTCCACGCACTCGAACTCCCCGACCATGATGGCGAGCAGGTAGGTGGACATGACGGGGGACTCGGCAAAGCGTACCAATTTGGTCCCCGACGCCTGCGGAGTTTCGCTGACGATGGGCATGTTGGAGATGGCCGTGAGGGGCTCGGGAATAACCAGTGCGATCTCGAATGTTGCCTTGTGCGCAGGCTCATCCCAACAGGGGAAGGCGCGGCGTGCGTCGGGGGCTTCGAATTGGGTTGTCGCCATGACGCGCTTGGTGCCATCCGGCAGCGTATATTCACTCCGATAGAACCCGCGCAGTTTATCATTCAAAATGCCGGTAAAGAGCATGAACAGTTGCATTGTGCCAGCGGGTATGGGCGCGGGGAATGTCAATGTTGCCGTTTCCGCCTCCTCATCGAGCGCAATTGCCTGCGCTGGAAGCCGTTGTCCATCCCGTACAAGATAGGCCTCCTGAATTTCCAGCTCAGCAGCGTTGAGGACGATCTGCGAGGTTGGCTGACTGACCTCGATCTCGATGGTTTCCTCGCCCGCGAAGGTGAACGCCGTCAGATTCGGCGACAACCTGAGGTGATATTTGACGGGTCGGACCTCAGCCGGCAACAAAGACGTAGCCACAGTGGCCATCTGTACCTCTCCTTCCATGAACGGATGGTCTATCCGAATGCATCGTGTCCGCGAAAATCCCTTCTTTCATCTTATGGCTTGGGGCCGCCTAGTCAATAGAAAAGGTAACATGGTGTCAGGGGATGGCCTCTTGCCACCAGTTCGAAGCATGCCTTATACTGAAGTGCCTAAGGGCCTTTAATGCCTCTTCCCTGCCGGTTTCTCTGCCGTGAGGACGGGCCTTGTCTCTTTCCTCTGTGAGAGGCCCTATCCATTCTTCCCTCTCTCTGGGAGAGGGCCAGGGTGAGGGGGAAGGAAAGATCGACCGCATATTCGGGGGAGCGTCGATGAGCCAGCAGCCAACGTCAGCCGTTGTTCTTCTGAGCGGTGGCCTCGACTCCACAACCACATTGGCCATCGCCAAGAGCGAAGGGTTTCGGCTGCACGCCCTGACGTTTCAGTATGGGCAGCGCCATGCCATTGAGATCGCCGCGGCCCGACGGGTGGCCAAGGCCATTGGTGTTGAACGCCACGTCATCGTCGACATCGATCTCCGCATCTTCGGCGGCTCGGCGTTGACAGATGACCTGGCGGTGCCGAAGAGTCGGGCGCTAGACGAGATGGCCAAGGGGATTCCAATTACATACGTCCCAGCCCGCAACACAGTTTTTCTCGCCTATGCCCTGGCATTTGCCGAGGTCACTGAGAGTGCGGATATCTTCATTGGGGTCAATGCGCTCGATTATTCCGGTTATCCTGATTGCCGTCCCGAATTTATCCGCGCTTTCGAGGCGATGGCCAACCTAGCAACGAAGGCAGCCGTTGAAGGTCATCAGCAGCTGCGTCTCCATACCCCCCTCATTCAACTGACCAAGGCGCAGATCATCCAACGGGGTGCAGAACTCGGGGTGGATTACGGCCTCACTCACAGCTGCTATGATCCCAGCCCCGACGGTGCGTCGTGCGGCCAGTGTGACTCTTGCGTGCTGCGTTTGAAGGGTTTTGCGGAGGCGGGAGTGGCGGACCCGATTACCTATCGCGCCTCACCTAGTCCAGCCCGAATGCCTCCATGCATCCCCTCCCTTGACGCCTCTTGCTAAAAAGAAAATGCACATTCCATCGCTTTTAGTGGCAACACCCTGAGCCCTTCACGATTGTCGTGAGATTTCAACGTCTCACCCCTATTGTGTCGTCTCAACTGCTGGGACCTGATGACATAGGGGTGACACATGGGCACAGCGGTTAAACCGATGCGAGAGAACCGCACCATCACCGTCGATTTCCGGAGCGAAGCGACGTACTTCCAGCTGCTTGGCGATGGTAAGGCGTTCCTCGAATGGGTCATTGCCTTCGGCATGTCCCTCGGCTTTCAGCTGAAACACAAAGCCACCTGTTTTAAAGGAGGGGGATACGATGAGATCCATCTTGGACAAGGGGAGGGCCCGTTCATACGTGTGCGCAGATGAGGCACATCCCCCCCAACAGTGGTACGCATGGGCCAATGATCCACAACATCCGCCTGTGCGAGTGAATGGATCCAGCCAGGTACGCGTGGAAGATGCCGTTTGGACCCGCCATGATGCCCGCCCCGTCCGGAGAAACGGCGTACCCTGTGCGGCGGCTGGCCCTCCAAGGAGACCGTGATGCAGGCTCCCTCATACGACCCGCGGGTGAATGCCCAACGCTCGGGATACACGCAGCCCGGGTTCGCTGCGCGCTATGACGCGTACCGTCCCGCCCCCCCCAGCCCTCCTGGAACTGCTCTGTCAGTTCATCCAGACCCCTGCCCTAAGGCTTGTGGTCGATCTCGGCAGAGGCACGGGCCTGTCGACGGCGGTGTGGGCCGAGCGGGCCCGGAGGGTGATCGGCGTCGAGCCACTGGAGGCGATGCGGCGGACCGCGGAGGCCCGCTATCAGTTCCCGCATGTCGCCTTCCACGACGCGTCCGCCAAGCACACCGGGCTCCCGGACGGCGTGGCTGACCTCATCACCTGCGCGCAATCGCTCCACTGGATGGAGCCCGTGAGCACCTTCGCTGAAGTCGCGCGGATCTTGCGGCCCGGCGGGGTTTTTGCCACCTACGATTACGATTTGTTGCCCACGGTCCATTGGGAAGCGGAGCAGGCGTTCGTTACCTTCATGGCGCGGGTGCGCCAGCTCCGGAGGGCCTACGCGGTCCCGCCGGGGATTCAGGAGTGGGAGAAGGCCGACCACCTCCGTCGCCTGCAGGAGAGTCGACAGTTTCGGTACATGAAGGAGCTGCTGCTGCACCACACCGAGCCATGCACGGCCGAGCGCTGGGTGGGCTTCGCCCTGACGCTGCGGGAGGTGGCCCCCGTGCTCGACCTGGGGTTGGAGGAGGAGGCCCTCGGCTTAGAGGCATTCCGGCGGGCGGCGGACCAGACCCTCGGTCGCGGTGGTCTGCCTTGGTACGTCAGCTACCGTGTCCGGGTGGGCGTGAAGTAACGGCGGTGCGGTGCCACGCGCGCGAGGACCTCGCGACCAGCACCAATGGTAGCTATGCGGACCACGCGGTCACCGCCTCACATCGGCGAGAAGGGGGATACATCCCCTGGAACGGGTTGCTAGGGACTCGAAAAACGACCACTGGCCGATCATGGAAGTCCTGATGGCCTATATTCGCGAAAATGCGCCCTGGCCTCCTAAGAAAGACGCGCAACCCATGAAGTGCGAGCAATCCCCGCAGGAAGAATCGCCAGGCACGCCAAACCAACCACCTCCCCAGCTGGCAGTTGATATCCAGGCGGTTCTCACAGTGCTTGGGCGGCGTACTTATACCTATGGATGTGGAGAGAAGCAGCCTCTGAATCTGGAGAAAACAGACTTGCGGGGGCGGACCTCAGTGAAGCGCAGCTGCAGGGGGCGAGCCTCTGGAGAGCTCAATTGTAAGGGGCCACGGGCTTGACGCTTGAACAGCTGCCAACGCTGAAAACCCTGTACCAGGCTCATATCGACTCACCTCTCTTCGAACAAGTCCAGCAACTGTATCCACAGTTATTGGAAAAATTGTGGTAGAGGAGGCTGGATACCCAGAAGGAGGGGACAAGCACCTTTTCCAAGGTAACTAAGGCGTCTTTGGCTTCATACGTAGCGAAAACCCGTCTTTTCGGCAGTAATGGGCACACATGCCAGAATAGTCTGAGATACGTATAGATGTTAATACGGATTTATGAGTCCACGAGGCACTCGCAGGTATCGGGGGCACACGTGTAGTGTATCCGCACATCTAGTCCACAGATTGGGACCTGGTCCGCGAGAGAGGAGTGAGGCTGCGGTCAGACCTCATAACTTTTCTGTGTTCTAGAGCACATTACCCGCGCAAGCACGGCCACGACTTCTTATAGTCTGGTAGGGAATTCAGGCGACTCGCGGGGGCTCGCCGAGGGCTGTGGCAACCCGTATTGCAGCGCCTGCATGCCGGGGCTAGATGGCGCACTTCGGTGGTTGCTGGACCGACGAAGCCTCAAGTGTGGCGGGAGTCAGGATGAAATTTCCGATCCCGCCACCAGCGGCGCGGTCCGAGTCCGGCGTGCCTCCCAAGCGAAGCGCGTGAAGGGTAAAGCACATATGGGATATCAAACCGACGAAGTGCAGTATCTCGTTCCAGGACACCATCGAGCGGAAAGATACCTTCCAGCGCGGCGCCATGCGCGAGGACTGCCGGAACCAGAGCGCGGTCGAAAACAACGATATCCTCCTGGGTCGCCTCTCTGACCTTGTCCTCTACGTCAACAATCATCCCCGTTCCACATGAGGCGCAGGGCGGAAGCCACGTCGACAGGAGTGCATCGACGGGAAGCTCCCGGAAGCGCTCCCTCAGCCCAGGGTGCACGACAGACTGCTCGGCCCTTCCTCGCGCTACCAACTGTTCGGCATCTGCTCTCAGGCAAGTTCTAACGTGTTGTGGTTTGCATAACTTTCGCCTACAGTATCGACCATGGAACGATTCCAGCTAATAAATATTGAAGGAGTCTATTCCACAGTTATAACGATCCTCAAAAACTGGCAACTATACCCCAACCGCCCGTTCAGAGAAACAAAAACCCCGAACACACTACCCAGGGCAACTCGCAATCCACTGTTTAGGGAAAAATTGTCAGTCCTTACCACCCGTGCACCTTCGTCCCAATCGCTTTCTCCTCAAACGTCCCCAGCTCCACCAGCAGATCCTCAAGGGAAAATCCCTCCTCGATCTCAACCTGCCAGAGCCGGTTCTCCTCCGCCCAAAAGGCATAGATTGAGCCCATGAGCGTGCTCTCTTCCTGCATCGTCACCGTGTTCCAGGGATGCGTATAGATGTTAATTGCTCCGGAGCGTGCATCATACCGCCCGCCCTTCTCGACGTCCTCGGTGCGAGCCAGATCGAACAGCGCATGCAGTTGGTCCGATGAGTACCGAAAATCCACCTCAATGGCGGTTGCCTTCATCGCTACCATCCCCACCTACTGTGCCCATGGCATGATGCCCCTTCCGAATTTGATCTCGTCTTCTTCAAGCTTCTCAAGAGTGTAATATTCGGCGTCCTCGACCGTTTTGCCATCGAGTCCCAACCACTCCACCAGGAACGATTCTCCCAGGCCGAACACTCCTGTTCCTTGACTGTTCAGCGCCACATATCCTCTGGTCCCGTCCTAGTTTATGAGACGTTGTCCGACCCTAATACTGGTGTGCTGCATGATATACCTCTAATTAGCAAAGAACATCCTTTGAGTCTCGAGGGGAGGCCTGCACGGCCGTCCCCTCTTCGTCAGCTTTTCATTTTGAGTGTTTTTGAGATTCAGGCAGCGACAGGCCTCATCCGCGCAGCAGGACGACTCCCGCGCGTTCGCCACCCTGGTTTTCGATCATCCCGACGTGCGCATCATCGCCGCAACATGGGCCACTGCTCGGCCATGATCGTTGATCGAGCGGTGCGCTCTATGGTATGGTATCGCTCGTATGTCTCGGGTCACTTCCCGATGTTCGACCATAGGTCTCTACATACTCCAGAGGAGAGTGATATGGCATGGTCTCACGCAGGACCACGTCGCATGGCGCGATCGGATGTGGTGGCGAGAGGGCTCCTGGCCTGCTTTCTCACGCTGGCGTTGGTGGTCACGGCTACACTACCCTTGGCGGCGGATGAGGCGCTTGAGGCCAGGCAACTTGTGGAAAAATCCCAGTTGATCATCGAGAGTTTCATGGCGGATCACGAGATCGAGGCGATTCGCGACCTCATGACCAAGGCCCGAGGCGTGTTCATCGCCCCACAAGTCTTGAAGGGCGCCTTCATTGTCGGCGCCTCGGGCGGCAGCGGGGTGTTCCTGGCACGTGAAGATCCGGGGAAGCCGTGGAGCGGACCGGCCTTTTATACGATTGGGAGTGTCAGCTTCGGCCTGCAAATCGGCGGGGAAGCGTCCGAGGTCGTGTTGCTGGCCATGACTGAACGTGGCGTGTCAGCCATGCTGGGCAGTACGGTCAAACTTGGGGCTGACGCGAGTGTCGCGCTAGGCCCCGTCGGTGCGGGGGCCTCGGCCGCCACAGCCGCCCTCAGTGCCGATATCATCGCGTTCTCGCGTGCGAAAGGGCTCTATGGTGGCATCTCGGTGGACGGTGCGGTCATCGCCGTCCGCAGCGATTGGAATCGCGCCTATTATGGGAAGGACGTCGAACCTGCCGACATCCTCGTGCGCCGGACCGTGAGTACGCCTCACGCGGCCGGCCTCATCGCGGCCGTCACCAAGGCCTCCGGCAAGAGGTAACCCCGACGTGTCGCGGCTCAGGCACATCATGGCGTCTGCGCGATCACATCACACCGTCGCTGTGCACATGCCAGAAGCATGACCACGTGATCGTGATGGCCATGGGTGGCCTATGACTGTCCCTCACGGCAGATAGCGTCATCTAGCCTTTCCTTGCCTCCCGAGTGGTGGTTGCCTTACGGCCAATCACCTGTTCGGCCGAACACTTCAGAACCTTCTCTTCCCTGAACTAGGCTGTGTTGACGAATTATTTAACCATCAACCATACGGCTGTGAGATGCAGGAATGCGAGAAAGCACTTGCTCAGTTTGTCATCGCGCGTAGCCATACGGCGAAACTGCTTTCAGTGGTTGAAAAAGCGCTCCACTTTCTCGCGTCATTTGTCCTGTGCTTCAGCAGAGTGCAGGGGCTCCTTCCGGTTGTTCTTCGGGGGGATCACCGGGGTAATGCCCTGTGCTTGGAGAGAGTGGCGCATGTGATGACTGTCATAGCCTCGGTCCATGCGCGTCTGTTCTAGCACCTGTTCTTGGGGCAGTTGCGCACAGATGGCATCGAAGCCCAGGGCATCATGGCGTTGGCCACCGGTGAGGACGAACGACACACCGGTCGTTTCGTCTCTAGAGCCAGCAGGGATTGTGGTGGAAAATCCACCCCGAGAGCGTCCCAAAGCCTGGGCCGCTTGGCCGCCGTTTTTTTTAACGCCCCGGCCGCATGCGGATGGGCGCGCACCATCGTCGAGTCAATGACGAGGTCTTGAGCCCCGTTGAACGCTTCGCGTTGTCAGTGGTCCCACAGGTAGCGCCACACACCCCGACTTTCCCAGCGGCGGCAGCGGTGATAGACGGCATCCCAGCGGCCAAACTCTGCAGGCATATCACCCCAGGGCATGCCGGTGCGGGCCACAGAGAGGACCGCTTCGATGAACATCCGATCACTGCGCACGGGCGGGCTACCCGCGGGGTGCTTGACCAACGCAAGGATCGTAGCGATTTGTTCCCAAGCGTTGTCCGTCAGGAGTAGGCGTACTGACATGAGCTGTTCCCTCCATCATGAGATGACGGAGGGTAACGTACAATTGAACCCGGAATTCGTCAACACAGCCTAAAATTGTCCAATCACTCGCACGGTGCCATCGAGAAGTATTTGAGGGAGTATCCTCTCGTCAGAGAGAAAGTACACGTCCACTTGAGGAAAGCGACTATTTCGACGAGTGCGTGTCCATATTCGAGCTACCTCCTGGTAGTGCGCAGGTAAGCCCTGCCATGTCCCGTGAAACCCCTGATCGAGCACCATGTAGCGCTCAGTAAGGCTATTGGGGAGACGTCGCTCAATAATGTCACCCTCTTCGATTGGTAGCTGCGCATCTTCGATGAAAATCTTCCGTGTCTGTACACTGGCCGCTATATCGTCCCAGCGGCGGCCATCTGCCTTGATCAGGCTAAGATGATCGGTTACGAAGTCTCGGAATGACAGTTACCCCCTCCATCAATCACCCCCACAGAGGCAGTAGGCTATAGCAGTAGTGCCAGCAGATCCGCCATCGGATTCGGCTCCACACGGGCATAGCGCAGCAACGTGTTCGCGTCGGCGAGGTAAAAAGGAGGAGAGCCAGGCGAATTTAGACCTCCGCGCGTAACCGTCGCAGCTCCGCCAAGACCAGGTTGCCCTGAAAATCGCTGCCCCACGCCGGAAAGTCGTCAATAGTGCGCAACTGCTGGCGCAGGGCGGCGCGTCGTCCCTCCGGGGTGTCCGGATAGGCCGAAACATGGCCGCTCTCCCGCGCCACGGCGCGCATCGCCCGCAGGCAGTGAGCCGCGAAATCATCGGCCATGCGGTTCTCCTCAGGGATGGCTGCGATGCCCTGATTCAGGCTCAACCGCGGACGAGGGGCGTCCGTGCTCCTGCTCCTCCGCTAAGGCCTCAAACTGCGTAATCCGCACGTCGCCCTCCGGAAAGACCGCGCGGATTTCCAGGTCGCCCCCCATCGCCTTAATGAAGCTGCGCAAGGTGCTGACATACATATCTGTCCGGCGTTCCAGCTTGGAGACTGCTGATTGCTTGACACCGAGCACGTCTGAGAGATGCTCTTGCGTGAGGTGCCGCGCCGCCCGTAACTCCGCTAAGGCCATGTCTTGAATCGCCTGTTGGACGCGTGCCTCGACGCGGGCCCGCCGCTCCGGCGACATCTTGTCCCGCAGGAGGCTGAATGGCTTGGCCATTTGATACTCCCTCCTCTCTACAGAAGCGCACTCCGTCCATTATTCCTTGCTCAGTGTGCTGAGATGTTGATCATAGAGCCGATCGGCGATTGGCACATAGATGTCATACCAGCGATCCTGCCCGGTTTTATCCCCACCGATCAGGAGGATCGCACACCGTCGAGGATCGAAGGCATAGAGCACCCGATAATGCCGTCCTCGATGCTGCACGTGTAATTCTTTCATGTGAGGGTGCCGTGAACCGGCCACCACATCTGCATAGGGTCGCTTTAAGGCTGGCCCATACGTCTCGAGTAAGCCGACGCCGAAGGCAATATCATCTTGCTCGACCTCACTGAGGCTGTTCCACCAGTCCTCAAACTCATCGGTATACTCAACATCCCATGCCATGGATGGAATATAATACGCATGGAATATTCATGCAAGGTCATATGGAAAAATCAAGGGCCATGGGTGAGGCAGATTTTCACCAGTACTTGATGCAAAAGACATGATTAAAGAGGAACATCGGTGGGCTCATAACCCAAATGTCGCTGGTGCAAATCCAGCCCCCGCTAGCATGTGAGAGAAGGGCTCCAGGGTTGCCTGGAGCCCTTTTTTTGTGCTCGTGACGCCGGCGCCCGAACCCTTTCCAGGAATCTCAGGAATTCAAGGACTTATATCCTGTGAAGCAGATTCGAGGCAGACGGCTGAGGCAGATGCGAAGCAGGGATAAGGCAGAAGACCCAACGGTCACGACCGACGTCGGGCATAAGCTGCTTCACCAGGTTCTTCGGCAAAGGGATAGGTTTTGAAGGGGAGAGGACGGCCGCTGTTGCCCCTCCAAAAATGGGTATCCCCAAGTAACCAATGGTAGAGATTGGCGTAGGTAAAATCAGGATGAATCTTCAACCCCACACCACCGATTCTGCCCAATTCACGCCGGAGCATGGGCTTGAGCAGGTCAAAAACGAGGGGCGAATAATTCGACTCACCAGCCACTCGAGCCACCATGCAACTGGTAATGACGTCGGCAAGCTGAATCAACCTTATCTGACGCGCAGGCACGGTAATGACTCCAAAGGGAATACACCCCAGTATCGAGAATTCTGTACCAGTCGCGCGAAGCTCCAGGCAACGGCTCAAAAAATTCCCATCTTCGCTGGGACCGCCACTTGGGGTGGCCACAATCACAAGCCCATCACGCCGATTTTGGCGGAAGGTCCAATCGGCGCGCTCGAGGAACAAAGCAGTCGCGTCCTCCTCATGGGTATTGGAGTCCTTCCGAGCAGGATTTGCTGATTTATCTTCAATGACGACAAACGCCGATGCCTGATGCTGCTTCGCAAGCGTCAGAAGGCTCTCGAAGAAGCGGAGCCCCGCATCGCTTACGAGCTTGGCCTTCATGAACGTTTCCTTCTTACCCGGCGACCACTTAAACTGCTCGCCGGCCGGAAAGCCGAGCTCGGAGCACAGAGACTCAATGGCTCGCTCCAGGGGGCCAACGGCATCCACAGGGACATAGATACCACCGATGCCAATCAGGGAGCCTGTAAACTTGCGAGAGGGTTTTGTTTGTCGCGCATCCTCGGCGAAGATAACATCCATGGAGCCCCAAGCTCCTAGCATAAAAGGACTAACAGATCCGCCAGCGGATCCGGGCTGCACTGAGAACCATCCAGGAGCTGTGGACAACCGCGTCACTTCTTCAAGACGAGCATCCCACTTGCGACATCAACTGAGTGCAGTTCCCATCCATCCTTCGCATGCGCATTCAGTGTTTGCTGTAACGCCTCGGCGGTGGCTTTCGCTTTGTCCTTTGCCAGTTGACGCATGGGGGTGTGCATCACATCTCCCTTGGGCGTATCGAGCGGGATGTCAAGCAAGGAAACCACCTTGTACTCTGTAGGTCTGGCCCCCTGAGAAGGAGATGGCATGAGAAACCATGGCCCAAGGACGTTCATCGCAAGGAGGATAGCAATCACCACTAGGGCCCACTGCCAAAAAGAGTCACGCCGCATCTCTCACCTCCATGAACAGGCGAGGCGTTCGCGAATAGATACCGAATTTCCGCCTTACGAGAGCTTCCTGATCACTTCGGCCAGCAGAAGGTCAAGGTCATTCGAAAAGTTAACTTGAGTGAGCGTTGGTAACGATTCCCGCGCGCGAATTTGCACATGCAGGTGCGTATCTCCAATATTTCTGGCCGAATTCTCTAGATGTTTCATCGAATCCTGGAACGACTTCGGTCCCCCGTAGTTATTAGCCACCTCAGCAAATGTTCGCTTGCCAAAGATCGGAGGGATATGGTCGAGAAGGGCCCTCGTCAAAGCGGCCACGGCTAACAAGCACTCATTCCGGAAACAAAAATCGAGCTCACGGCAAAGTTGAATAAGCTTCTGTAGGTCAAACTGGCTGGATTGAATATCTTCGAGTTGCGGCGAACGCTGTTTATCAATGAAATGATAGGGCAGGGGCTTGGATTCTTCGGCGTTAGTCTTGGTCTTTGATGCCGCACGTTCGGCTTCAAGGGCTGGACGAGCCAGACGCTGTAGGTCCCGATGCAAGGGAAAGAGTAATTGATTAGCAAATGCCCTTAACTCAGCAGTGTAATCACTTGAGGGGAGGAAAAAGCTGGCAAGAAAGTCATCTAAATCAATTTTTCCGTCGGCAATCCTGCGGATTAGCTCAGCCTGAAGTGCTACTCGCTCGGCGATTTCTGGGGGCCACTCCAGTCGTGCAGCCGGCGACATTCCAAATTTAGGGGATGATGTCTCCTGGTACCAAGTATCTAAGTCAACTTCGGGCGATAGTTTTTGAAGGAGTGCGCCAATGGATTGGTCAGGGCGGAATAGGTGAGCAAAGCGCCTCATTGAGAAAGGCCTCTATCGCGAAGGCCTTGGCCAAACACCAGACGACATCCGCTGCTAACTCTGCGACCTCGTGCGGCCACAAATCGCCGCTCATCAGGATGAACGGGAGACGCGGCGCGATCGCATGCCAGCGCTGAATCAGGTCGACTCCCTCCCGAGCGTGGGGATTGCGCGTGAGCCGGACGTTGGTAATGGCCACACGCAGGGCGGCAAGCCTTACCCGCTCGCGCACGGCCTCGGCTGCCGACACGTTGCTCGCCGTCAGCATGCGGTAGCCCTGGAGGGATAGCACTTTCGCCAGCACGTCCCGCACGTCCTCGAGATCGTCGATGAGTAACATGGTCACCGGCGGCATAGCCGCCTCCTTCGCTCACGAGGAGCTCTCGACGGCCGCGAGGGGCTTACCATGGCAGGAGGGGGAGCCAATCCGCCAACCGATCCAGCTGGACGTGGGCGTAGCGCAGGAGCCGGTGAGGAGGATTTGAGGAGGACATGCGTTCTTCAGGAATCCATCTTACCCCTCCCTAATTGCGTGATGAGTAGTGGCGGAGGCGTATGGGAATCGAACCCACCCACCGGGGGCTTAACCCGGAGCACTGGATTTGAAGTCCAATCCAAGGGTATTTTGGAATCCGACGATTTTGTCTGTACATACCAGAATCATTCCATCTGTCAGTAGCATAGATGAAGTCCATGGGTTATATTGAGTCTGTTGATTACGGCCTTTTTAGGTCATTGATGGACACCCTATGGACCCTGGATTGACCCCATCGAATAACCTAATCTCCTCGACATGGCGGAGATAGCTTGGCCGGTGAAAAGATGTTTTCTCCCATATCCTGACCCGCCCCTCAAAGGAGTGGGGAAAGGAACCTACCATGGATTCTTTGCCCGGTTTCAGGATTTCCCTACCATGCCATCGACTCACAATTGAGTTGCGCACCAAAGATCGTCGCTTACGCGATTGCTACCTGACCTCCTGGGATTGGCCTGTCCCTGGTCTGCCAAAGGAATGTCCTTTTGCATGGATCTCCTTGGCTGATGATCCCACCATTGGGATACTGGTGTGTCGGATGCGAATTTTTCGTCCCCCTGACCCGTTGTATGCGGAGCTTAACTGGCGTCCGCGCGAAGGGGAATATGGGTTCATTGGTCCACTGACGTTTCCACCTCATGACAAGCGGGCAGTCATACGCGCCTTCGGATGGATGGAGGCTGCGCGTCAATTGGTTCACCTCGGGCGTCCACCGGGCAGCGGGTATTACAGATCACGCCAAGCGCTGGAGAAGGACATACAAGTTAGCCTCGATTCATTAAGGGCGCAAGGTTGTGAGATTACTCAAGTGGATTTAGCCTCTGAGTTGGGCTTATCAAGGTCGCGATTCAGCGAACTCCTCAAATGCTACCAGATTGATTGGAAGACAATAAAATCTCGGGGGCTCCCGAAAAACCGCCGCAGCAGTTAGCGCCACTCAGCAAAATGTCCAATTAATTCTTGCCGTATTTTCCGACCCGCCAAGTACATTTCCCACGCTACAGTGCATCTACTGGATTGAGGCACGATATCTCCACGATGTCAGTAGCATGGGAGGCTTCATGGTAAAACCTGCTCATATTACCCCGGACGATGTCAAAAAACATCTAACTGCTAAGAACGGACAGAATTCGAGCCTTCCGACCCATTTCACCGTGAAGCAACTCTCAGCTACCCTACAGATCGCCGAGAGCACTATTTATGAATGGGTGCACCTTGGATACATCCCGCATATCCGGCTCGGGCGCTGTGTGCGGTTTAATCTTGCCGAAGTTCAAACGTGGCTGCAGGAGCATACCAAACCTGGGCGTACAAGGCGTGTGCGGGAGGTGGAGGTGGGACGCGGTCATTAAAAATGGTGACACCGCACTCGGTGGCAGCCAAGTGCGGCGTCAACGCCATGTGCGATGGAATACTCAGAAGGTTTGACTAGGATGATTAGACCCCAACCTCAGCATTCACGTAAAGCCCTCCGTTCGTTCTTCAAGCGCGTTCTTGTGGCTCTGGGGGTGAGGCTGCTCCGCTGGCCAGCGCCACACCAAGCTGTCAGCTGGCTCCTGCAACACGCGGACCTCAGCCATGTCTAACGACGCGTTGGATGCCCAGGCAGCCACCACGCTGATTCGGACCCTCCTCAGCGGTGGCTCTCCTAACGGGACACCTCCAGAAGCATACGGTGACTATCGGGACATCGTGGAAGTCCTTGTGCAAGCCCATGCTGCGGGGGGAATCTCCGCCGTCCACGCAACTTGGCTTAGTATCACCCAGCGTCATCCCAAGCTGGCCAAGCTGGTCTCGGGCGACCGCGAAGACCCTCAACAGAAAACCCGCTGGACCGCCGATGAACTCCTCGTTGCACAATTCCCCGCCATTCGATGGGAGGTCCCGACGCTCTTTCCCGAAGGCTTGATCTTCCTGGCCGGCCGCCCGAAGATCGGCAAGTCCTTGTTAGCCCTGCAATTAGCCCATGCTGTGTCATCCGGTGGGAAGATCTTGGCCCAAGATGTTGAGAAAGCGCCAGTTCTGTACATTGCATTTGAGGACTCCGCACGACGCCTCCAGAAACGCATGAAGGAGCAATCTTGGCCGGTGCATACGAATGCCATCTTCTGCACCGCCTGGGACCCGCTCGACCAGAGCGGGCTCGCCAACTTGCAGCGGGCTATGGAAGAGGAAGGCTTTCGCTTAGTGGTGATCGATACCCTCAGTCGAGCCCTGTCGAGGAGGCCGGATCAGAATAACGTGGGTGACATGACGGCGGTGCTGAGCACGTTACAACGGCTCGCCCTCGACCGCCAGGCTGGTATGCTCGTCATCGATCACCACACCAAGCCTCGTGGAACTCCACCAGATCCGGTTGATGACATTTTGGGTTCGACCGGTAAGGGAGCCGTAGCTGATTGTGTGGCAGGGCTCTATCGAGAGCGGGGCGAGAAGGGGGCCACGCTTCACATCGTCGGGCGTGATTTGGAGGGGGATAAAAAGCTGGCGCTTGGGTGGGATGCCCGCTTGGCCTGCTGGCAATACCTCGGTGATGCCGGTGAGGTCGCACGGGATAGCGTGCAAGCCGCTATCCTGACCGCGGTCAAAGCGATGGGAGGATGTGCGACGACGACCGAGATCGCCGAGTCTTTA
>JBKPCR010000128.1:0-11328 GCA_046727435.1 bacterium | reverse complement strand
AATGAGGAAATCATCGCAACTCTATGTGAGGAAGGAGGCGAGTGCGACTCCGTGGTGACGGAGGAGAGACGAATGATTCGATAACAATCCCCTGACGGTGTGGGAAAGCACGAGATGATGGATTGATGATCGTGCACGATGACTCACAACTCATAGATGAAAGGAATAATGGCGATGGAACGACGACTGAGCATGTCGGAGCGTCTCCGCCGAGCCGAAGAGCTGCGCCGGCGTGTGCCATTAGATGATGAGCCGCAATCCCGCCCGAAGGTGGCTGCGGCACAGTCGATACTGGACGTCCCGATGGGGGTCGATCAGGCGTATGCACCCCCGATCGAGTGGCTCAAGGCGGAATGGCGGCGCCTGGAGGCGGGCCGCAAGCGTCTGTGGACCCCAAACCAGGGGGTGAATCGCATTCGCATCGTGCCGGTGAAAGGCCAGCCCGGTTTCTATGCCCAGGTCCCATGGCACTTTGAGGTCGGTCCTCGAAAGCGGGGTGTACCCTGCCGGAGCCGTATCGCGCAGGCCTGCTGCGTATGCGACCGCATTGAAGCGTTGGCCGCGAGCTCAGATCTCGGTGATCAGGCGGAGGCGATGCGGGTGAAGTACCGTTTCCTCGTGCAAATCATCGATCTCGACGACGTTGATCGGGGCGTGCAGGTCTGGGCGACGACGGAAGCCATGATCAACAAGCTCGTGGCGCTCATGATAGACTCCGACTGGCGCGACCTGCTGGATTCCAAGGTGGGGAGGAGCGTGACCTTCTCCCGGCAAGGCGAAGGCAAGGCATCCCGGTACTCGGACCCGCGGCCATCACCGAACCCCTCGCCGATTCCCTACACAGCGTGGCAAGATGAGCTCAAGAATTTCGACGACTACCTAGCGCCGAAATCCTACCTCGAGCAGCAGCGCATTTACGAGGGCGACGACGGTTTCGCCGGCAACGGCACGAAGTCCAGGAACGCCACAAAGGAGCTGGGATCTGACGACTTTTAACCGGTACGAATCGGTGTGAAACGTTGTGAATTGTGCGGCGGACGGCGCATTGTCCCGATGGACAGGCTGTCCGCCGCATCTCGTCATGGCTGGCACTCCTTCGTAGTGTCGGTATGTGCGATGCACTCGTGTGACACCCACGGTGAATACCGTCAGATGCACAATCATCATGATGCCATTGTTCTCTCTTCCTTGTTCACGGACAATGAATAGGGACAGAACATCATAGCGTACGACGTCTCATGATCTTCGTATCCAGTGCCATCCCGGTCCATCCCACCTGACACATGAGCCCCCAGCCTGCACGATAGGGACCAAGCGAAGGCTCAGCCCCAACATGATGACCATGGCAAACCAGGTCCGCATAGGTTTATCCCCCTCGCCTACAAATCCTCGACGCCGCGCTTGATCTGTTCCTGTGGAGGGCTGTCAATGATCGGATGGTCGAGGGACATCTGGACGGAACCGCGCATGGAAGCGATGCAATGCCGCGTCGGAGGCGGGCTCAGACCATCTTAGGAGGACATGAGGAGGATGACTCTCCCAAGGGCAAGCACTGATGTACGGCTAGCCCTTGGGAGAGTAGGTACGCCCGGAGGGGATCGAACCCCCGACCTCCTGGTTCGAAGCCAGGCGCTCTGTCCGGCTGAGCTACGGGCGCACTTGGGAGATGCTGAGACCTTCATTGCAGAATGATAAACTACTATATCATGGTCAGCAATGCTGTTGCAAGGCTTACAGGGTCAGAGTAAGGTCCTAACTTGCGCTCTCGCGGCAATTGAGTAGAATTCTCATAGGGCAAAAGGCGACATTGCCTATCCCGGACCGCGCTTGTGGGCTGAGGTGATTCATAGTATGGTGTTGGTGTACCAATTGCTGGCCAATCGATCGGAAATCGAATGGTCTGGGATGGGTTGCTACGGCAATGAAGGCGTGCGTATGGCAACGTACCCCATTGCGTGATGCTGGTCCGAAGTGAGGTGAGACCCATGGCAGAGATGACACCGGCTGAGCTGGAGGCCTTTGGGATCGAATTGCCGCCGACTGAAGATGAACTCCCCTGCGATGATGGGATGCCAATGGAGACCCAGCGCCACGCCCTACAAATGCAATTGCTGATCGACCCCCTACGTTTAATCTGGGCTGACCGGATGGACGCTTATGTTGGGGGCAATATGTTTATCTATTTCAGCCTGGAGCAGGTCCGACATCAAGATCTCCGAGGCCCCGATTTTTTTGCCGTGCTTGGGGTGCCAAAGCGCGAACGTAAGAGCTGGGTGGTGTGGCAGGAAGGCAAAGGGCCAGACGTCGTGATCGAGTTGTTATCGGAGAGCACCGCCGCCCAGGACAAGGGCGAAAAAAAAGACATTTACCAGGACCGTTTGCGCGTATCGGAATATTTTTGGTTTGACCCATTTACCGCGGAGTGGGCGGGATTTGCCCTACGCAATAGGGGCTATGAGCCGCTCACGGAAGACAGTCAAGGACGCCTCATCAGCCAGTGTTTAGAGCTTGCGTTGCTCCGGTGGGATGGCATCTATCAAGACGTCGAGGCCCGCTGGTTACGCTGGGCGACGATGGAGGGGGTACTATTGCCAACGCCGCAGGAGGTTGCTACTGAATCACAGCAACAGGCTGCTGCGACCCAACGTCAAGCCGCTGAAGCCCAAGAGCAGGCCACTGAAGCTCAACGTCAAGCCGCTGAAGCCCAAGAGCAGGCCGCTGAGGCTCAACGTCAAGCCGTCGAGTCGCGCGACCAAGCAGCGGGATTAGAGGCCTTGCTGGCACGTTACCGTGAACGCTTTGGCGACCTGCCAGAATAGGGTGCGCGAGGCGCGGCCCTTCAATATCGAGCACCTCGGCTTTACGATGAAGTGTCCGAGATATTTCACGTCGTCCGGTGTGGGGCCGGAGGTGTGGCGGGGAGCAGCGCGATGACGCGAACTTACGTGGATGGCATTGCATAAACGCAGAGGAGACGAGCACATGGCCAGAGACTATCAGATGCTCATCGCTGGGCGCTGGATGGGAGGGGGCACTCGGCGTGAGGTAAAGAACAAATATGATGGCAGCATCCTGGGGACTATTCCATTAGCCGATGCAGCGACGATTGATCACGCCATCAGCGCGGCTGAGCAGTCCTTCCCGGCGATGGCGGCCCTGCCAGCCTACCAGCGCGCGGGGATCCTCGGGAAGGCGGTCGACTTGCTCCAGCAGCGCCGAGAGGAGATCGCTCGGACCATTGCAGCGGAAGCGGGAAAAGCCCTCAAATTCGCACGTGCTGAGGCCGACCGGGGCATTCAAACCTTCACCTTTGCTGCAGAAGAGGCCAAACGCATTCATGGCGAGACGGTGCCACTGGATGCCACACCCGCCGGCGCAACACACATGGGCTTCTATCTCAGAGTACCGGTGGGCGTCGTGGTCGCCATCTCTCCGTTCAATTTTCCTCTCAACCTGGTCGCACACAAAGTGGCACCAGCCCTGGCAGTGGGCAATACGGTCGTGCTGAAACCAGCCACCACCACGCCGCTCACCTCAGTTATCCTCGGAGAGATCTTAGTGGAAGCCGGGCTCCCGGCCGGGGCGCTGAACATCATTTTCGGTGATGGGCGTACAGTTGGTGATCAACTGGTCACCGACCCACGACCCGCCAAGGTCACCTTTACCGGAAGCCCGCCTGTTGGCCGGCATATCATGAGCCGAGCCGGCTTGAAAAAAGTGACCTTGGAACTGGGGAACAGTTCGCCGACGATCATCGATCATGACGCCGATCTCACGGTTGCAGTACCTAAATGTGTGGTGGGAAGCTTTTACAACTCGGGGCAGGTCTGTCTGTCGGTGCAGCGTATCTATGTGCAGCGCAGCATCGAGAAGGAATTTACCGAGCGCTTCGTGAGTGCGACGGCAGCATTGAAGGTGGGCGACCCGCTCGATGAGGAATGTGATGTGGGGCCGATGATCGATGAGAGCGAGGCCATCCGCGCGGAAGCCTGGATTCAGGAGGCTGTCGGTGAAGGCGCAAGGGTCTTAGCAGGCGGGAAACGCGAGGGCGCTCTCTTCCACCCGACCGTGCTCGCCAATGTCACGCAGGCGATGAAAGTGGTCTGCTCCGAAGTCTTCGCTCCGGTCGTGTCGATTATGCCCTTTGACGACTTCGACGAAGCCCTCCACCAAGCCAATGACACCGCGTACGGTCTGCAGGCCGGTGTGTTCTGCCGTGACGTGCAAAAGGCCTGGCGGGCGATCAAACGCCTGGAATTTGGCGGCGTGATCATCAATGATGTCCCCACCTTCCGTGCCGATCACATGCCGTACGGCGGCGTGAAAGAAAGCGGCATTGGCCGAGAAGGTGTACGCCACGCCATCGAAGAGATGACCCATATCAAGATGGTGGCGTTCAACATAGCCTAGCGGGCAGCTTAACATCGCCACGCGCCAGTAATTGTGGACGGCCGGGGCAAGATCGCTCTTCCATTGCCCCAGCCGCACCTCAGCAGGTAACCCTCATACAACGTCTACTCAGGGTTATTTGCTTTCTTTTATGCATGTTTCCAACAGATCCAGTGCCGCTTTGGCGAACGTCCACATATTCGCTTCGCGGTCGGCCTTCCCCGTCTCTACGGTGATGGAGCGCTCGACCGGGCCAGTTACCGCGATACAGGCATGTCCAGCCGCGTCGCCGTAGCGGTTGCCGGTGGGACCGCTAGCCCCGGTTTCGGCCAGTCCCCAGGTGGCACCCAGTTGCTCACGTACTGTCCGCGCCTTCAGCAGCGCATAAGGTTCGGTGCTGGCCCGTATGCCGGCCATCGCCTCATCTCCCACCCGGAGCAGAGCCCGTCTTGCAGCCGAGGTGTAAACCACGCCGCCGCCGATGTAATACGCTGAGGCGCCAGGAATCGACACCAAGGCCGCGGAAATCAACCCCCCTCCCGAGGATTCGGCAACGGCCACTGTCTGGTTGCCTGCCTTCAAGAGCCCTGCGACCGACGAAGCCAATGAAGTGAGATCGGGCATAGCGTATTCCTTTCCTTGTACCCCTCGGTTGAACTGCATCTCGCTGATGAGGCGGCGAGGTTACCAGGCCGCCCTTAACAACTGCAGCATCTCATCAACATACGACTCAGACCGGGAGCCAGCGTTGGCATTAAAGTTCTTGAGTGTGTCGCGAGCAAGCAGCGGCAAATCGTTCTCGGGAATGGCTAACTCGCGTACCCGCGTCGGCATGCCGATCGACCGGTAGAGAGACTCCAGGGCATCGGCTGTTGCTGCGGCGGCGGCCTCGGCAGCCATCCCATCTCTCCACACCCCCAGCGCTTCCGCAATGCGCTGCGCCGGCCTCGCGTCCTGCGGTGGTGTCAGGCGAGTCACAGTCGGCATCACTGCCGAGGTGGCTTCTCCTTGATGTACAGAGTCATATCGGATGTGCAGGGCTGTGGCCAAGGCATAGGCCCGGCCGGAGGTCTGATCCCGCTCGCGCCGGCGGTCGGCACCATCGTCGGCAGCCCGATTTTCGAGCAATGCCGCGGCGCAGAGGTCGATGCGGAGATCAACGTTGTCCGGTTCTGACATAATGCGGGGCAAGGCCCGATGCAGCAGTCGAAACGCCTGCAAGCGATCGCCCTCGACCAGTGGATTCATAGCGGGGCTGGCGAGGTTGCGCAGAGCACCACTGAACGTCGAGGTGGCTGTGGATCGGACGAGGGCAGGCGGCGCGGTGAGCAACGCCTCAGCATCCCAGAAGATCGCTGTCGGTCGCGTCTTAGGATCGTAGAATTCCATGCGGTGGTCGAGCTGGTCGTTCTTCAGGCCGGTGCCAGCGCGATTCATTGCCGTGGTCGGGGTGGTCACGACGTTAATGATCGGTGGCTTGGGGGCCATCAGCCGCGGGCTCACCGCCGGTTGACCGGCAGGATATTGGGTCATGAGCGTATAGGGGTCCCCCTTTTCCGCCAGCAATATCGCCACGGCACGGGTTCCGACAATGACACTGCCGCCGCCGATAGCGATGAGCAGATCGGCCCCCACGGTTCGGGCGGCATCAATGCCGTGCTGCACCGCCGGCCAGCTGGAGTCCTTATCCATGGCATCGAAGACCCCAGCATACAGCGATCCAAGCTGATCCTTGACGCGTTGTAGCAGGTTGGTTTTATGCGCCACCGTTTGGCCGCAGACGATAAAGGCACGCTCGGCCCTGGTGCGCCGTACCTCGTCGGAGAGGTGATCGAGTGCATGCATCCCGACATGCAGCCGCCAGGGAAAGCTCACGGCGCGAAACGTGTGCGACTCGCGACTGTTCAAGGTCATCACTCCTTAAAATAAGGCATATACTTTCGCCTCCCAGGGAAAATTCGGCTCGCGCCCCGCCCACTTACGGGGTACCTTCAGTGACCTCAAACCAGTAATGATAGACCTCACCATCGGTCAAAGCGCACGCCGCTACCGGGATTTCCCATAGGTCTGACCCCTTCGGCGAGGCTTGCAGGGCAAGACTGCGCGGTTCGACAAACGCCGGCGGATTTCCCGGCTTCAGCTCGCCGATGACAAGCCGGGGAGGGCTCATGTGCCGGGGTCGCCAGAGCACAAAATGGCTTGCCTTACGGTCCAGGGGGTCAGCAGACATAGCCGTTACCCTATCATTCATCTGCAGCCTTATGGGCTTGCACACGCTCTGCACACAGGCATCCGCTGGGCGCCGCACTGGCATATCGCAAGCCTGTTGCGGCCAACTACTTATTCCAGGGGTGCTTGGCAACTTCTCGTTCGTTCAGGTCGGCCCCCCACCCTGGGCGCGTGGGAATTCGCAGGTAGCCGTCTTTGATGTCCAGGGGCTCGGTGATGAGGTCGTCTTTCCACGGTACATCGTCGATATCGATCTCCATAACGCGTACATTGGGCAGGACTGCACACAGATGAGCGCTCATCAACGTTGACAGGTGGCTGTAGTAATTGTGTGGCGCTACGTTTAGCTCATACGTCTCGGCCAGATCCCCGACCTTCTTTGATTGCGTGAAGCCATTCCATGGCACGTCGATCATGGCGACGTCGAGAGCGTGCTTCTCGAAGTAGGGACGATAGCCGCGCAGCGTGTAGAAGTTCTCACCAGTGCAGATGCGAGTGGTGGTAGACTGTTTGATCTGCAGGAGCGCGTCCGGGTCATACATATCGATTTCCAGCCACAGCAGGTCGAACGGTTCCACCGCCTTGGCGATGCGCAGACAGGCCTCGGTCTTGAAGTTGAAATTCAGGTCCAGGCAGATATCAATGTCTGGGCCGACCGCTTCGCGGAATGTGCCGATGAGATTCTCGATGGCGCGAATGATGGTGGGCGTGACCACCTGATCCGTCGTCCCCGAGCCGCCACCGAAGCCTTGCATGAAGACCTGCGCCGGGTCCCCTGGAATCACGATGTTGGTCTTCAGGGCAGTGAAGCCGCGGCTGACTACTTCGCGCCCCAGGTTGGCGATATCATCCAGCGAGCGCAGCGGCGGCGTGCCGAGGGCCTTGCCGTACCGTGCTCGTGTCGTCCCGCAGTGCGACCAATACAGGCGCACCTGATCACGCGTGGGGCCACCGAACAGTTCGAACACCGGCACGCCCAGAGCCTTGGCCTTGATATCCCACAGGGCGCAATCGATGCCCGCCATCGCCTTCGCCGCGATGCCGCCCGGACTCTGGCGCGTGGCGCGATACATATCCCAGTATACTCTCTCAATAGGACGTGGGTCCTGGCCCAGTAGCAACGATTTGAGGTCTTCGACACAACCGGCGATGGCGTGTGGGGTACGGTTGTCGCTGCATTCTCCATAGCCGGTCAGGCCGTTGTCGGTCTGGATTTTGACGAAGGTCCACGGCCGCCAGCCGGCATCGCAAATTATGGCTTCCACATCGGTGATTTTCATGGTGTACTCTCCTGTTTGGTCCCCTCTCCCCCTGGGAGGGCCAGGGTGAGGGGTTTATGCCATATTACTGAGGTTTCCCCTACCTCCACCCTTTTCCATAGGGAAAGGCCGTGAAAAGCATGGACGAGGTGTTGTTACACGATCGGCCAGCGCGGCGGAAAATGCACGCCCGTCCGGGTGAGCAGTCGCTCGCCAAGCTCCTGAACTTTTTGGATGAGTTCCCATTCATCGACATAGACTGGTTTATAGCCCTGCACCACGACCCTGCCATCGACGATGACGGTGTGCACACTGCGGCCATCTGCGTTATACACCAGGGTATTGACCGGGTTGAAGAGATTTCGCCATTCTGGACGCTTGGTATCGAACAGCACCAAATCGGCTTTCTTGCCCACTTCGATAGAGCCCAGGTCGTGATCGAGCCCGAGGGCCTTGGCGCCGTTGAGCGTGGCCATTTCCAGGGCCGTCTCGGCCGCTACCATGCTGGTGCTGCGCCGGGCGTCTTTGTAGAGCACAGCCGCGAGATACATCGAGCGCTGGGTTTCGAGCAGGTTGGAGTTGTTGCCGGCATCGGTGCCGAGGCTCACGGCGATGCCCTTCTGCAGCATTTCCGGGAGCTTGCCCTGGCTACTCGTCCCCCGGCCCATCTTGAGAGCCGCCGTCGGCACCATCACCGCCTTCGTGTGCGTCCGTGCCATGACGTCGACTTCGTTGTCATCGAGTCCAACCAGGTGGGCCAGCAGCACGTTAGAGCCGAGCACGCCGATACTCTCCAGGTATTCGATGGGGCGCTTGCCGTATTGTTCCAGCGCCATTTTGACACTGGGCGGATCATTGCTCTGATGCAAGGTCATGCCGGTCTGATAGGCATCCGCCAGGCGTTTGGCGGCCACCAGCAGTTCCTGCGTGGCATAGTCGGCGGCGAAGGGCATGGCCCAGGCCCGCACCCGGTCGTTGAGGCGATGATCATAGGTCTTGATGGTCTTTTCCATCGTGGCGATGGAGTCCTGTGTGCTGGTAACCGGGATATTGATTGGATTGGGCTGATCGACCACCTGGGCGCCGACGACGATCCGGCATCCTGATTCTTCATAAGCCTGCATACAGGTGTCGAGAAACTTGGTGCTACCGGGATCGAGGAAGCAGGTGGTACCATACTTTAGGAGCTCAGTGATGCCCAGGAGCGAGGTGTAATACTCATCTTCCGCGGTCATTGCCCCTTGTAATTTGAAGACATTGGCTAGATAAACACCGGGGTTGAGATCGTCTGGGAAAATTCCCCGTACGGCATGGGCATAGCTAATATGCATGTGATTGTTGCAGAAGCCCGGGGTGACCACCATCTCCCGAGCATCGATGACTTGGTCAGCCGGCAGGCCAGTGAGCTCGGCAGCCTTCCCCACGCGGGTGATGCGTTGGCCATCGATCAGTAAAGACCCATCCTGGATGATGCGCCGCGACGCATCCATCGTGATGAGAAACCGTGCGCCTTCGATTTTGAGCGTTGGTCGTGGCATGGTCTACACACCTCACCGCAGCATTTTGGGGTTGGGCGGTTAAAGAGCCGGGAGAAGAGGTCCCTACACTAGCATGCACCATGTGCAGCGGTCAACTAGGACGCCATCATGCCCTTCATGGTCCTGAGCTTGGAGTTGGAGTGCGACACGAAGTCGCGTGAGTCGCTGTGATGGCGGGGACCCCGGACATCACCGACGTTGCAGATTTTGTCCCTGAGCGCGGCTGTGCTGATGGTTCGGGCCTACGTGAAGATGAGAGGTGTACCCCAGCGTACGGCCTGACCCATCGCTGGAGCAGATGCCCGCCAAGAGCGGCGAGTATCTGCTCAACTCAATGGCGATAGCCTCCCCAGGATATTCCCTAAGAAAACATGGCAAGCCAAGAACATACCCCTGAAGAGCCCAAGAAGGATCATGCACTTCTATAACGCCCTCCATTACGACTGGAGCTCTTAGGAAAGAGGCGGCGATGAGGTTCCGGAGAAACCGTGCTGGCCCTCCTCATTGCATCCTGTCGCACAGTGCTCGCCACGCACCCCTTCTATGCCCTCCTTGACGAGCCAGGGCATCATGAGGAGGGCGGCAATAGGGTCTGCCCACCACCAGCCGACTACGGCATTGGCAAGAAGCCCCAAGAGGAGCGTAAACGAGAGATAGGAGCAGACAAGCGTCTCCTTCGCCTCCGCCCGGAGCGCCGCACTGCCGATGGTGTTTGCTGTATGGAGCTTCCCCCAGGAGACCAGTGGCATGACGATGAGCGAAGCTACGGCCAGGATGATGCCGAGCCTACTCTCCGAAACCGCTTCCTGGTGCCAGAGCGTCCAGCCTACTTGGATGAGCACGTAGAGGGCAAGCGCGAGAAACGTGCCTCCGACAAAGCGGTACACACAGCCCTCGCCTCGCTCGATAGTCTCGGGGTCGGCTCCCCGCGCCTCGATGCCGAGCCGCCAGAAGAGCGCGGCCGCCGCCGCACACTCGATAAAGCTATCGAGACCAAAACCGACAAGGGCAATACTTCTTGCCTCTAGGCCAGCCCAAACTGCGACCACTCCTTCTAGAACGTTGTAGGCCATGGTGGCTGCGACAAGCCAGAGGCCAATCCGCCGCCAGTCACGAGTGTGCGGCAACGCCGGTGCCGGTATGTTTGAATGGATTTTCAAGGGGCTTTGCATGAAGACTCCTCGATCCCCGCTACCCCAAGTCATCAGGGACAATCGAGGACCAAAGGGAGACGGTGCGCCCGTGAGCGCCAGCAGCACCCCGGTAAAGACGAGGAGCGCCTATTTAGCCGAATTCAACTCACCATAGAGGAGGAGGAAAATCAACAAGAAGCAGCCGGGGACCACGAGAGTTAAGCGCTGCCGTTCGGCCATCAGGTTTTCAAACGGCCCGCCCCAAGAAAGCCAGCTCCCCGACGGCAGGGTAAGCTCGCGGGCGATGCGCCCCTGAGCCTCCGCAACAAACGAGCCCAGGTCGCGCCCACGGATGTTTGCCTGGACCACGACGCGGCGCTTGCCGTTGTCGCGGCTGATCTGGTTTGGCCCGTCGCTCAACTTCAAGCCCGGCCAACTCGCCTAGCGGGATAAAAGCTGGGCCGTTTGGGGACGAAACAGCTGCACGCAGGGTGGCAAGATGTGTGGGCCAGCTCTCGTTCTCCTCGTGCGACCGGGGAACGGGAAGGGTGTTGAGGGCGTCCACAAAAACTTCTTTTGAATACGTGCCCCTCTGGCTATATCGCTCAGGCCAGTTCATCCATGGCCATCTAGGAGGCGTTCCGCGTCTGGCCTCACATCCCGCTTGCATCCCCTCGTCTCTTCACGCATCATACAGGCCGTTATCATACCTTATCCTGGCGATGCCAATTGGGCTGGTATGAACCGAGATGGAGTGCACGCATGACGTACAAGGAGTTT
>JBKPCR010000127.1:0-14482 GCA_046727435.1 bacterium | reverse complement strand
TGTCATACAGTGCCACATAGTACTTTTGCAGCCCTGACAGGTGTTTTGAATGCCACTGTGGAGTGAACTTTGCCGAAAAAGAGGCCTGAGACCTGCCGAAAGAAGCCTCTATGACCCGCGTGTTGATTGATGCTGATCTTTCTAACTTCTCCTAAAAGAGGCATTTACGGCAAAGTCTCTCTAACTGGCACTCCATGACAGCTTCTCTAGTTTAAGGCTGAGCTGATTTTACACGTTCGGGGGTTGGGCAAAAATAGCCAATTGGGAGGGTGGCTATCGTGTGCCCTGCGCCATCCGCTGGCCCGGCGTGATCAAGCCCGGCACGGTGTTCAACGACATCTTCGCGCATGAAGACATGCTCCCCACGCTGCTGGCGGCGGCGGGTGACCCGGACGTCAAGGACAAACTCTTGACAGGCATGACGGTCGGCGGCAAGACCTTCAAGGTGCATCTGGATGGGTATAATATCACCGACGCCCTGGCCGGGAAATCGCCGAGTCCGCGTCGCGAGTTCATCTACTTCGTCGACGACGGCTCGCTCGTGGGCCTGCGCTATGACCAGTGGAAGATCGTCTTCGCCGAGCAACGCGAGCACGGCTTCAATGTCTGGCAGGAGCCTTTTGTCTCGCTGCGGTTGCCAAAGCTCTTCAACCTGCGCAGCGATCCCTTCGAGACCGCGGACCATGAAGGCATGGACTACGAGCGCTGGCGTGTGGAGCACTTGTTTGTGATGGTCCCGGCGCAGCAATACGTGGGCAAATTCCTTGGCACCTTCAAGGAGTTCCCACCCAGCCAGAAGCCCGGCAGCTTCAGCATCGATCAGGCGCTGGAGTCGCTCCAGAAGGGCACTCAAGGTGGGTAGGTGGTTGCAAACCGCGTCAGAACAGACACTGGTGGCGAATTTGTCTCGAAGCCGCAGGAAGATATTTGGACGACAGTAGTTCGACAATTACGAGAGGATCCTCTTTCCTGATACTCAAATCTATACGGAAGGAGGCCCCCACATGTCCCTACACCCCCAAGCCGCCGATCCGATCCCTGACGAAACCCAGCGGATGGCCCGTGCCGCGTTCCCTCGCGGGAACCTCTACATGCAGGTAGCCGACCGTCGTGGCACTATCTACCAGGACGCGCAGTTCGCGGCGCTCTTCCCGAGGCGCGGTCACCCCGCAGAAGCACCGGCGCGCCTGGCTCTGGTCACCGTTCTCCAGTTTGCCGAAGGCTTCTCCGAGCGCCAAGCCGCGGATGCCGTCCGCAGCCGCATTGATTGGAACTACGTCCTCGGGTTGGAACTCGCCGATCCCGGCTTCCACCATCCCGTGCGGAGCGAGTTCCGCCCGCGGCTGGTCGCCGGGGAGGCGGCATCCCACCTGCGGGATGCCCTACTGACGCTGGCGCGAACGCCGGGGCTCCTCACAACTCGCGGCCGCCAGCGCACGGACTCCACGTCTGTGGTGGCGGCCAGTCGCATCCTCCATCGGCTCGAGCGTGTGGGAGAGACGCTGCGCGCCGCGCTGAACAGCCGGGCGATTGTGGCGCCGGCATGGCTGCAGGCCTTGGCCCCCCGGGAATGGGATGACCGCTATAGCCGTCGGGTGGAGAACGATCAGCGGCCCAAGACGGCAGCGGCCCGTAAGGCGTTGGCGGCGGTCATCGGGGCCGATGGTCAGACCCTGCTCCACGCGGTTGCTACGGCTGTCGAGCAGCCCTGGTTGCAGGAGATGCCAGCTGTCAAAACGCTACCGCAGGTCTGGGCTGAGCCGTACATCGAGGTCAACGGGCGCTTGAGCGGGCGCGAGGGCAAAGACAGGCCCTCCCCCGCGGAACTCATCGCCTCCCCCTATGACCCGGAGGCCCGCTACAGCACGACACGCGAGGTCGAGTGGGTGGGCGATAAGGTCCATCTGACGGAGACCTGCGATGCCGACCACCCCAATCTCATCACGCAGGTAATGACGACGCCAGCGACCACGCAAGATCGCGTCATGGGCCCCGCCATCCAACAGGACTTGGCCGATCGGGATCTCCTTCCTGGGACCCACTTACTCGACAGCGGCTATGTGGACGCAGACTTACTGGTCACCGCCCAGGTTCAGCATCAGATCGATGTGGTGGGTCCGCCATTTGGGTCCTACAGCCGGCAACGGCGGGAAGGGAACGGCGATGACCTGCAGGCCTTTGTCATCGATTAGGAGGCTCAGCAGGCCCGCTGTCCCCAAGGCCACGCCAGTGTCCACTGGCGGCCGGGACATGATGTGTCGGGCGACCCGGTCATTCGCATCCGGTTTGACGGGGCCACGTGTCGTGCGTGTCCCGCCCGCCGGGAGTGCACTTCCGCCCAAGCAGCCCCCCGCCAGCTCACGGTCAGCCCACAAGTCCACCATGAGGCGCTCCAAGCTGCGCGGCAGCGCCAGGGGACACCGCAGTTCAAAGCCCAGTATGCGCTGCGGGCAGGGGTGGAGAGTAGCCTCTCGCAAGGGATCCGGCGCTTTGATCTCCGCCGGAGTCGATACCTGGGGGTGGCGCGCACGCACCTCCAGCAGCTCCTCAATGCCACCGCGATGAATGTGGTCCGAGTGATCGCCTGGCTCTGGGGTGACCTATTAGGCGAACGCCGGCGGCCGCCCGGCCACTTTGCTCAGCTGGCGCCCCGTCCATTGTCCCGCCAGACGGTGCTCTGTTAAGGGAGGACGTACCCAACAGACTTTACCCCGATGGGGAGTCAAGCCGACTCGCCTGCTGTTGACTTCCTGGCCTCACTTGCCTACACTCGCGCCGGTGTATCATTCCTCCCTTGACCCTACCTGTTGCGGCCCGTGCTATTTGGGGCTATAGGTTTAACGGCGCGCATGCCCAGCTTGGCATGAGCACGCTGACGCCTGTAGCCCCACCATCCTCAGTCGTTGAGGACTGGCCTTGCCCGCCACCTGCCAGACAACGATGGAGTCAACCCATGGATCAACAGTCCTCTTTTTTGCCACCTCAAAATGCCGTCCGAGGTACTGGCTTTGCCTTGGCCACATTCCTCAGTACTGCCTGCATTGGCGTGGTGGTGAAATGGCTGCCAGCGGATACGCCGAGCACGACGATTGGATTTTTTCAATTTTTCGTCGCGCTGTTACTGACCTGTCCTTGGGTCTTCAAAAGGGAGCCAGCGTTGGCACAACCAGGTGGTCTCCAGAACCTCAGAACCCGACGCCTCGCGTTGCATCTTCTTCGCAGTCTCAGCGGACTCTTAGCTCACTTGTTCTTCTATGTCGCGATTGTCTATGTGCCCTTGGTGGATGCTAATCTTCTCCTGAGTGCGGCCCCGCTCTGGGTCCCCGTGTTGCTGCTGGTCTTTCTGCGGCAAACGGTCGCACGAGCACTCTGGATCAGTACGCTGGTTGGTTTGGTCGGGGTGGGTTTGATTCTTCACCCCCATCTCCAGACCTTGAATCGAGGAGCGATTTACGGACTGGTCTCCGGCATCCTGCTCGCGATCGCGATTATCACCGTACGGGTGTTGGCAAGCACAGAGCCCCCGGCACGGCAACTGTTCTACTACACACTTGTGTCAACGCTCATCTGCGTTCCCTTGCTGATGCGCAATTGGCCGACGATGCATGTGCAGGAATTGTTTCTCCTCTGTTGCGTGGGCCTGTTGCTGTTTTCACAACAATTTTTTCTGGTGCGAGCCCTGCGCTATATCAATGCCGGGCTGCTCTCCCCGATGAGCTACTTTACCATCGTGTTTGCGGGGATATTCGGCTGGCTGCTCTGGTCAGAGACCCCTGATAGTCGGACGTTTATCGGGGTGGCTCTGGTCCTGTTCAGTGGCGTGTCGACCGTGCTGACCGGCAGAAAACAAGAGGCTGCCGACACGCGTGCTCAGACGAGCTAGATGGTCCGCTGGAGTTGCCCGAGGCCTTGTCAACCACACCGCGCCGCAACAGACGCTGTTGCTTAATTCAGCCATGCTGCGTGGAAAACCGGTCTCCTATACGACGTTTGGAGGTCAGAAAAACCTCGCACATACCTCTGGAGAAACTCATCCTCATCGCATGGGAGATTGACCGCCGCGAATTACCCAACGGAGTCGGTTCTGGCCATGTTTGTCATGGGCGAGGTGCACGCCTTCCGGGTCCGTGCCAGGACCGTCCCCCTCGGGCGGTCACGGCCGCACTGAGCGGGACGGGTGAGGTCGCAGCTGTCGGGCGACAGATTGGAGGACCGATTAGCCCGCGCGCCGGCGTCTAAGTGACCCGCCAATCATCCCAGACAAGGCCGGAGAGCTGGGGGTTCTCCGCAGGGGCCTTGCGCAGGCGCTGCGGGCCGCGCTCAGAGCGCGTGCCCGTCGTCCTCCTCGAAGAGCGGCAGCTGCAGGCCGAAACGCGCCTTGGCGTGGTCGCGGTAAGTCTGCGCCTTGAACAGGTGGTGCCGCGCCATGCCGTAGTGGTAGGCGACGACCTGGCGGTACTCCTCGGGGCCGAAGAGCTCCTCCTGCAGGAACACGCGCTCCGGCCGGCCGTCGTCGCCCGCCCGCACGATGTTGGCCAGGGTCGGCCAGCCGCGCCCGTCGGTCACCTGCCGCAGCATGCGTCGCACGTGGATGCGCTCCATGTGGGCCGTGGCCTTGCGGTAGAACGCCTCGGTGAAGTAGCCCTGCCTGCGGCACAGCTCGACGTAGTCCCGGATCGTCCCCCAGCGTTGCCGCCGCGTGACCTCCAGAAAGTGCTCCCGCGTACCCGGGGTCGGATCTTGGTCGGGGGTGTCCATGGTGGGCGTCCTCCTGTCGACATGGGTCCCGCCCGCGGCCAACCGGCCCGGCGGCAGGGTGGTCAGGGGATCGCGGCCCCTGCGAGGCGCGTCATCAGCGCCGGCAGGGGCCCGTCCTCCCGAGGGCATCCGCCCGGCCGCTCGGCCCTGCGCGGTCCCCGCGCGTTCAAGCGGATCGACTGAACATTGACAACGCCGGAGTGTATCAGCGATCATACCGGAAGCGCAAGGCCAAATTGGCGACCGTGTCCGAGCGCCCCCGGCCGGTCGAGGCGAGGGGCGGCCGAGCGGCTGCCGGGGCCGTGCCGGAGCGCCCGCCCGGCACTGGCTCACACTCGCGCGCGTGAAGCAAGCCACGCGGGGGGAACGAAAGTGCGCAACAGTTGGTGGTCGCAGCCGACCGATTGGGAGACCGTCTGTAAGCGTAATCGAGGGCGGGCCCGCTACAACAGCCTGCGCCGCCTGCAGGCACGGCTGCGCCAGCGCGAGGTGTTGCAGCTGGTGGCGCGCTTCGGCTGGACGTACGGCGTGCAGTCGCGGATCGCGGCGTACCTCGGCGTCTCCAAAAGCACCATCAGCCGGGATTTCCGGGTGGTGTTCCCGCTGACCACCACCTGCCCCACCTGCGGGCAGCTGCAACCCAGGGCCTGGTGGGAGGAGGACTGAGCCACGGCGCGACGACGGGCAACAAGGAGCTGACCGTCATGGGACCGATACCCAAGGTGTTGAGCCTGGTGCTCCTAGTCGGATGCCTCGACTCGGCTGTTGCCATCGCTGGGGAGGTAGCGTGTGATGGCCCCTATAAAGATCGCAAACTGACTCTCGAAGAACTCGCAACCGTCCTCCGCGACCATGAGGCATGGCTAAAGTCTGAAAGAGAACCACATGACACGCGGCGAGCCAACCTTTGCCAGGCCAGCCTGTTCCAGGCCAACCTCCAGGGGGCCGACCTGACCCAGGTCGACCTCCAGGGGGCTTACCTGGACGAGGCCGACCTGTCGCGGGCCAACCTGTTCAGGGCCAACCTCCAGCAAGCCCTCCTACAGAGGGCCAACCTGCCCTGAGGCCCTGGGGTGGCCGGGAGCCGACGGCTCCTAGGTCCCGACCCGCGTCGTCAGGAACTCGATGATGGTGGCCCCAATCTCGCGGGCGTGGGTCTCCAGCGCGAAATGGCCGGTGTCGAACAAATGGACCTCGGCGTTCGGGGTGTCGCGTCGAAACGCCTCGGCGCCGGCCGGCAGGAAGAACGGATCGTTCCGCCCCCAGACGGCGAGCACCGGCGGGTGTTGCGCGCGGAAGTAGGCCTGGAACGTCGGATAGAGCGCGACATTGCTCGCGTAATCCAGGAACAAGTCGAGCTGGATCTCCTCGTTGCCCGGGCGGGCCAGCAGCGCGGCGTCCAGCGTATAGGATTCCGGCGCGACGCGCGAGGCGTCCGCGACCCCGTGCGTGTACTGCCACTTGGTGGCCTCCGGGGCGAGAAAACTCTTGAGCGCCGCGCGGTGTTGCGGCGTCGGTGCCTTCCAGTACTGTTGGATCGGATTCCAGCCCTCGCTCAGGCCCTCTTCGTAGGCGTTCCCATTCTGGCTGATGATCGCCGTGATGCGCTCGGGATGGGCCAGCGCCAGCCGCAATCCCACCGGGGCGCCGTAGTCGAAGACGTAGAGGGCGAACCGGTGGAGGCCCACCGCCTCGGTAAAGGCGCCGATGGTCCGGGCGAGATGCGCGAAGCTGTACTGGAATTGCTCGCGCGGCGGCGCCGCCGAGAACCCAAAGCCCGGCAGGTCGGGCGCGACCACGTGGTATGGCCCGGCGAGGTGCGGGATCAGCCCGCGGAACATGTGAGACGAGGTGGGGAAGCCGTGCAGCAGGAGGACCGTCGGGGCCTCTCGCGGCCCGGCCTCCCGGTAGAAGATGTCCAGGCCCTCGATCGTCACGGTGCGATACGCCACCGTGTGGGCTTCGGATGGTCCCATGGGCGTCAGTGTCAGACCTTTCAGCATGCTCCATCTCCTTTCGTCACAAGTGGACAGGGGCGACGGGCGTCGCGGCCTTCAGGACGTCGCCTGGCCCGTCTCGAGCGCGGGGGCCCAGGCCGTCCAGCCGAGACGTGGTGTCCGTCAGGGTGGGGTGCCGCCGGCGACGGCCGCGGCCGCCGCGGACTCGGTGCAGGCGCGACCACGCACCAGGTGCACCGCATCGCCCACGGTGATGTTGCCCCCTGCGATTACGAAACAGTTGAGCGCGAGCTGGCCGCCGAAGCGCCGGTAGATGTCGCGGGTAATGTCCTTGTCCTGGATCAGCGTATCGGGATCGTATGACGTCATGATGCACCGCAGACGCAAATCCTGGACGCCGATGAGCACCCGGCCGATGCGCAGGCAGCCGCCCGGCCACTCGCGCTCGGCCAACCCCTCGACGCCGCCGATGACGAGGTTGGGTCGTAAGCGACGATGGTCGTGACCGAAGGCGGCGATCGCGCCGTCCGTGGCCACCAGCAGCGGCAGCACGTCGAAGCGCGCGGCGCCGTCGTCGCGCACGAGCTGCGCGCCAGGCCCGACCATGTCCACCACCGTGGCGGCGACGTCCGGACTGGACCACGGCCGGCCGTCGACCAGCGGTTCGCCAGCGGGCCCCAGCGTCCCCCGATGGCCCAGGAGGCGCGGATGGGAGCGGGCGGTGATCACGCGTCCCTGGGCCCCCTCGACGTGGACGAGGCGATCGCCTGCGAGGCCGAGCGGCCCCATGCGGACCCGTTGCAGCGGCTCGCCGGCCATGCTCTTGACCGGATATCGCCAGATTGCCGTGATGTGCATGGCCACCTCCCTTTTCCTGTGGTTGAACTATACAGACAGGTCTGTATGTTCATGGCTAAAAAAAGAGCGCGCCTATCCCCCCTTCGCGCTCTCAACCAGTTGCAGGGCGGCGTCACGGGCGACCTCGGCGGTGTCGGGCGTCCCGTGGATCACGGCGGTCACGATGGCCCCCTCGACGAGCAGGGCGATGGCCGGGGCCAGCGTCGCCGCTCCCGTGCCCACCGACTCCTCGACGACGCCCCGCAGCAGGTTGGCGAACCGCCGCTTGTGGTCCCGGACGACCTGTGTCCCGGCGTGGTCGGGGTCGGCCAGCTCCACGGCGGCGTTTTGGAATGCACAGCCCCGGAAGCCCGGCGACTCGAACCACTCCTTCAGGGCGGCGAAGAAAGCCCGCAGCGGGTCCGTGGTCCGCGCGGCGTGCCGCGCCATCGCCGCGCGGAAGAACGCCAGCACCTGCGCCTCCCGGTACTGCAGGACGGCCACGATCAAGTCGTCCTTCGACGGGAAGTAGGTGTACAGGGTCATCTTGGCGACCCCGGCCTCGGCGATGATGCGGTCGATGCCCACGGCGCGCAGGCCCTCCTGGTAGAACAGCCGGTCGGCGGTGTCCAGGATACGCTGGCGAGCCTCAGAGGTTTCTCGTGTGCGTCTCATGCCTCAAATATACAGACAGGTCTGTCTATTGTCAAGCCCTTCCAACGAGGACCAGCGGGGGCATTTGAACAGAAACCTACGGTTTTGATTTTCTGCTGAGCGCGTCCCCCCTGAAGCGGCTTTCGGCTATACATCCTCAATGAAATACGTGCCATTTGGTACAACGTGTCTGAAGGGCAAGAGAGAGATATGCGATAAGGTGTCCTTGTCGATCTCTTCTCCCTGCGCCCGTAGGTTTTCCACGATGTCGTTGATCTTGATGGTATTCCAGTACAGGATGGCATTGGATACGAGGCTCAGACAACTGGCCTTGTTCATGATCTCCTCGTAATCGCCCGTCGTAAATTCCCCTTGGTCGGCAAAGAAAATGCGGCGGGGCAACTTGTGCCGATATTCGCCTTTGTTGAGCTGGAGCTGGACCGTTTGCCGGAGGTCGCGATCGGTCAGGTAACGCAAGATATATTGCGTCTTGATGATGCGCCCCAGGTTGGTCATTGCCCTGGATAACCGATCGGCAGGAAAGCTGTTGGTCAAGCGCTGCACGATCACATGCGCCGGGGCCGTGCGCCGCTTGAGGGAGAGCGCCACACGGAGCATCTCTTCCCACTGCTCTTCCACAAGAGTGAGGTCGGCGGTCTTGGTGAGCAAGGGCGTAAACACGCCGTAGTCGACAAAGCGGTCCAGGCGGTACAACTGCTGGTCTTTGAGGTCCCGGATGCGCGGCATAAAATAGAAGCCCAACGGGGCCCAGTAGCACCGTGGCTGCGATACCACCTAATAGACCTTATCTCATTGACCAGAAAGATATTCTTGCATCACCACAGGCGTTGTCTATCCCACCGTCAATTTCCCCTATCTGCGGGAACCGGCACTTTTATGCGACCTTTGAATGTATCACCGCTCCTGTTTCGGTCGTTTTCGTCACGAATTGCCAGGGCCAAACGCGAAAAGGGAAACGCGGGTGAGTCGCGATGCTCCTTGTTAGGTCTGGTCACAGCTACAGTGTTACTGGGCCGTATACAGCACCATCAAGGCGACCCAGGTGGCTTCGGTCGGGGCGATCGCCCCGGCGAGGATGGTGCGTGAATACCCCTCGAGGATCACCAGGCTCCACCACCTGACGCCGTCCGCTCAATTTATCGCGGTTTGTAGAAGGTCGAAATGGTCAAAGTAGGTGACAAATTCTCCCCTCTTGGCTCTGCTCGCAATGGCTGGATCTAACGCCGCCGGCAAGATCAGCTCCGCCTGCTCGAAGGCATTCCGTTGACGAACGTTCCGCAGGAATTGAAAGAAGCCCAAGTATCCCGGCAAGTTGCGTTTGCCGATGCCACGAAACACCCGCAGGTAGGGCTTGAGCAAGGAGAACAGGCACTCGGCTCGATTCTCGTGTACGTCCCCACGCGCATATTCCTTCTGCGTATGATTGACGAACTCGTGCCCATAGCCTTTCAACGCTCGATAGCTGCTGGCCGAGTCCGTATAGAGCTGACTGCCCGCTTGCACCGCCAAGTCGGCTGCTTGTTGTACGGTCTTGACGGTAAAATCCTTGACGGCCTGTATGACAACGGAACCTTGCCGGCTCACCCATGCGATCACCGCTGGCCGGTCTTTGTCGTAATGCCCCCGGCCGGGCTCACGTTTCTTACGGCGACGACGCGGCCGGCGTCCCAAGGGCTTGTTCCCACCGTGTTTCGCTTGCCCCTTGTTCCCAGCGGTGTGATAGAGTTCATCCGCTTCAATGGTCCCCTCCAGGTGGCGATCGGTTTCGTAGGACAAGGCGGCGTTACGCAGCCACCAGCACCAACGATAGCTGGTACGGATATGAACACCTAATTCCCTCGCAATGCGACGAGACGAACACGAGAGGCACAGCAGAAAGGTCGCCAAAATCCAGTGTGGGAGTGACCGCTGGCTCTGGGCGAACAGCGTGTGGGTGAGATCGTTGAAGGTGCGCCGACAGCCGTGGCACCAGTAGCGTTTCAACCTGGGCCGGTAGTGGTAATTGCCCCAGGGACCGACGGCGTGGCTCTGACAACGGGGACAGTGGAGCGGACGCTCTTTCCACCGTAGCGTATGGATATAGGCGTGGCACGTGTCGGCGTTGAAGAGTTGGTGTAAGTGGGAGAGAAGTGGCATGGCTGAGCATCTCCTGTGGTCACGAAATCACGCTGAAACGGATGCGGAGATGCACAGCTTTGTATCATGCTTCTACCCCGCTACAAACCCCGATAAATTGAGCGTACCCGTTTGCCTGAGGACGGTATTAGCCGCGATAAGTTGACAATGCCACCTCGCGTATTTGAGGAGGGAGCTTAGAGACCAACTGTATTTTATTGTTGCACATCAACATCTTGTTGATGTATCCTCCGCGCCATGAGCAACGTCGCGGCCCTCTATACCGCTTCTGACACGCCTTCAGCCCTGACACGACCGCTGTTTCTCGCGCTGGTCGCGGCCGGATTCCCCTCACCTGCCGACGATCACCTGGACCGCGACCTCGACCTCCACGAACTGCTGATCCAACACCCGGCCTCCACGTTCTATGTTCGCCTGGCCGGTGACTCTATGCAGGGGGCCGGGCTGTACGACGGCGACATCCTGGTGGTGGACCGCTCCTTAGAACCCAAGCACCACGACATCGTGATCGCCGTGCTCAACGGCGAATTGACCGTGAAGCGTCTGTTCCGGCAGGGCGACCTCGTGCAGCTCCGCCCGGCCAATCATCGCTACCCCATCATCACCGTCACGCCCGACCAGGAGCTGCTGATCTGGGGCGTGGTGACCGGCAGCATCCGCCAGTTCCACCGCTAGGTGGCCCGATGGCCCACCCGATCTTTGCGTTGGCGGACTGTAACAATTTCTACGTGAGCTGCGAGCGGGTCTTCCGTCCTGCCCTGGAAGACCGCCCGGTCGTCGTGCTGTCGAACAACGACGGCTGCATCATCGCCCGCAGCGACGAGGCCAAAGCCCTCGGCTTCGCCATGGGCGACCCATACCACCTCACCCGCGAGAAACTGACCGGCCATAATGTCGCCGTGTTCAGCTCCAACTACGCGCTGTATGGCGACATGAGCCGCCGCGTCATGGACACGATGGGCACCTTCACCCCTGAGATCGAGCTCTACAGCATCGACGAGGCCTTCCTGAACCTGGCCGGGTTTGAGCGCAGGGGCCTGACCGACTACGCCCGCCTGATCCTGACGACGGTCCGGCGTGATACTGGCATCCCGGTGTCGATTGGCATCGGCCCGACCAAGACCCTGGCCAAAATCGCCAACTACATGGCCAAGGCACAGCCCGAGAGTGGAGGGGTCTGCGATCTTGCTGAAATCGATGTGGATCACGCCCTAGCGAGCATCGAGGTCGGCGAGGTGTGGGGCGTCGGGCGGCGCTGGGCGGCTTGGCTCGAAGAACAGGGAATCGTCACGGCGCTCGATCTGAAGCGGGCGGACCCGAAAGCGATCCGCCGGAAGATGACCGTGGTGGGCGAGCGCCTGGTTTACGAGCTGAACGGCCGGCCCTGCCTGCCGCTGGAGCTGGTGACCCCGCCGCGACAAGGCCTCACGGTGTCCCGCTCGTTCGGACAGACGTTGACGGCCCTGCAGCCGATCAAGGAGGCGCTGGTGCAGTTCGTGGGCCGGGCCGCGGAGAAGCTCAGGCGCCATCAGCTAATGGCGAGTCAGGTCATGGTGTTCGTCACGACCAACCGGTTCTCGGCGAGGCAACCGTTTTACGCCAACAGCGCGACGGTGAAGTTGCCCTACCCTACCGATTTCACGCCCGACCTGGTCGAGGCCGTCGCGCAACTCCTCGAGACGCTGTACCGGCCCGGATTTCACTACCAGAAATGCGGCGTGATGCTGCTGGACCTGTCGCCGGTGAGGCAGGTCCAGGCCGACCTCTTCGATCCGCGGGACCGGGCGCGTTAGGAACGGCTCGTGCGCGCCCTCGATGTGCTCAACACCGATCACGGTGCGCGCACCGTGCGGGTCGGGAATGTAGGCGGGAAACGGCCCGCTTGGGCTATGCGCCAGGCGTTCCGTAGCCCACGGTATACGACGAATTGGCGGGAGTTGCCAGTCGTGAGGTAGCGAAGCCTGTGACACCTAGCTGTTTGCGGGCTGCTATAGGTACTGAACCACTCCACCCCAGAGATTGTGACAAGTCCATGAATGGCGTTTCGAAATGATATGTTTCTCAGACTGAGAAAGGCTCTATTCCAGCGTGCGGCTCATCGGAGCGCCGCCAGACTCAACGCTAGCCAGCACATCGAGCGTGTGGCGGGCGTTTGGCATGTCTTTTGCTCTTTGTCTAGCCTAGCAACCTGCGTCGGACATGTCTGGCACCGCGAGGCTGTGGCCTCCTTGGACACGCCGTGCATGTCCTGGGGATTTGACTCATGACTGTCACAGTCAAATCAGAAGGAGGAATCCCATGGCAACTGAAGCGCGGGAGACTGCCGGTCTCATCGGCAGCGACAAAGTGGAAGGCACGCCGGTCTATGACGCCAAGGGCGAGAAGATCGGATCCATCGAGCGCGTCATGATCAACAAGCGAAGCGGGCAGGTGGCCTATGCCGTGCTCCGCTTTGGCGGCATCCTGGGCATCGGCAGCGACTACTATCCGATCCCATGGTCCTCCCTCAAGTATGACACCGATCTCGGAGGGTATCGCCTGGACATCACCCAAGAGCAGCTCCAAGGTGCACCGAGCTATGCGGGCGATAACTGGGACTGGGAGGATCGCGAGCGTGGCCGCAAGGTCTACGAGTATTATGGCATGCCGTATCTCGAATACTGATCGCTCATCGGCTGGCCGGTGGCCCACAGGGCGCCGGCCGGCGCCAGGCCACGGCATTGATCGCGCGCCCGGGTGGGTCATCGGCGCGGTGCGTACCGAGGACTCTCGGAGGGCACGTGATGCGCTTTTACGAAGTCTATCAAGGTGAGGAGCTTCAGGCGACGCTGATCGTGCACGACGATGGCCGGAAGGAGTGGGAGTGGATTCGCCATGAGTGGCAAGGGTCCGACGAGCTCCAGACCGCGGTTGACGACCAGAGAGACCAGGGACCATTGCCCTGGAGAAACTCACTTCCATGGTGTTGGAGATTGGCCTCCGTGACTTACCCAACAGAGTCATATTTTTGTTTACGGCAGTAGGGAGTTTAGCCGACTCACGGGAGTAGTCTAACTCGGCGGATCTGAACACCTGCCTTCTCAAGCATTGGAGACCAGTATCTGTAGCGGCTCGCACTCATTGCACGCTCGGCTCGCAATAGAGCACCCTCCCTGGCCCACAATCATTGGGCCCAAATCTAGCGAAGCTACCGCAAGGGGCAATATCTTTTCAACTAGTTGTTTTCTCGATAGTTTTGTTCTTCCTTCTATCATGCGTGCAGTGTTCTACGGTGCAACGGCGCACAACAGCATGAGAACCACATTACGGGGTTTTTTGCATGACCCCCGAAAAGGTATATTCCAAGGATCATACAATTGGCATGAGCTCAGGAGTGACCGTGGCCCGGCAACCATGAAATGATTACATGCATCAGAAATTTCAAGCGTTTACGCTTTATACATATGAACGTTTCAACTGATGATCACTCGACTCAAAAGGTGTACCTTCTGAGACCGTTAGATTCCCGTGTCTCATCCAATGTCTCAATATCCGATTCTCAAATAGTCCCATACATTCTGAAACATCAGAAACTTACGGAGTGGTTCGCATAGCCATTTTGGAGGCGTATTGCCGAAATATACCTTTTCGGGGGTCATGCAAAAAACCCCATTATCGGGTTGAACGATCATGGACATCGGACGGCAACAGACCCTGCAACAAGCCGTGGAAAATGGAATGGAAGCCTACATCACTTCGCGCAGAGCCAGAATTCCCGTGTTCATCGACCGGCATTTTTCCTTCCGTGGGGCGCTTGCCCTGCACAGGAAGACCTTCGGAAGGGATTTTTATAAGCTTCCCGTCAACCTTTTGTGGGGTTTGCCCGTTGCGCTCGTGAAAGGCGCCGCGGATCTCCTGGAAAAGGCCGGCGCGAAACGCAGCGCAACATGGCTGAATCGGATTCCGCGGGGGATTCCGACGGTCCTGCAACAGGAACTGCAATGGCTGATCTATACCGATTTGTTGGAACTCCCCTATGTTCATGAGGGCCGTGAATCGCACCGCGATGCGCTGATGGAGCACATCCTGGCCGAACCGTGGATTACCGCGCTTTGCGACGAGTATTTGACGAAACTGCA
>JBKPCR010000126.1:0-5148 GCA_046727435.1 bacterium | reverse complement strand
CCCCCGGACAATGTCGGCGCGCACAGCACAGGTAACTCAGCGCCACGTGAAAATCATGCGTTCTGGACCGACGGCGCGGGGCTCGCAAGTCCGAGCGGCCGAGGCGGAGCGGGTCTGGTGCGGCCCCTGGAGGCGAGCGCGCGGGCCAAGGGCGTCAAATTTCTCCTGCACTATAAAATGACGCGCCTCATCAGGACAACATCCTCCGATGCCGAGCCCGGCAGGGTGATCGGCATCACCGCCCAGTATACGCCACGGATCCTGCCCGGCGCGACGACGCCGTTACAGAGCTACCGCTCCGACGGCAACATTGCGAGTACCCAGCCGCACGTGTCCATCCGCGCCGCCAAAGCTGTCATCCTGGCCACCGGCGGCAATACCAGCAACGTCAACTTCCGGCGCATGTTCGATCCCCGCCTGACGGAGGTGTACCAAGTGGGCGGCGAGCCCTATACGTTCCAGGATGCGAGTGGCGAGCTGGCCGCGATGGCGATCGGCGCCTCGCTCTGGGGCCTGGGGAACCAGCTGCTGGAGAATGGTGCGACCACCAGAACGCAGCGAGCCATCGGCACGCGCTACAACTATTTCGCGTGGGATGTGCAGTGCCCCATCTTCCCGCTCGTGCGCGCCACCGGACTGGTGGTCAAGAGCTGGCACGACCTCATCCTGGTCAACCAACTGGGCCAGCGGTTTTACGACGAGACCAAAGGCGATTACGCCCACGGGAATGCGTACAACGAAATCCGCCCCTACACGCCGAATGATTATCGCAATAGTACCCGCATCGATTACGATCCCACCAACTATAATTTCTTTAACGCCGCCGCGGCGATGAACGCGGCCTCGGAGCCACCCGACTACTCGGCAGGGCCGATCTGGGCCATCTTCGATGCCGACGCCGTGGCCCGGGAGCAATGGCACGTCACCCCGCCGTACGTGGATCCTGACGGCTATTGCTTCAGCGCCAACACGCTGACGGGGCTCGCCGCCGCGATCATCAATCCTTATCAGGCCAAACCGATGGACGGTGCCACCTTACTCGCGACGGTGGAGCGCTACAACGCCTTTGTGGACGCCGGGACGGATGTGGATTTCGGCAAGCCCGCACCCCAGTATAAGATCCAGACGCCGCCGTTCTATGCCGCCTGGGCCACGCCGCTCGTGCACGACACGCGCGCGGGCCTCAGGATCAACGCGCAGTGCCAGGTGATGGACATGCAGGGGCAGGTGATCCCCGGCCTGTACTGCGGCGGCGAATCGGCCGGTGGCTTCAACCAACATGGGCTGGGCCGATGCACGACCCAGGGATACATCGCCGGGAAGTATGCCGCCGCGGAGAGACCAAACGCATGAGCGGCCGAGCGTTCCGCGGGGTCCGGTCGATCATTGGGGATCGGTGGTCCATGTCCATCCCCGGTTCATTGTGCTGATGAGCGTCCTACGAATCCCCCTGGTCCCGATGTGCCAGGAAGGGATTCAACTGGTACGCAACCCGCTGCCTGTCTATCCCCATGTCAAGACGATTCAGACCGACGAAGAAGGCATGGAGGTGGCCCAACTGCTGGGAAACGGCAGCGCTATCATCCTCCAGGGCCATGGGGCGGTCACCACGGGCAACTGTTTGGCCCAATCCGTCACCGCCATGCTCCAGCTCGATGAGCGGGCCCGGATGAACTATTACGCCTACTGCGCTATGGGACGGGAACATCCCAAGATTCCGGAGGAGTTAATTGACGAGATGACCAACCGTCCCCCGCTGCATACCCTGTCCCATTTCCAGAATGTGTTTCAGGGAAGGACGCCCCAGCGGGACGGCATCTGGAACTACCGGGTCAGCCGCGTCTCCCGGGACCTGTAGCTCAATCTACAGGTATTCCCAGCGACAAGCCCACCTCCGGAAACTTGACCTGGGTGGCTCACCGGGTTGCGCATCTACCATCAGGGGCTTTGCCGCCAGTGCCGGCGGCCGGGATGACCCGCCACAAGGGTATGTACCCGGTTAGACCGGCAACGGCGGCTCGGTGAGCTCCGGGGCCAGTCCCAGGTCGACAGCGTTGACGTTGACGGCCAGCGTGGCGTAGAGCCCCATCAAGGTGGTCAGTTCCAACACACTGCAGCGGACGGGGGGACAGCGGTGCTTCGCGGCTCGGCGGCCCGGTCAGAGGTTGGGGGTGGAGCGGCCCCCGCCGCTGAGCGTGGGGCGTTAGGCTGCCCTAGAAGATCAGGGGCGATCCATCCCTGAGTTTCTCCAGCGCATTCCTCTCCTTGAGCCCCTCGGAGGAGTGGTATGAGACACAATCCCCAACACCTGCTGACGTCCCTGACCCGCCGACGCTTGCTCCAGGGGACGCTGGGCAGCATTGCCGGGCTGGCAGCCTGGCAGCAGGGCTGGCGGCGGCTCAGCACCGTTGCCGCCCAGCCACGCGACCCCAGTGGGCAGATCAGGAGAGGAGAAGCGAGCATGGCGACGATGGTCCACCAGGGAATCACGCTGGCCTATGAGGACCGGGGCGCGGGCAAGCCGGCTTTCGTCTTCGTGCATGGGTGGGCATGCAATCGCACGTTCTTCGCTCCGCAGGCCGCGCACTTCGCCCGGCGGCACCGGGTCGTGTCCGTCGACCTGCGCGGGCATGGGGAGAGTGACAAGCCGCGGGGGCCGTATCCCATCGCGGCCTACGCCGACGATCTCGCGTATATGATCGAGCACCTGGGCCTCGGCAAGGTCGTGGCCGTCGGGCACAGCAGTGGGGGCATGACGGTCTTGCAGCTGGCCGCCGCCCATCCGGACCGTGCGGCCGCCATCGTCATGGTCGCCCCGGCCCCGTTCGTCTTTCCGCCCGAGTTGCGCGCGAGCCTCGAGGCGATGGTGGCGGCCATCGAGGCCGGCAACCAGGAGCCCCGCCGGCAATTTATCGTGAACCGGCTGTTCCTGCCCACCTCCGACCGTCGGCTCGTGGAGGATGTGCTGGCGGGGATGCTGGCGGTGCCGAGCCATGTCGCCGCCAGCGCCATGCGGGGGGTCCTCGCGTTCGACGGCCCGGCCGTGGCGGCGCAGTGCACGGTGCCGGCGCTCCACCTGGCCACCACGCCACCGTCCAATCCGCCCCATCTCATGTCGCAGTGGCTGCCGACCGTCGTGCATGGCTGGACCGTCGGAGCGGGCGTCTTCAGCCAGCTGGAGGTGCCCGACCAGGTGAACGCGATGATCGAGGGCTTCCTGCGCCACCACGTCTGAGGCTGGTGCAGCAGGGGCACGACGGAGCAGGGGACGGTGGTGAGGCAGGCCGGTGCCCTGCCGGAGCCCACACCTGACATCCCAGTGCTTTCTATCACATCTGTGGTACAATTTCTGTGTCGTCCCCGTGATCCTCTGGAGGTCACATACATGACCACGCTGACGTTGCCTCTTCCCACGGATGCCATCCGACAGTTCTGTCGACGCTGGAAGATTCGCGAATTGGCGCTATTCGGCTCGGTGCTCCGGACCGATTTTCGCCCGGATAGCGATGTGGATATGCTCGTCACCTTCACCGATGACGCAGACTGGGGACTCTTGGCCCACATTCAGATGCAACAGGAACTCGCTACCCTGCTGCAACGGCCCGTCGACTTGGTTAGCAAACATGCCTTGGAGCGGAGTGCCAACTGGGTGCGCCGTGAGGCCATTCTGAACACGGCCCAGGTGATCGTCTCAACTGACGAGGCCGGTGATCCCCCGCGATGATGCCACCCTCCTCGATATCGTCAATGCGGCTCGTCCTGATCCAAACCTTCATCCAGGACATGACGAAGGAGGCGTTCCTCGTCGACCTTAAGACCCAGTCTGCCGTGCTCCATCAGATCACCGTAATCGGTGAGGCAGTCAAGCGGTTGTCACAGGCTTTTCGCGAGCGGCATCCGATCCTCCCATAGTCGTTGATGGCAGGGATGCGTGATCATCTCATTCACGGCTACGATGCCATTGACTTGGACGAGGTCTGGAAGACCGCCACCAGTGATGTGCCTGAGGTACTCATCAAGATCGAGCCGCTCCTGCCTCGGCGACCAGACGAGCGATCATAAGAACGGAATGCTGGAAGGCAGTCTAACCCTTATGAGGCCCCCTTTTGTCAAGAGACAAACGGCTCCTAAGAGCGGATTGTTGTCGTTTTTTCCGCCGTGTCAACGCCAGCGTCGTCAGCAGTCGGTCTGGTGTCCTGACTTGATTTCCGTGTCCAGATGCCAACCAAGGATGGCTGCACCAAACACTTATTGAGGTTCCATCATCACTGACGCGATGATTGCAGAGCCGCGTTACGGTTATTCTCTGCGACCTAGAAATGCTTCCGTGCCCTCGTACCGTCCTCTTCAACAGGCTGGCTGAGCGTGTCGGGCTCGCCAGTTAGTGTCAGGTTCGGGAGAGGGGCAGCACACGCGAACCTTGTGCGAGCAAACGCCGCATGTGTCGAAGCCAGAGCGGGTGTCCAATCAATCGCAAGGGCTCAGGGATACGGGTCCTATGCACGCCTTGGCGTTCAAAGCCGCAGCCAAGTCGGACATCCGGCGTGCTCGATGCAGGCTCATCCCCTGACGAGTCCAGTGAGGCGCCAGGCTCACCCGCTCTGCTCCCTTAGGACCGTAGGAATAGGTCCATATCGAAAGCCGTTTTGCGCTTGAGCATGTAGTAGACCGCCCGGCCCAGTTTATGAGCTAGGATGCTCAGGGCTTTACCCTTGTCATGCTTTTTCTCCAAACGGCTCAGAAGCTTCTGGCCCTGAGGATTGTTACGCAAGAATAGAGTGGCAGCTTCCGAAAAGGCCCACTTGAGGTGCGCGTTGCCGATTTTCTTGACTGAGGTCCCCAAGCGTTTGCCACCCGATTCCTTGCTGCATTTAACCAGACGAGCATACGAGGCGAAGTCCTGCACGCGTGGGAAACGGTCGATCTGGTGAATTTCGTAGAGCAATACGAGGCTGAGAATTTTTCCAATGCCAGGTACGGTGTATAACAGGTAGAGGGTCTTGGCATCGTGATGCTTGGCGGTTTTGAGGATATAGAGTTCGAGATCCTTGAGCAGTTCATCATAATAGGTGATGAGCGCGAGGTCGACCGCGATGGTCTTCTGCACGGCCGCCTCGTCAAAGCGCTCGGCGACACCCGCACGATTCG
>JBKPCR010000125.1:0-11843 GCA_046727435.1 bacterium | reverse complement strand
GCCGGGAGAGTGACAGCAGGAAAATCACGGGCAATTACCGATGGAGAGGAGATGCCGACGGCAACTTCCCACAGGTGCAACACGGCATGCGCGATGAGCCACGACGTTGCAGCTGCCCACAGCTCAAGGCGACTCGCCGGTCGGATCATACCGATGCCGAAAGCTGCGCCGAGGAACATCTGAATAAGCCCAATATCGCGGATGAAGTGCTGATTAAAGGGACCAGTGTGGGTCACGCCTGGGACGAAGTGATACCACGCCGATGGCACGACGAGCATGAATAGCCCGTTTCCAAACAACAACAGGCCATTGAGCGCTACCATAATCAATACCACCATCGAAGTGGCCCGATTCTTTTCTGTCATCATCATGTTCACCCTGCCTGATGGCTTACCCCTGAGGTATGGAGCGGCTGAGCCAGTCCTCGAAACGCGTCGGTCCGATGCGCGGGTGATCGCCGGGGGTGAGGCTTTGATCGTTCAACGCTGTGCCGAAGTAAAGTGCGTGGACGTCTGTGGTGACCGTCCGCGCGTCTCGGTTTGCGCTCAAGAATCGTCGGACGAGTTCGTCGAGACGTATCGGTTCGGGACCCGCCAACTCGATCGTGCCGTTCAACGGTGCCTCGACTGCGACGTAGGCCAGTGCGGCAGCGACGTCATCCGACACGATGGGCTGCACAAGGGCAGGTGACAACCGAACCGTCTGCCCCTCGGTGGCCGATTGGGCGATGCCGCTCACGAACTCGAAGAACTGCGTTGAGCGGAGGATCGTATAGGGAATCTTGGAGGCCTTGATCAGGTGTTCTTGGGCCATCTTCGCGCGGAAGTAGCCACTCGCAAGAAGTCGCTCGGTGCCGACAACCGACAGCGCCACGTGATGTCCTACGCCAGCGGCCGCTTCCGCGGCAAGGAGGTTACGCCCTGAGGTCTCGAAGAACGCCAACACGGCCTTGTCCTCGAACGAAGGCGAGTTCGCCACGTCGACGACGACCTGAGCGTCTGTAAGCGCTTCAGCCAGTCCCTCACCAGTGAGGGTGTTGACGCCCGAAGAGGGTGACGCCGCCACGACCTCATGCCCATGCTGACGAAGGTTCTTCACGAGCTTTGTCCCGATGAGCCCGCTGCCGCCGATAACCACAATCTTCATGCCGAATCTCCTCGTTTGTCGCCCGTAAGTCTGGGCCGAGTTTGTGACCGCCGTGAACCTTCGCCACCCGTGCGCCCTCCGCCGCCCAACGGCTAGGGTTCAGCGGCGGGGGCGGCGCTACCACCGACTGGCGCCTGGACCTGTGAGCCGCGAGCCACCACTGTCCCCCGTCCGCTGCGACTCGTTGTTAGCCCGACTGGTTCAGGATACTTAATGCGCGTTGAATCAGGCCGGTGACATCAGATCCTTCCAACTCGTGCTTCCATGCGAGTTGGCGGGACTGGTCCGTGATGTGTAACGCGAAACAGTGGAGTTGCTTATGGTCCCCCACTCGTATCCAAGGAGATCCATATAGGACGAATAAAATACTACTTGGGAGCAATAGAATACCGCGGGAAGCATCCTCCCAGAAACTCGTGACAGCTGCTTGGACCTCAAGTTCTTCAAGGTCTCCGTCATCATTCCAGATCGCAATGATAGCCTGTGCGTCTTAGACCTGTCGAAACTTCGCGACCAGTTTCTCGAACGTCTTCTGAAGGTCTCGTAACGGGTTCCCATAGACCTGTAATACAAGATCCTCATCAGATGGGTCTAAGGGCAGCGGTCCCGAAGATACCTTCCGGAAGCGCATAACTTCAACAAATGCCTCATGGTCGTCACGTGACACTTTCAGATCAGGTCCTTGCCTTCCGAGGGGTTCTATTTGGACTTCGAAGTGCAGCCGGGCAAAGATCAAAGCATAACGAACCTCAGCAAGATAGTCTGCAAGCTGCTCTCTGTCTGTGGCAGAGGCTACTCGTCGAAAGAGTCCATTTGCCCCCGGCATTTGCTGAATCCGCTCGAACTGCTTCTGAAGCAGCAGAATCTCGCCAGGACTAATGAGTTGGGAGGCTCTCTCCAAAGCCGTTTCCATTCAATGCCTACTTTCTCTGCGTAATCTTGCAGCGTAATGCACCCCGTGGTCAGAGCGGCCGGTTAGCCCGCGCTCGGCCCACGACGACTTTGTATTCTGGCCCGCCAAACATGCCGAAAAGCCTGACGTAAGCAACGATATAAGGCTGCTCGATCTGAACAACGACGGAATGAAGGTCCGACGGCTTCGTATGCGTGGCCTTCGTCGAATCTTCACCGACCCAATTGCACAAATCATCCACATCTCCAAGGACAGATCGCAAAATAAAGACTTCATCTTGATGGGGCACGCCAAATTTCGCCACAGCGAATCCATAGCCAATTTTCGACAGAAGCCGGGCACATTCCAGCGGTTTGAACGGTTCGACCATACTGGCTGAAGCGCCGAGCTGCGGCACAACCTGCTGAAACGAGCCGAGTTGGAGAAGGTGGAATCCCTTGATGCGGAATCCGCATGGCGTGTCGCCCAGCTTTGGCGGGTCCAGTTGCGGAAGAACGATCGTTGCAGGGTAGTCGTCAATAGGAACTGACACTGGCTGCAATCCCGAGCCGCTATCGATATTCACGGGTGCGGACGTTGGACGGCTGTTCGTTCGCCTGGTTCGAAGACGGAGCCAAGCTCTTGCGCGAGCGAAAGAGTCGCGGAGGAGAACGCGCTCGAAGGCGCTTGTAATGCCTGCGCAGCGTCGGCAGGTCGCCCTGTGAAGGACGAAGTCTCCGTTCAGTGCCGCCGGGACGATGTGTTCCCTTCTGAGATCATCAGTCGCCCCGCAATAAATACACTGCCCTACGATAATGACCTGAGGAAAAGGCACGATGAAGTCCTCGCAGGCTAACGGGTGGCGGTGAGCCGCGCCTGAAAGCGGGAGCGTAGCGGACGCTGTAAGGCGTCGGCTCCAGTGCCTGGTTAGGCCAGGACTCAGCCAGTAGGACGTATAGGAAATACAAAGCCACTTTTCACGCGAGCGCCCCCCACCGGCGCCGCCCCCGTATCCCCCGCCGCCGGCCCCGCCGCACCCCGGGCGCTGGCGTGCCACCCCGCCCGCCAGCGCGGCCTGCAGCCCGGCGGCGCGGGGTAGCGCACGGTCTGGACAGGCACCGCTGCAGGGGATTCTACGCTGCCACGCCGTCCCATCTTCGAACGCGCCATGCACCAGCCTCCACTATTTGCGCAGTGGTCTGAAGCCCGCGCGAACCTCTTCTGAAAAGAGTTGCGGCTGTTCCCAGGCCGCAAAGTGCCCGCCTTTCTCAACCTTGTTGTAATGGATAAGTTTGGGATACGCCCGCTCTGCCCAACTCCGCGGGGCTTGATAGAGCTCGCCGGGAAAGACACTCACGGCAACCGGGATGGAGACGTTCTTGGCGTCGAAAAACGGAAACTTGTTTTCCCAATAGAGACGAGACGAAGAAATCGCCGTGTTCGTCAACCAGTAGAGCATGATGTTGTCGAGCACGTCGTCTCGTGTAAGTTGGTCCTGGGGTTGTCCTCTCGTGGGCCTGCGCACGGCCGCGGTGATCGCCGCCGCCGGCTGGGCATCACCGTCACCGTGGTCGATAAGCCAGGCTGCCAGGCCGACGGGTGAATCCGCAATTCCGTAGAGCGTTTGCGGGCGCGTCCCCATCTCGAGTGCGTAGGCCACGCCTTTCGCAAAAAAGTCTTTCAGCTTCTCGTACGTGCGTCTTTCCTCGTCGGATAGACCGGATGGCGCCGGGCCGCCGGACTGGATCGCCTTTGACACGTCGGGTGGAACAGCACCAGGCATGTTGGTGTGAATGCCGAGCAATTCCGGGGGGGCTTGTTGAGCCATCACATCCGTGACGATCGCACCCCAATCGCCGCCTTGCGCCACGAATTTCGTGTATCCCAGGCGCTTCATCAGTACGACCCAGGCACGTGCCATGCGGGCGGGGTCCCAGCCGGTCGTGGTCGGCTTGCCTGGGAACCCGTAGCCCGGCATCGACGGAATCACCACATGGAAAGCGTCCGATGCGCTCGCGCCATGTGCCGTGGGATTGGCAAGTGGATCGATGATCTTCAGCTGCTCGATGATCGAGCCGGGCCACCCGTGCGTGACGATGAGCGGCAACGCGTTCTCATGTTTCGACCGAACGTGGATGAAATGAATGTCCAGCCCATCGATCTCGGTGATGAATTGCGGGAGCGCGTTCAGTTTCGCCTCGCACGTGCGCCAGTCGTAATCTGTCGCCCAATAGCGCGCAAGGTCCTGAATCATCGCGAGCGGCACGCCTTGCGATTCATCCACGACCGTTTCCCGCTCAGGCCACTTCGTTGCGTTGATGCGCCTGCGCAATTCGGTCAGGTCCACCTCTGGAACGTTCACATGAAACGGACGAATAGCGGTCTTGTCACTGCCCGTCTGTTGTGCAACTTCAGTCATAGCTTTAGACCTTTCTGCAAAACCGAGAAGGCCTAGTGGGCCCGCAGCAACGGTTGCCGCTGCAGCACCGCAAAAGCGACGGCGATTGAGGCCGGGCGTTTGCTAACTGCGGCGGGGCGCAACAAGCTACCGTGCGTGTCATCGTGAGCTCGTCGAACGACCCTGAGAAGCTCGACCAGTACGTCGCCGTTGGTGACGCCCATGCCTCCCACTGCGGACCGGGTTTGATAGGAATAATGTTCTGAACCAGGATTTCCATTTTGGAATCCTGATCGGCTCAATCATACATCAGTCTGTCTCTTTCTGGTACATTCTCGTTCGATGCCCCGCCCGGCTCGCACGCAGGGGTGTCCGAAACAGCCCGTCCCGCCCTTCCCGACACGCTCGAACACCCTCACGGCTCCTATTCGGAGCGTTTTCTCCGACACCTCTCCATCCTCTCCTATTCCTTGGATTGGGTTCTCTCCTGCCAGCCGTTTGGCTATCCCGCTGGTGGCGGCAGCGCCCAGATCCTTCGCAGCATCGCTCTGAACACTTGCCTCGTCAGACGCCCCTCGGCCAGCAGGAGCCAGTAGTACCGGGCATGTTTCACTAAACGCCCACCGGTATTGACCAACCGCTGCTGCACGCTGGTCAGCGACCAGTGGTCGATCCTCTTCGGCAGTACCAGCCGCCGCCACAGGTTCCCCAGATTGTAGGCCAGCACGCTCAACTGTAAGCGCACTTCATTCGCGCGGAACCGATTACACGACAGCCGTGTCCAGTGCGTCGCCTGTTTGCCTTCCTTGATCCATTGCTCCGCCGTCCCCCGCCGGTTATAGAACCGTACGACCGCCCGACTTGACAGGCTCAAGCTCGTGACGATGAAGCCGACTCGCGCGAACAGCTCTCCCTGGTGATGCTCCACCTTGGCGACCACTCTGCGGGCCTTGTTCCAGGCGGCCGCCCGATAGCGAAAGCTCTTGTACTCGATCAAGGGCTTGTGGCTAGGTCTTCCCACCGGACGCGGCAGCAGCTCGGCTACGTGTCGTTCCAGGCTCTCGTTGGCCGGGATGCGGATGGCGTACTGGACGCCCCGCTGCTCCAGTGTCTCATACATCTCCGGCTTGGCAAAGGCGGCGTCAGCCCGGAGGGCGACCTCCTTCCCGTTCCTCTGCTGCTGCTCGGTCTCGGGCAGTAGGACTTCTTCCCATCCCTCGGCGCTGTGCACGTTGCCAGGCCGCAGCTTCGCCGCCAGACAGTCCCCCTCGCTGTTGAACAGCAGCAGCGGGTGATAGCAAGTGGACTCGAAATATCCGTTGTAGGCGCTGTGCTCCTGCTTCCCATAGACTGGGATCTCGGTACTATCCATGTCCAGCACCACCCGCCGGGGCGACTCGATTGCTTCCGCCTTGCCGATCAGCTCGCGATTGATCGCCGCCAGACCGGCAAGGTTTTCTGCCTCGGCGAGCAGTTCCGTCTCGAAGGAATGCAACCGCGACGTCAGCGCCGCGCCCTGTTCCCAGATTTTCTCCGAACCGATGAGCCGAAAGGTTGGATCTGCCGACACCCGCTCGGCATCATTTACATCCTCATACCCCGCCAGTCGGCTGTAGACCGACTGGCGTAGCAAGTCGGCCAGTGGCAATTGCGTGTTGCGCCCACGACGCGTGTCGGTCAGATACCGCTCGATCAGTGCGCCCATCCCAACCACTCGTCCAACTCTCGCACCACGATCAGCCCGCCATCGGAGGTCACTCGCGATCCCCGAAAATCGACCCTCAAGGAGCTGTTGAAGGACAACTGAAACGGCTCGTGGTGTTTCTCACCCATTAGGGATGACCCTCCGGAAGGCCATCTTCAAGCTGGAACCCGCATGAATCTTCGCGTTGCGGGGCAGTATAAATCAGGCTTGGTAATTGTAAAACGAAAATTCGGGCTCATAAGTCCCAACCTGCACGGTTGTCCTCGCGCCCGAGATGTGACAAAGACGGGGGAAGGTCTGACCCCACCATACGGCGTTGATGTGGGGCAGCCTGGGGATTTAAGAGCGTTCATCTTCTGGCAGACAGCATGTGGGGCAGAGTCTTCTGTAAATTATTGTGCTTCGGAGGCCCTACGTCGCCTCACGTTCTATACTAAAGGCAAATAAATAATTCTTTACAGCTCCATCAATTTCCAATGGCATGAAGACACTGAATGATTTCCCGATGTAAAGGTCAGTTTTTTGAGAGGCCGGAAAAAGTGCCTTGGAACTCCAACCACCACCCGAGCCAGAACTAAAGGAGATATGATCCGATGAGATAATGGCATCGTCAATCATCGCTCCAGGAGGTATGAGCGTTGGGACCTGTGGTCTATCCCTCTCTATATATCTGACTCCCGTATGGACAACTCCGTGAGCTAATCCCACTATCTCCACATAGGAGACGTTATTCCAATCAACTTTTATGGGCGCATTCAATTTATTCTGAAGAATAATCCAAATTTGTCTTTCAGATGTAGCAAATACGATTTTTATCGATTGATCCTCAAAAACTCATTCGCGACTTTCTCACGGCTTCACATGATAAATTTTAGATTTCCTATTTCTTTCTGTTCATCTCTTTCGTATATATCTTTATAAGTTATCTCGTACTTCGATATCTCCTGTACCAGATTTGGTCTAGGTAAAAACTTAAAATAATTTGTTGTGAAAGAGTGCTCATCGCGATTCATTAATGAGTATGTAGTAAATGTAATATTACTATCTACATAATTTTTCAAAGTATTTCTAGTCTCATCATATAGTTGAAAATCAAACTGTATTCGTTTCCAATCTTCGTCCGTAGCATTGCGAACGAATCCTTTAATGTTCCAAGAGCCAGGCAACGATGTCCCGTTTAGTACCACATCTCTAAAAATGAAGGTACCGTTTCCTGCAGGAAATTGCCGATTCGCTAACGGAAGGTTCCGCACAGTAGCGAGAGGGAGACATCCTAGGAGAAAAGCAAGCAATAACCAGACGAGTAGCCGAGCTTTCATGGTACCCCCTCAGTCCCGCACAACCGAGACCCGCAGTGGAGTAGAACATTCTCCGTAAGTACCCCTGTATTATATAGCCCACATGATGGAATTCTCTGACCTATTTCGTGGATGGAGGCCCTTCCTCAGCTACACTTGGGAGAAGGCCAACTCAAATATCTTCTCCGGTTTAAGGGGGAAGGTCCTTGGGTGGCTTATCCAAATGTCTTTCTTTTTATTGCTTTCAATTGTTTACTTTGATTTCAATTGACTTACCATATCCCCCCCAGGTAAAACTATCCATTAATAGATACCATTTCACCAATTCCCAATGATTTCTACTCGATACGTAGAACTCGAAAGCAAGGCATTGAGTTGAAATTGCGCAGAAGCGGGGCCTCGGGATGTGGGGGGATCTTGGAATGGTTCGCTTCGCATATTGTACAGCCTTTGTTTCCCATCGGCGTTGCGTGGATTGGCACCTACCTGATCCGAAACGAGCTCTATTGGTGGCTCATAATTCCCGCGATAGTTGTGGTCTTGGGCCATATTATCGGTATGCGGCCCTGGTGGATGAGGCCTGCTACCGTCAGTACTCTTCTGAGGGTAGCAAGAGATATGTTGAATCTTTCTCCTGATGAAGATGTCCGTTGTGCGATTTTTAGGCCGACGCTTTCCCGAAAAGAGCTAGTGGAAGTCGTGATGGCCACAGAAAGTGGAGAACAACAGCGCAAGACGAGAGTGCGTATGAAAATCAGCCTGGGAGTGGCAGGGCGTGCCTACCGGACGGGTCAACTCCGCTATGTGCCGATTACTGGGGATGGGCGTACCCAGCTCATGACGGAGTTTGGCTTTACTGATCGAGAGATCTCAAAGTTCCGATCTGACAGGAAAAGCTATCTATGCGTTCCCATTCTTGAGGAACACGACAAAGTTTTAGCGGTTCTTAGCTTCGATTCCAAGCATCCGGACAGCTTTACCCCAGATCGAGTCGAACGCATAGACTATATGGCATCCTATTTTTCTGTAGCCATAAATGGAGAATAGATTATGTCATCCTTCAATCTGGATGAACGCCTTGAAAGAGAGTTAACGAAGTCAGGTTGGAAGCAGGTAAAGAAAGAAGCTGTCTCGTTCTACGAGCGCCCTTTATCAAAGCAAACCTATGAGCGCATGGTACATCCCAAGAAAGCTACTATATCGAGAAGGAGAAAGAGCCTACAGGCGGTGAAGCGGCTTATCAATCGGTGGTTCCTCTAGTAAGAAGAGAAGCCAGACCCCCAGTAATAAGGAGTGACTTCTCTCCAAGGTTTGCTAAGACCAATACTTTATAATGCCGGCCATCAAGGCGACCAGAGCTGTAAGCCCTGCCATTAACCTGCTCCATCTGAACTCAATCTTGCATCCCTCGCGTGTTGCTCGGAAATAAAAGAATCTTGATGCCTCCTTATTTTCTATGACGACCTTGATCTTGCCGAAAGCTTCTTCAACAGCCTTGGGTAATTCCTCCGGTAAATCATCCGGACCCAGCTCATTGATAGGCTTAGGCGGTCGCTTCATTGCTTATCAAACCTCCCCCAATGCGGCCCAGGGAAGGCAGATTCAGAGCCCTATAGCAATAATAGCCGCTGCTCTTCATCCCCCTTCCGAATAAAAAAACCCGTATCGGGGGACTCCTCAGCCTTTGCAACGAGCAGACCGAGTTTTACAAAGCGTCGAAGTAAATCTACCACGGTTGTATGGCGGCGGTCAGCTAACGCCTGCAACTCCTGATAGAGTTCCTCCGGCAACACGAAATTGTACCGCTTTGCGGCATTTGTCACCTTTTATCACCTCCTTCTATTTGTAATCCAAGCCGCAGTCCCCCGTTTATGGTCCTCTACATAAAAACCATACAGCTACCCAAAGATACACTTTTAAAGAGCCAAAACCTGTGCTGTGCTCCATAGCGCCTCCCTGAGAGAATCCAATTCACCAGATTTCTCGGGCGTTTGGATTCTTAGGCACTGTTTCACCCCTGATTTAATCCCCAATTTAATTACCACTAAGTATACTTCACTTTGCACCGATGCTAGGCACAATATACAGTACTCCTTACAGCTAAATCAACATAAAAAATGTGTATTATCATAAATTATTGAGCCTAAAAGTTTTTCATGGCATCGCAAGCCTGGGCGCGCGGGATTCTTTTCTTCTAAGGGGGGAAGGGCGTGAGTGCCGGAGTTATCCACATTTGACAGGATGTGACAGGGGTATATGAGCGATAAGGCGGTTACCTGTCTGTGCTAGCGCATATGATTAAATGGGAAGTGCGTGCAACCCTGACAGACTTGGGGGCTTTGCTCCGACCGATCATTCCCCAGCCTTTTGACCATTGGCGTTTTGCATCTGGGCCAGGGCTTCGTCAATTTGTGTTACCTGTTGCAGCGCCTGGAGTCGGGCATTTTGGAGAATGCTGAGTTGCCACTCAGGGAGGTTGTTCAGCAAATCATTGCTCCGTTCAAAGGCGGTTTCCAACTTATCAGCGGTCATTTGGGGCTGGCCAACATTGCACAACAACGCGGTGGCACTCAAAGTGTCTGTCGAGAAGGCACTCGAGGCAGCCCCTGAGGACTCGCGTGGCGATCACTCGGTGGTGTGAAGACAACATGGAGGCTCGGCGACATGTCAACCGACACGCATGCGTGGGTGTGCCAACAGATCGTGGACCAGGCTCAGGATGCGATCATCTTCGCCGATCGCGACGGCGTCATTCGCCTCTGGAATGCCGGTGCAGAAGCCATCTTTGGCTACCGGGCCGAGGAGGCTGTGGGGCGCACCTTGGATCTGATCATCCCAACGCAGCTACGCGCCCGCCATTGGGCCGGCTACCGTCAGGTCATGGCCACGGGCGTCACGCGGTATGGCCGGGAGGTGCTCGCCGTGCCGGCGTTGCGCAAAGACGGGACGCGCCTTTCCCTGGAATTCACCATCATCCTGTTGCGCGATGCCGCAGGCGACCTGCTGGGCCCAGCTGCCATCCTCCGCGAGGTGACGGCGCGGTGGCACCGCGACAAAGCCTTGAAAGAGCGCCTGGCTGCCCTCGAAGCCCACGTGAGAGGCACGCACGGCCTGGCAGAGGATGAGCGGAGGGATGATGACACGCAAGATCGTGGGATTCCACCCGGATGAGGTGGGCGACTGGGTCGCGGTCTTGGCGTGCGGGCACGGTCGGCACATGCGTCACAAGCCCCCCAGGGAGGACCGCCCCTGGGTGCTCACGTCCGAAGGCCGCCAGCGCCAGCTTGGAATGGAGGTCGACTGCAGCACGTGTGATGCAGAAGGGGAAGACCACCGTGGTGTACATGCAGCAATGGACCTGGGGTAAACGGCTGCCAGCTTGTCTGAGCGCCTGAGCACTGGCCGAGTTGTCTCGCGGCGTCGTTCATGACCCGACGTTGGGGCTGCTGGTGTCGCGCTGTCGAGGCGTCAAACCTCCATAGAAACGCTTCGAGGGATGAGAACGCTCACGTCGGGCTCAGCGCTCATAGGGCAGCTCTCCTCAGACAATCTTCTCGACCACCTCGCCGACGTGGGCGAACACCTCTGCCGGTGAATATGCCTTAAGCGCCGCCACATGCGTGTAGCCCCACGCCACGGCGCCGAACGGGATACCTTCAGCCCTGGCGGCCCCGATATCCCGGATTTCGTCCCCAACGAAGATGGCCTCACCTGGCCGGACGCCACTCTGCTGCAGGACCCTCCGCAATTTCCCCCGTTTCCCGAACAGCGACGCGCCGCACTCGTCATAGCTGATGAGCGCCGCGTGTTCGTCGCCGAGCACGTGACGGACGTTGTCATATGAATTTGAGGTGACGACAGCCAGCACAACACTCCTGTCCGACAAGCTCCGTAACATCGCGCCGATCCCTTCAAAAGGGCGTATCTGCCAGATATCTTTAGCCATCAACCTTCGCATATCGATGCCGATCCTGGGAAGTTTCCAGGCAGGCACACTCAGGTGCTCCACTATCTGGCGAGCGCTGTAACCCCTGAGCGTCTCGACTTCGCCCGCCTCGATCTTTTTGAATCCATGTTTTTCCGCCATCTGGTTGACGGCGCTGAAAAACCACGGCAACGTATCGGCCAGGGTCCCATCGAAATCGAAAATAGCGAGCGTGTATCTCACGGCGACATTCCGCCCTTGATCTCTTCGCAGCACAACAACGTCGTTGTTCGCGGTGCGCTTTGTTTCCCTATTTGGTACACTAAGCTCGACTTTATCCATTTCCGTAGGGCATAAAATCCTTGGAGTACAGCTCATTGATAATCAAAGAGATAACTTTTGGCCCGTCAGAGATTTTACGCGACCTTGAAAAACCCAGGCGACAAATAGCAGCCCCAGGTCTTTTGGTTCGCCACTTG
>JBKPCR010000124.1:0-24409 GCA_046727435.1 bacterium | reverse complement strand
GCACATGGCGCTCCCGCCCCTGGCGAATAAGCTTCACACCAGCTTCGCTCCCAGGCGGTGTATTCGCTACGAGGCGCGGCAGTTCATGCATGTCCACGATGGGGCGACCGTTGAACTCCAGGATGACGTCGCCCTCTTGGATACCTGCCCTCGCCCCTGGGCTATCGGGCTGCACGTATGCCACAAGCGCCCCTCGTCGCCGCTCCAAACCGAATGATCGGGCGAGCTCCGGCTCGACTTGTTGCATCTGTATGCCTAGAAAGCCGCGGGTCATCCGGCCTTTCTCCCGCAACTGCGTCAGTACGTCATTAGCTAGGTTGATGGGGATAGCAAAGCTTATCCCCTGGCCGGTTGCCACGATAGCGGTGTTGATGCCGACCACTTCACCATGGAGGTTGAACAGCGGTCCACCGCTATTGCCTGGATTAATCGACGCGTCCGTCTGGATGAAGTCGTCGTAGGCGCCTGCGCCAATGATCCGGCCTTTAGCACTGGCAATTCCAGCTGTCACTGTCTGCCCCAACCCGAAGGGGTTACCGATGGCGACGACCCACTCGCCCACCCGCAACTTGTCGGAGTCACCCAATGGTGCCACGGGGAGGTCCCGCTGCGCTTCGATCTTGATCAGCGCTACCTCCGTCTGGGGGTCGCGCCCGACCACCTCGGCATCAAACTCTTCTAAATCCGAGAGCGAGACCTTGATATCGGTGGCATTTTCCACAACATGGTTATTAGTGACGATATAGCCATTCTTATCGATGATGAATCCCGAGCCGAGGCTTTCTTGGCGGACCTCCCGCTGCGCACCGCTGCCACCGAAGAAGCGTTCGAGAAATTCATTCAAGAGATCACGCTCGCCGGACGGGCGTCGCGGTAGAGCACCATCCATGCTGTGCTGCGGGCCTTTGACGAGCTGCGTGGTGCTGATGTTCACCACTGCAGGCTTCAACTGCTCGGCCATGTCGGCGAAATTAGAACCCTGAAGGCGCGACGTGTGCCAAGGCGGCGGTTCAGTCCAAAGCGCCCCCTTCCGTGCTCCAAAGACCATGCTGAGCACTCCGCCTCCACCAGCCCCGATGAGGAGGCAGATGAGTACGATTGTCGCATAGCGCCTGCAGATCGGTGAAAACATTCTATCCCTCCCCAGGCGTATAGGCCGATCTGGCCTATCATGACACCCTCCAAGGACCGTCGATTGCTATCAAGCACCGTGACCGCCTATGCCACTACCGCTGGTCCCCCCACCTCGGGCTCTCTAACGTTCCGTCTATGAGACCCATGCTCACTGCCTCTTCTACCTCTCATTGGCTGCCTCCATACGGCGGCGATGCTCCTCAGTCGTCGTCGGTCGTAACTCGCTACCAGTATGGCCGATACGCTGGCCTAAAGTTGCTTGGACGACCTCGATCTGGAACTCTGCGTGACCGTCATCGCTCTCCTCTTGCGCCTTCGGCATAGCCAGCACCAATACGCCATTACCATAAGTCGCATTCGTGAGAGGACCATTCACCGGCTGCGGCAGGACGACCTCACGTGTGTAAGGGCCAACTGTCCATTCGGCGACCAGGGTATCCTCTTTCTCCTGGCGCGAGCCCCGATAACTGCCATGAATCGTGATTTTATTACCCGCAATGACGATAGAGATATCTTGAGGTTCTAACCCAGGCATCGGTGCGGCAAGTACGATATGGTCATCGCTCTGGTGAATCTGCACAGGAATCGATTGCGCCGGAGGTTGCGTCTTAGTCATTGATAAGGCTCCTCTCTACCTTTATGTTGTCTGAATGAGCGTGGCGGATAGCCAACAAATTTCCACGATTTAGGCTTCCTATGATATACCCGACTAAAAGCGCACTCCCCATCATAATCCATGGGTCTTGATTCACCCGTTCAATAAGATATAGGATGGTTTTGACTCGTTCGATCGTTTCAGTAACCGCATGCTGAATAGGATTATCACCATTATCGATTACCGCTGCTTGCTCTTGCATTATTACCTTAGCATGAGTCAAATTTTCTATGAGACTGTCTGCAACTATTTTTGGTCCTATTATTGTAGTATGAACTCGATTGGCAATCATCCCAATCTTTTCATCCATGGCGATTCGGGTTTCATTAATGTTTTTTATGATCTGAATTTCTTCTTGATCCATCGAGTATCCCACCTTTCTATAGCCCCAAAGGCGGCCATCCTTGCAGGGTACATGTCAAGGACGGCCGCCCCCCACTCACTCGATGAAGCATTCAAAGCGCAGTGATGCGTGCGCTATTGCCTCAGAGTTTCCCGCTACCGGCCAGGGCTGGAGCTCCCTGGGAGCCTTGAACCGGCGCCAGGTTCACTAGGGGTACGAGCACCTGGCATAGATTCCCCAGGTCTTGTCTCTTCTCGTGTAGATCCACGGGGTGCCTGCATCTCTGCAGGTGCATCCTTGGGTCTCTGCACCATCAGGAGGTCTCGCGTAGGCTCATCGAGTTGCCCCGTCTGAGGTAGTCCTTGAGCCTTCTGATATTCCTTAATGGCTTCCTTGGTCTGTGCGCCAAGTTGCCCATCCGCGGGACCAGGATTAAATCCAGCCTCTTTCAAGCGCTCTTGCGCCTGCCGGACATCTCCCGGCTGCACGTCCGTTTGGCCGCGCCGCTCCTCTTGCCCCATTCGAGTGCCAGAGCCGCTCCCACCGGCTCCCGGCCCACTCCCCGTCCCAGGTGTTGATGGCGCCATCTGTCCATTCGCCAGCAAAGGCATAGCCAGCATGGCAGACAGCCCTATGACAAACAAGGTTCGCTTCATCATCATCGTGACCTCTGGCCGCAGACCCTGACTGTACGAGAATCCGCCCAGCCATCTAAAGGATGGGGTCGTCCCATCATGTCAACAGACGATAGACTAACGAGTGTTCCTACTTAATTACGAACCCTTCTACCCATCGAAGGCCTGTGCCGTTGGTCTCTACCGACCGCAGGGGGATTCACATTCTCGATAGGCACCCAATGTACTGGCAAGAAGAGTGCCAGGGTCTCTCAGCTGCTGTTTAACGCATTCCCATGCTCGGTAGCCCCAGCGGGTTGCGAGTTCCCGTCTCCAGCATCTCCCGTCATGAGCCATACGCACCGGATGCGAACACCGATCCTAGTCTCGAAATGAGCCGCCTGCCTACTTGTGCCTTTCGTTTTGAGAAGAGCGCGGGCAGGACATGGCACCGCCATGGCAAGACACCGCATCGCTGCTTCTATGTCATTTTGATAGCCTTTTGCGACCCCGCCACGTCACCTTCTTTCACACTTTCACACCATGAGAGACCACGAGGCAATTACCATCGGCATGGCTCTTGCTAACGCTAGCAGTGTCACCATCGCAGTATTGGAAGGAGGGTCAACCGGCGGGACAATTCCGCGCGAGCGGTTGCATGATAATGCGAGGGAGGAGGAGAAAAATGGCACAAGACATTCGCAGTGTTATGACTTCCAACCCAGTTACGCTGCCAATGACGTCTTCGGTGGCCGAAGCCGCGCGTGCTATGCGCGATGCAAACATCGGCGACATTATTGTCCTGGATGGCAAGCAGACCTGCGGCATCCTTACAGACCGTGACATCGTGGTACGCGCCGTCGCTGAAGGGCGCAACCTTACCACCACGAAGTTGGCAGATATCTGCAGCCAAGAGCTTACCACCATGTCCCCGACCGACAACGTGGAAGATGCCGTGCGTCTCATGCGAGAGAAAGCCATCCGTCGTCTGCCGGTGATTGAGGGCGGCAAGCCCGTGGGCATTGTGTCAATCGGGGATCTGGCCGTCTCCCAGGACCCCCGATCAGCTTTAGGGTATATCAGCGCCGCCCCAGCCAATCGGTAGAACGTCGGCCGTAGAATACCATCCAGTTTGTCCTCGTGAGCCAACGCTATGCGCTGGCTCACGGCCAACTATTCGCTTTGCAGCTCGCGTGAGCGGCAAGCAAGGAGCGTGTGATGCGCTTTCTCAGCATTAGTGGACCCGGCGTTGCAACCGACGAGGAGTTCTGTCCAAACTGCCATGTACAGCTAGATCAGCACGACAATAGGAAAGCATGCCCACTATGCCATTATGAGGCGCGCCAGGTTGGACAGTCGCGGCGTCTCAGGCGGCAGCGGCGCTAGTCAACGGTGGCCACCTTGGTGTGGGTGAGACATCGATGATAGCGCCCGTGATGCCTTGATGATGGCAGCGGTTTGTTGATTACCGTGCGGGCTTTACAGCTGATCTCGTAGTGGTCAGGACTGCGCCAGCTGGACTGAACATCGGCAGCCCAGTGGGTGGGCTGGTGAGGTGACTCGGCGATGTTTCGGTGGAAACCGTCAAGCCTTGGAAACACCCGTCAAAGTCGCCCCGGCGGCAGGGCATTTGACCGTGTTGGCATGCGGGCGCGTCCGAGCATGTCCTAATGAGCTCATCAAGAGAAAGGATAGAGAGATGGCGCAGAGCGCCCCAACAAGCCCAAAGTCATCCTCGAAAAACAGCCAGTTCACGCAGCGGGACTGTCTACGGTGCGACCGACCATTTCGTTCGGAGGGTCCATTTAATCGGCTGTGTAAGCCATGCCTGGAGTATCTCAATACCTCGTCGACTCCGAATGAGGAATACACCATCGGTTATCTCTAGCCTTTCTAGAGAAACGCGATACCGAATCAGGCGACCACTGGGGCACGTGCCCCTCAACCTCAGGAAGAGAGGATGGTATGGCCAAGCATATTCGCGACCTCATGACCCCTCACCCTGTTACGTTGTCGGCGGCGTCGACCTTAGTTGATGCCGCGATCGCCATGCGTGACTTCAATGTTGGGGCCGTTATCGTCGCCGATAACGGTCGAATATATGGGATCGTAACAGACCGCGATATCGTCGTTCGCGCTATTGCCAATGGGAACTACCCAGCGACTACTAGGCTCGAGGAGGTTTGCAGCCGAGAGCTGACGACGGTCTCGCCCTCAGACACCGTCCCTGAAGCGGTGCGGCTGATGCGCGACAAAGCCATCCGTCGTTTGCCAGTTGTCGAGGATGGTCAGCCAGTCGGCATCATATCGATTGGCGATCTGGCTAGCGAACAGGAGCCGCATTCCCCCCTGGCTGGCATTAGCGATGCGCCTCCCAATCGATAGGGGCTCGGGTGCAGACGCTGTCTCTCCTGTTCTGGGAGCATGGAAGAGGGCTCTGAGGTGGCCAACCTCTCAGCAGGAGAGACTACCTCGGAGCCTCATTACTTTCCTGACGCGCACGCCTGTGCATGCGTATCCGCGAAGAGGCATGGGGAGTCTGGCAGCGCCGGAAATGGTACGATCGAATGATGCATGTCTTAGCACGGTACCACTACATGAGGCACGTGGCGTCAGGGCCGCAGGTGTACTCGCGCTTTCCTCTCATTTTGATAGGATCGATCATGGACCTGTCTCAGGGTGAGTGGCTAGAGGCTTCTCACCCTCGACCGTTCGTAGCAGCACTCGTAGAGAGCGCCTCAGGGGTGAGGAGGGCCAGCACTCAGGAGGATGGCAACGATGCGCTGGTGTGCATGGTACCAATCCAGAAGCAGTCAACGGGCCCGTAGCGGCAATGCACGAATTCGCTTTTCCTCATATACGGCATGATATACGGCATGAGCCTTGCTGGTTTTCATTATCGCTGGAAAATGCAGGTGGGGTGAAGGAAGTGTATGAGGAGAAGGAGAAACGATGTTAACACTCTGCCGTCCCCACTATGATCGCATCGATTGCTTAGCCGTGGCGAAGATCTTCCTTGACGTCCGCCTGGACTGCCTCGCCGTGTCCGTTGGCTCTGGCTGCCGCTGGATAAGCTGGATCCCGCTGGGACGTGCTCTTGCTGTGTCTATGGGTACGTAGAGATTACCGCTAGTGGCGAATTCGTCCGCGTATTGGGGCATGTCACCAGCGCGTTCGATGACCGGGGCCTTGGCACGAGGCCACGCGAGATGTCCACACTACTCAGTTTTCAAAGTAGCGCAGTAGTCGGAAACTGCGCCGGGTCAGAGATCGTTTCAGGTGTAGCAGCTGACGTTATTTCTCTTGCAGAGGTGGAGCCCACATCATGAATGTCTCAGCGCAATCTGTTCTGGTCTTGAAGGGGAAGTGGCCACATTCTCTGATTATCCGCACGACTTTATATGACTTGATTGCCGCCATCAACGCTGAAGTGGGAGCGGACGAGGATGACTTGGTTATCGCCTTGGTGGTGCACCTACTAAAAGCACATTGGCTGACATACTTGGGTACTGTCAAGCCTCGTCGGTTCGTCACGAACCAAAATCAAGCTACACGATGGCGCCACAAAACATCTACAGCTGCACGCAATGGGCCGATCGCTATGAACGCTCCAGGGCGGCTGCCTTCCCGGCCATCTACTCCCGCTAGGTATCTGCCCTCGATCTGCAATCGGAGGCCGCCCGCTAAAGCCTGACAGCAGATATAGCCTGCATTGAACTAGCAGCAGTGTGCGCCCTGATGGACTCATTGAGCCCGTCACACCATAGGCTCACCTCAGGCTATAGGACGAAGTCGGCGCTTTGTCGCGTCTGTCAGAACAGATGTGAGGGTCGACGATTTTTCTGGAAACCGTAATAAAAAAGCACGTAGGAGTAAGGGAGGCGAGGGAGCTTTGGATGCGTGAGAGGCATTGCCAAAGCAAAGGAGGAAGAAAATGTCCGACGCAAAGCAAGGCAGCCATTCGGGCACACGCCGCGATCTCTTGATCGCTGGCGGGGTCACCTTCATCGCCTTAGGTGGTTCCGCAATCGGCCAGGCGGCGCGGCCCGCAGAGTCTACGCCGTTGTATAAGGTGACCGTAGAGCAGATGATCGCTGGCTGGAAGAGCAAGCCCCAGGAGGTGGCGCGCGCAATGCTCGCCAAGTATGGCCTCCCCGAGGAAGCTACTCCGATACGACTTATCTGGCACCACACCGGCCCATGGAAACGCACTGAGGTGGTCAACGAGGAGATCCCGCATAATTTCCCCAAGCCGCACATGGATATGCTATTACAGGTCATCGACTACCCTGTGCCGCCTGACAAATTCGATGAGCTGGCCGCGTATGACGGGAGTGTCATCGCCGAGCGCACGAAGGGCGAATTGGCAGCTCGCTGCGATATGGAGGAGGCGAACTTCCTAGCGCTCAACCTCGCCCACGACATCGTGACGGGGATAAGGAGCGTCGCGCAGGCGAGGCAGTTCTATGCGGAGGTCATGCAGGAGAAGAGACCCACTGAGTATTTGCAGGGGTTGCGCTTTCAAGTGCCGCGCACTGCTCAGGGTGACCCGGATCGGCAGCTCATGGCAAGCCGCTGAGACCTGGTCCTTACAGGCACTTTCTGCCGCTGCTCGGCAACAGGGTGGAGGGGAGCCCATTGCAGAGTGTTCAAGACATGTGGCTCCTCGATCCGCCCATCGGTAGCGCCGTACCGCGTGAAGCGAAGCGGTTCAACGCTATGCGTGTTGCGATTGATGAGGCTCTTCACGCTTAGTTCGCGTGCCCGATGTAGGGGCATATCACAAAGCTCGATCTGCTATGGCTGGAGTCAATCTCCAGGGCCACGTCGTGCTCCCTGGCGGCGTGCAATATGTCCTCGAGGTCAACCTCCATTAGGTGTTTTGGCCGGCCAAATGACCTTCCTCCCTTGGCTGCACCGTGACCACCGGGCAAGGGGCGTGGCGACTAAGGTAGGCTGCCGTCCCTCCTAACAATGCATCCACGATACCCCGTTTACTGTGGGCCCCAATGACCAGCAAATCCACCCCCAGCTTCTCGGCAGTGCTAATGATCAGCGTGCGTGGCTCGCCGACCTTCAGTACTTGGGTAATCGGAACCTCCACGGCCTCTCCTATGGACAGGAAAGTTTTCATCTTCTGCTCCATCATCTCATCGATGCGAGCTCTCTGGGTGTCCCGATAACGGCTGAGATCTTCTGCGGGCAGACTCAGCGACAGGTCCAGTGAGTCGTAGTCGTAGACGATTAGCACCGTTAACTTGGCTTCACTTCCCCTAGCGATGGAAAGCGCCACCTTGCGGGCAGCCAGTGCGTGCTCGCTGATTCCATCATCTTGCTGGAGGGCAACGGCCAAAAGAATATTTTGATACATCATACACCTCCTGCCTCACCAAGCCTCGGCACTCACGCATTATCGTGCCGCCCGGTTTTGCTTTGCCTCGATCGAGTGAGGAGGGACTCGATGACCTGGCTGGAGTTTATGCTACTCAACCCAGCACCTTGGTCTTGCACGGGGAATGTAGGGTTCGTCCAGTAGGGGGAAATAGCAAGGCCATGGGAACTAGTTGAATTGAGGCTGCCACCGTTTCCTAACTATATTGCTTCAGAACCCAACTTTAGGGGGTTGAGCAGCCCTCAGAGGCATCCTCGCTTCTTCGCCCAGGGCATTTTGGTTGCTGGCCGCCAGCCTCCCGATCCTCTTGACAGCATCTCTCCGGCAGCGTGGGACAAGCTCGGTGAACGGCCAACAGGGGAATGAAGCAGGTTGCCGCCGCGCGGAGGAGCGGCAGCGTCCTCCGCGCACATAGTGGCGTAATGGACTTGCGTTTACCGTGCTCCCTGCCGTGGTGCCATTGGCGCAGTGGCGGGTTCTCGCCCAGGCGGTATAGTCTCTTCTACAGGCTTCTTCCATTCAGGGGCGCTTTGGAGTTCCTCTTTCCCCATTGCGACGACCACCGCCTTACCATCCGACTGTGGGGTTACTTCCTGCCAGGGAATTGCCACCGACTTAGCACCAATCCCTAGCAGACCTCCCATCGATACGACGACGTTCTTAATCTTCGCGTCCTGGGGATCGAGCACCAATTCTTGGATCGATCCCAGACTTTCTCCTTCCGGGTTTTTCACAGTCGCCCCGATGAGGTCACTGGTGTACAACGCTTTTGAGGTACCCAGCATTGCTGAGGGCTTTGGGCCGGCTTTCTCGCTGGGGAGCGTTGACGGAGTCGTCTCGGACGGACGGTCTGGGGTGGGCTCTCTACTGGTCCCAGGGGATGTTTCAGTCTGGGCAAAGCCTCCTGGGATAAGCAGGAAGCTGACAAGAGAGAGCACGCTAGCGACAATGATAAGCTTCCTCATGCTGTACCTCCCTTCGTGAGGTGGATTTTGGTCCCACCTTCCCGTTCCCACACTCGGGTGAAACAATTACTTGGGGGAAATTCCATCAGATCGTCGCGAGTAGGGGAGAGATGCTCTCCTTCTAAGGGCGCCCATCCTTGTTGAAGAGCAATCGGCATGCCATAGTCTCGATTCGCCGGGTGAGCCGCGCATCTTGCCATGCATCTATCCCTAGGTGCTCAGCGCCCTGAGGCTTGCCTCACATACTTCGGATGACTCCGCCTGCAGGCGTCGTCGTAGCCATAACAGGGCGAGGCAGCCAGGTGCGAGCAGCCTCTTGACACCTCTCAAGTTGAGAGGTAAAACCTGATCGTGGAATAACTCTCTCTCAATCTGAGAGCACGACACCGGTTCGAGAATTTGACGGTGCTCCCATCACTGCGGGCATTTGCGACGTGGAGTCCTCCTGGGAGGAAGGTTTCCGATGCGCCAAGGATTAGATGGCCTGAGCCGAAACCTGGCGCCCAGTTAGCCAGGGCTGAGCACCATGGCTGGTATGCTATCTCCATTCAAACTGCTGGGGCGTCTGACAACCCAGGGCTGAGCAGAGGTGGCACTGGCTGTCGCTGCGTCCCAGTTCCGTTTATGGACGGCTGACCTCCCTGGTTGTGAGCCACTTTGCATGTGTGGATGTTCTGAGAGCGCACACACTAATGCCAGGAGTTTTTTCTTTTGTTTCGGATCATGAATATTTTGTGAGAGTAAGCACAATACCGCATAGATTTCCCTGCAGATTAATAACAGTATGGAGCTGGAAGCCGTAATGCGATCCATAATAATTCTTGCCAAAATATTCGATAGATTTGGAAACTTTATGGTCACTGGCTCGTATCAGTTTTCGAACCTCCAGCATGGTGGAATCTACAAGCTTGATGAGACGTTATCTCATAAGTAATCCCGATACAACTCGTATCAGTATGGGCGGCATACAATGCCTAGACCGGTTGACGTCCCCTGCTTACTGCCCTACATTACGAAGATGCTTCCATGTCTGTGTGGCTGATGCCCGCGATGGCAGAGGCTATGACAGAGAAGGAGCTCGTCGATGAACAAGCGGATGGCTAGTCTCTTCCCCGCCTCCGAACGTCCGGCCCTGCCGGTGCTGCGTTGTCGCTCCCGGTGCCTGGTGCGGCCCAACTGCTGACCCTCCCTGCGTTGCTGCCAGTGCCTTTCATCTGTCTACGCAATCTCCTGAAACGCCTCCCCCTTGAGTAGCCCGGTTAATCCCCCCACAATGGGACGAGTTCAGCCCACATGCCGTGGCGGCCCGTGAGGCCGCGGTCGCCCTGGCCAACGGGTCTGGAGCGCAGCTGTCGGTCCTGAGTGTGTATGACTACGACGACGAGAAGCCTGAGTCGCTAAGCCTTTCTTCCGTGGAGTTGGCCCGCTATCGGGACACCGAGGTGCTCCGGATGGACGAGCTAATGGCGACGAAGATGACGGCCTTCCTGACTGGTGTGCCGATCCACGAGCCCCCCATCATGCGGCTATTAAAGGTAGGTGATCCACGCCAGCTGATCGTTGCCACCGCCGAGGCACTCGGGGTCGACCTCTTGGTCATTGGCGCGCATAGCAAAGGCCGCTTTCTCGATAACCTCGTGGGCGGGACGGCCACGGCGGTCAGCCGCCACGCCCCCTGTGCCGTCGTGATGGTCCAGCCAGGGGAGAAGCGCCCGCTCGTGCAGACGAGCATGGTGGGAAAAATCCTTCAAGCCGCCACACCAGGATGACCAGCCTGATGGAGTCCGGTGCGGCCGTGTGATCATGGGTATGGCAAAGATATGCAGGAACGTGGGCCCACTTCTAGGCCGTGGCCATTCCTCGCCATGTCTGGCATGCGATGGCGTTCAGCCCCGCATTGAGGCATCACAGCCGTGGTGCCCCCACATAACACCGCCCGGCCGCCGATCTTTGCTGCCGCACACTGCCAGCATCGTCGCGTCGATTGGGACGGATGGGCGGCGACCTCTCATACGCCCGCCCGTCGCTCTGTCATGGTCTGGCACGTTGATTGCTGCGGTGAGGTCAGTAGACAGCCCCCTCAGGGGAGGGATCTTCTACGGAGTGAACCCAGACCTGGAGGAACATATCATGACCACTCGACGCATCCTATCTGGGCTGATCGTGGTGGTGGGTGTGGCAACGCTGGTGCCATTACACGCGGCCACGCCGCCGAACGACGAGGGGCTGGACCCCGTACCCGTCCATGGGGCGGTCCTGCCGAGGGGGGACTTCGTCGGCACACTCAGGATCGTCGCCTGCACCCTGGATGCCGCGGGCCATCTCCGCCTGACCGGCGTGCTCAACGGCACAGCCACCCACCATACCGGGGGCAGGATCCCAGTCATGGAGCAGGTGTTCACCGCGCCAGCGACCCTGCGCGATCCGGGCCGCACGACGGACGTGGTGCGCCTCGCGCTCGCAATGATCACCCTTGACCCCATGGGAGTTCGGATCAAGCTTGCCCCGATCACCGTCGATATTGAAACCCTCCCCGGCGTGGGCGATGAGCTGGCGACGCGGCTGCCCATGCCGTGAGAGCACGTAGCAAATAGTACCTGGCATCTTCCGCTCGGTGCGACGGACGCGGCGGCATCCCGTCAGGGGTGAAGAGGTCCAGGTTTTGGTCCAGCAGGGCAAGAGTGGCATCATCAGAGTTGGCATGGGCACTAGTTCGCCCGTAATGTGTTGAAGCGTGCCCTCCAGGGCAGCATTTCCTGGGGTAGTCGGTCCCAATGTGTCTGCGAAAAGGAAGATCCGAAATGGATGATAACGCATCACACTCGCCTCCCGCCCCATGGGTGATACTTCTGTCTTCCAGCCATGGTGTTTTGCTTCTACATTAGCATGGTGGGTCGTCTTGTTATCCTCTTCCTCTGCAACTTGCTGCACGCGGTGAATCTGCTGGCCGAACTTCTCCTGCCATGACGGCGCTGCTGTTCGTAATGCCAATAATGATGCCATGACGTCAGGTGGGGGAACCGCGGCATTCGCACAGGTCCACTTGGGACGGCTGTACACCCGGCTGCTTCGTTGAGGCCGGAGCTGGCGCCGACCCCGTACTGAGTTCCTGCATGGGCCGAGTGGCTCAGCCTCTGGCTCACATTGAGAGATGAACAGGGGAAACTCTCATTATGAAATGGATCGCTAGTACAGACGCATGGCGTTCATGCGTCGCTGCCGTGACTCGCCGGTACATGCCCTGCCGGGCGCCGAGATCCGTCGGCCGCATGTGGATACCACTGGGGAGAGACATGGGGCTCATGCGCCGATTCCCCCTTAGCCCTTGACCTCGCGCCGTCCTGCTCTGGCACGCCTGTTGCTCCATTTATCTGGGATGCTCCCCATGGGCGTGCTGTCTTCAGGAGTGCACCCGGACACGGAGGGAGATCTCATGTGAACATCGATGCGGTGGCCGACGGCACGCCTGTGCAGGCGTGAAACATATAGGGTGAAAGGCCCTTGGCCCCAATTGTCCGTTCGGGGGTCGAGCAGGAGGTCAGGTTTGTGGAGGAGGTATCGTTATGCGACGCGTCAACACGATTGTAGTGGTCCTACTCTGTACGGTGCTTTTCGGGGGCTGGGTGTCATGGGGAAGTGCGGGCGAACCACGGCAGGCACCGGTCAAGCAGTATCGGGGGCAAATCAAGTCTATCAAGATCGATCGTTGTGGCATGCAGCCTGGCACGTGTGAAGGCTCCGTCGTCCTGGCCCAGCCGGGGGGGCAGGAGGTCTCTTTGGCCATTCTATCGGGGACCTGGCTGAAGCGTGCGGATCAGCTCATCCTCATCGATGAGTTAGCGGTGGGGAATTTTGTCATAGTGCAAGCAACACCCTTGCCAGCAACTGGGCCGAGAGAGGGGACCGTGGGGTCGAGTCCAGGGGAGCGCGCCATTACGCTCGAGGAATCGGGTCGAGAGTGACACCGAGCGTCGCAGACCAGGCCCGTGAGGCTGGCATCCGTCATCCCCCATGGCCTCAGCGGCTGCGATCAGCACCTCATATATTCTATGCAGAACGTCGGCTTGTTCGCCGTCGTTCTGGGGTGTGCCACGGCCCCTGCTTTCAGGACTGACATCAAGGGAGCCATCGCCTGGAGGTGTGCCGCTTCCGGCTTGGCCTTTGGGAACAGTGGGTAGTGGCTTCCCGGCAGTAAGCGCGAAATTTTTGGTGGTAAGACACATTGACTACTCTCTGCCATGGGAGTATGTCTTATCGAGATATACGGCTGATATATCGATAAGACAATGGTGTATGAGATGGAAACATGAGACGTTCGCGCAGGTTTTTCACCCCGCTTTGCTTCACGGAGTGTCGTATGTAACCCCCGCGTGTTGAGAGTTCTCACAATTCCTTTAACCCTGCCTTCAACGGCTGCTATTTGCAGGTTGAACATGAAATGGGCCCTGAGTATGACCTCATTGATTTCCAGAGGCTAGGCCAGTGCCAGCGGAACGCCTTTGGCTACGCGTTTTGACGCCTCAAGGAGACTCTGATGGATATCGCAGTCTTACGCGAGGTCCTGCAGGATCCGGCTGTCTATCCCGAACCTACCACGACCGTCGAGGTCCGCGAGACGCACATCTCGCTGGTTTTCTTGACAGATCGGTACGTCTACAAAATCAAGAAACCCGTTGACTTGGGATTTCTCGATTTCTCGACCCTGGACCAGCGCCGTTTCTACTGCGAGCAAGAGCTCACCCTGAACCGTCGCTTGAGCTCCGGGGTATATCTGGAGGTGGCGGCGCTTCACCAGGACGATCAGCACTACACCTTCGACGACCACGGCCCAGTCGTCGAATACGCTGTCAAAATGCGCCGTCTGCCCACCGAGCGTTCTCTGGAGGCTCTCCTGCACCGGGATGCGGTCACAGAGGAGACTATAGAGGACGTAGCTCGGCGGCTGTCAACCTTCCACGCCGATCATCCCCTGCCCGCGTCCTGCGAGTCCTACGGCACCCTGGAGCAGGTTAGGGTTGACTGGGAGGAGAACTTTGCTCAGACGGCGGACGATATCGGCCATACTCTGTCCGAACAGACCTACATGCAGATCCAGCAAGCGGTGACCGCTTTCACTACCCGCCGTGCTGCCTGGTTTGTCCAACGCGTTCAAGAAGAACGGATCCGCGATTGCCATGGGGACCTTCGCGCCGAGCATATTTATTTTGAACCGCGACAGGTGCAGATTATCGACTGCATCGAATTCAATCAACGCTTTCGCTTCATCGACGTCAGCTCCGAAGTAGCCTTTCTTGCGGTCGACCTGGAACGTCTGGGAGCTCCGGCAATGGCACACCAGTTCGTGCGCGCCTACGTCCGGCACTCCAGGGATGTCTCGATGTATCGCTTGCTAGATTTCTACCGTTGTTACCGTGCTTATGTCCGTGGCAAGGTGACGAGCATTCGTCTCCACGCATCTCTACCTCCCGAACTGCGCTTACAGCTGCAGCATCGGGCAGAGTCCTATTTTTTGCTCGCGGCCCACTATGCGGAGCGCCTCACACGTCCATTATTGCTGCTCATGATGGGGCTCATCGCCAGCGGCAAAAGTACTGTGGCAGATGGCATCGCCACGGCTTTAGACCTGGCCCTGTTCAGCTCAGATCGCGTGCGCAAAGAACTGGCCGGGGTTACGCCCGAGACTTCCCAGCAGGCGGCATACGGCACGGGATTATATAGTGCTGCCACGACCCGGCGCACCTATGACGCGCTCGCCGACCTGGCGCGCCAGACCCTGAATCGGGAAGATTCGGTGATCCTCGATGCCTCCTTTGCTAAACGGGCTGAACGTCAACGCATGGCATCCTTAGCACAGGAGATGAAGGCGCAGTGCTGTGTGCTTGAGTGCTGGGCGCCCGAAGCGGCGCTGCGGGCACGGCTGCGAGAACGTGCGCGCTCATCCGCGTCAATATCCGATGCACGCGAGGAAATCTTGAGCCCATTTCGGCGCGATTATGAACCGATGCAAACCGACGAGGAAATTTGTTGGGTGCGCCTGGACACAACTGAAAGTATTGAAGCGTGCGTACAACAGGCGCTCACCGCCATCCAGGAGCAGAGACTATAAGTGAAGTCACGGACAGCTCCATCCCGGCCTCTCGACATGAGGGAACACAGATAGCTCCGTCCATCGCAAAAGCCTTCTACCAAGTCCTGCTGCAACCACTCCTCGGGGATGGCGAGATAGTCATGAGGGAGGCACTGCGACCGCAACACTGGCCCACAGCCGAGAGATGCTCCAACCGCTTAGCCGCCTCGCGAGGAGTCTGAACTGTGATCCTGACCATGCCGAACATGGAGGCGGCGCGCCAAGACTAGGCGCAACGGTTGCCCCGCCCAACGTGCCTTGACCGCGGACGTCACATTCCCTTCCAAATTGAGAGGGCGTTTCGAAGCAATCTCTCAAACTGAAATACATTTAGCTCGATGTAAGCTCCCAACCTCCGCGCGCTGATCGGTCTAGCCACTGCGCCCGAGAGACTCTTCGATCGCAGCGCTGCCGCTGGCATGCCGTTTGCGCTACTGATCCAGCGGGGTAATCGCAGCCAAGTTCTCTTGTCGGGTGCTGGGAGCGCGGTGTGCACTTCTCCCCTTGTGCCCACCCTTTGCGGGGCGCTGTGACTACTGAGAGGAGACGACGATGCAAGGCGACCATCTGCAACCGGTTATGGTGGAACTCACGGCAGCAGCCATGATTCAGGCGGAAGCTAGCGGCCAACGTTTGCTCTTCGAATGGGGCCAAAACATGATGGAGCGGCTGCGCGGGCTATGGGAGCAAATCGAGATCCTGGACACGCTGGCCTATGAAGACAAGGTCACCGCTCAGGTACGGACGTTGGAGGAGGCCACTTCGAGTCTGTGGCATCTGCACCACAGCTTAGTGGCCACTCGTCGACTCCTCAAACGACATCAGCGATCCTTGCGGCTGTACCAGCGAAATGATGGGAAACAGACGCCAACAGCGACCCCGACGCCCAAGAGCCGATACCGCCATGGGCGAGGCCGAACGTAATCCTCTCGCTAAAAAGCCACACAGGTGCCTGCAGGGCCGAGCACGACATGCTGCGTTATGTGGTCCACAGAGGTATGCCGGCGGGAGAAGCTGACCTACTGAAGCCGGTATTCCTTAAGCTTACGGTACAAAGTGGCCAGGCCAATATTCAACGACCGAGCGGTGGCCTGACGATTACCTCCGCTGTGCTGCAGTGCTTGCACAATCGCCTCGCGCTCGATCTCAGCGAGGGTAGCATTACAGGGCAGGGCGAAATGATCGCCTGGTGCAGGCGCAAGTTCCTTTTCCTGAATATGGCCCGGCAATTCGGCGATGCCAATGATGGGGTCTTTGGCCAACACCACTGCCCGCTCGATGACGTTCTCCAGCTCACGCACATTTCCCGGCCAGTCGGCGGATTGCAGGGATTGTAGCACTTGCTGCTGGATACCGCTCACCTGCTTGTTGTTTTGCGCGGCGTATTTACGCAAAAAATGCGCCGCTAACAAGGGAATATCCTCACGTCGTTCGCGCAGCGCTGGTAAGCGCAGGGAGATGACATTCAGTCGATAGTACAGGTCGAGACGCCAGCGTCCGGCCTCGACTTCTTGCATCAAATCTTTATTCGTCGCCGCGACAACCCGTACATCCACCTGCAGAGTGCGTGTACTCCCCAGGCGCTCGAACGCGCCGTCTTGCAGGACCCGCAGGATCTTGACTTGGACCTCCGGTGGCATGTCGCCGATCTCGTCCAGAAATAGCGTCCCTCCATCTGCCAGTTCAAAGCGCCCCAGCTTACGCTGTTGTGCGCCGGTAAAGGCTCCTTTCTCATGCCCAAAGAGTTCTGCCTCTAACAGCGTGGCGGGGAGGGCGGCCGCATTGAGAGTGACGAAGGGCCGGTCGGCGCGCGGGCTTAGCTGATGGATCAGTCCAGCGATGAGCTCTTTTCCGGTTCCGCTCTCTCCAGCAATGAGTACGGTAGCCCTGGATGGGGCGATTTGCTCCACCATCTCAACGACTTTTCGCCAGGCTGGACTCGAGCCGATGACTTGCGAACGCACACCCTGGTAACGGACCTGCCGTTTCAGGGCCAGATTTTCCACGAGCAGAGAGCGATGGGCCAAAGCTTTCTGGATGGTGCGCACGACCTCTTCCCGACCGAATGGTTTGACTAGGTAATCAAAAGCTCCCGCTTTCATGGCCTCGACCGCCGCCATGACATCCTGATGTCCAGACATCATGATCACCACGATCTCAGCCTGGTGCGCTTTGATGTGGCGCAGCAATTCCAGGCCATCCATTTTCGGCATTCTCACATCGCTGAGCAGGAGGTCTAGCTCCTCCCCCTCCTCAAGCTGTACCAGCGCCTCCTGCGCAGAGACAGCCGTAAACACCACATGCCCTTCGCGGCGAAGGATTGCGCTTAAAGCCTCAAGGGTGCTGTGCTCATCATCGACAACGAGGATATGTGCCATGGCTGTCGGCCCTCATAATCGGCACAGTTCATTCAGGGGGAATGATCTCAGGCGCTGGATGGTGATCGTTATGCCGTCATGCCCAGCGGTAGCACGATGGTGCACAGCATCCCCGCCTTGGCCCCATCACTAACCACCACTTTCCCTCCATGGGCTGTAATGATTTCTTGTGCTACGTACCTCCGAAGGTCAGCCACTTCAGGAGTCTTCGCCTGCAGGGAAATCCGTAACGCGGCCCACACATCGGGCGGAATCACCTTTCCGGGATCGTGGATATGGAGCTGCACCTGACAGCTTGTACGCTCACAACATAGAGCTAGGGTCGTCTCCTGCGGCATAGCTTCGATCAGCAGCTGCAAAATGTTAAGCAGCGCACGCCGGAATAGGCTCTGGTGGAAGGCCACCTCTCCCAGATCATCGAGCCCGCTCAGGACCAGAGTCACCCCTCGGACCACACACTGTGGGTGTATCTCATCGACAAGATCCTCCAGGAGGGCTCGCAGATCTAGCGGCGCACGCTGTATGTCCGACAGCCGCGCCAGGCAGAGATAGTCTTGTATCAGGGCATGCAGCCGTGTGACCTCCGCCTTGATGGTCGCCAGCGATTGCATGACCTGAGTGCTATCGCCAGGCGTTGGCTGCCGTACCTCCTCTTCAACGATATCCGCATGCAAGAAGATCGCGTTCATCGGATTACGAATTTCATGTGACAGATCCCCCGCGAGTCGCCCCATGAGCGGCAGTTTTGTCTCGTCGTGTCGCCATGCCTGCAACGGCGCCGCTTCACGGATTACCAGCACCAGCCGTGCCTCGCTGCCGCCGAGCGACCGCAAAGGTGCACATTGCACCTCGACGGGCAGACGCCGACCATCGGCCGTCCGCAGTTGCAACCGCACGCTGACGGGAAACTCGCCAGCGTGCACCCTGAGGAGGACCTGGAGCATTATTTCCACCGGCTCGAAAATCCCTGTCAAGTCGAGACTGCTGAAGGCTTCAAGGGTATAGCCGGTCAAGCTTTCGACGCGATGATTCCAGGAGAGCACGGCATGATCCGCCGCCAGGATGGCGATCGCGGCATCCTGGGGCGGCAGATCTTCCGACGTCAAGCTTGCCTTCTCTGTGACCTCATCCGTGGACATCGTAGGCTCCCGGTGACATGCAGACGATGGCTACTCCCATGGGCAAGCGTCATGAAGCTGAGAACAGCCGTATCTTACGCCCTCTGAGGTGCGCCCACTCTGAGACTTGGTGGTGTCGATGTAGAAAGATTATTCTAGCATGGCTTGGGACGAAAAGTGGAGAGACGTCACCAAGGCACGTCAGATCTGGTCGTAACATGACAATTATGGAGCCTGCCTGTTCCGCCGGAAGCGGATAAGCACCCTGCGCCGGGATCATGTTGAGGAATGATTGTCCATGGAAGGCAATCCATCCTCGAAGGGGTCAGCCTGATCCCGAGCGCAGATGCCAGAGCGTTATGCAGACGGGGAAGAGCCGCCGTTTCTGCATACTGCAAGGATGGTGGGACGGTGACTGACAGGATTCGATGTCCCGTAGAGTCTGCACGATCACGGCTTAATAGACACAGGAGGCAGTCGAAGGCCGTGGCAAAGCCAACGACCCTCGGCTATTAGGATGTGTCCACTTAGCGGGTCGCATCGTAGATGGCGCCGCCTGCGGCTCCAACCCCGGCACCGATAAGTGCCCCCTTCTTAGTGTCCCCCGCCGCCGCTCCAATGGCTGCGCCGCTCCCAGCACCCACCCCAGCACCCACCAACGTGCCGCAGGCAGTCATCACCATCGCTAGCAGCGATAATCCAATGATAACCGCAAAGGCGCGTACTGCCGCCGTCGTAGACCCTTTTTGTCTGGTGTTCATATATGTCATCCCTCCATCCTTCCAAGCTTCTCCGCCGCCCTTCAGAGCGCTCAGGCGACAGGCTGAGTGCGCCCATGGAGTAGCTGTACCACCAGCAGGACTACTCCGATCAAGAAGAGAATCCAGGCAATCTGCGAGGCCACGCCCGCCACTCCAACCAAGCCGAGAGCACCAGCAACTAGTCCAACAATGAGGAGTACCAACGCGTAATAAAGCATCGGAAACTCCTTGCTTCTGTCTCACATGTCGGGCTCGGTGCCTCTCAAATCATCTGCTTCCCGGCCGGCCGACAGCCTGAAAGGCGTGCCCTGTAGTCTTGCCTGGCGCTTCTCTCTTGCCGCAATAATCACACCAACTTGAGAGGGCAAGATATGTGCCAGTTCACTATATGCCCAGGCGGATGGCCTGTCGCGCGTCAAATCTGTTACGGATAACCTGTTCGACGTAAGCCGTATAGCCCTACAGCGTTCCGCGATGGCCCCAAAATCTGTATGCGAGGGCATGGCTTAGGCGGTGAGCCACGATTTTGTCTACTCTATCTAAGACCGGAGAGGTAGCGGAAAGGCGCGGGCAACTATTCTCATTATGAGATACCAGATGCTATCATTGTGAGAAAAGAGATAATGAGAAAATGTTAGCTATGCTTGCGCAGGGGACCGAGGTATCCTTCCCTAGTGCCAGGGACATTGAGTATACCCAGTTAATTTTCGGATTCTGCAGGGTGGCAGCTTTGGGTATAATAGAGTCGGATGTTGGACATCTCGGACATGGTGCGACTATGGCGCAGATATTTCATCCGAGCACCAATACCATTGCTAGAGTGAGCATCTTCGGCATCGTTATTCTCTTGGGGGCGATGCTTTGGCTCGTTGCGGCCATCAGCCGTTCATCCTAGTTAGGCGAATTAGTACGTGGGGCACCTTCTTCGCGGCCGTCAGCTCACAGTTGGAGGCCCAGCGACTACGGAAGGGGCAGGGGTTGCGTGTGTTGACCGAGACCGTCACCTCTCCGACCATGGCACGTCAGCTCCAGGCTCTCCTTGACATGTACCCGGAAACCAAGTGGCATCAGTATGAACCAGTGAACCGGAACTACGTCTATGCCGGTGCACGTCGTGCCTTCGGAGAAAACGTCACGGCGCAGTATCGCTTCGACCAGGCCCAGATCATTTTGGCGCTCGATGTGGACTATCTGGCCTGTGGACCAGCCAGCGTACGCTATGCGCATGACTTCGCTGCCAGGCGCCGAGTTCGGGACGGGCAGACCGCGATGAACCGTCTGTATGCCGTGGAGAGTACCCCTTCCATCACCAGGGCGATGGCTGACTATCGCCTGATGCTGCGTGCCCGTGAGGTAGCTGATTTTGCGTCTGCTATGGCGCGTGGGTTAAGGGCTCTCGAACTCGGAGCTCAAGGTGCCTCAATGCTTCACCCACAGTGGCTGCAGACCCGCGTCAGCGATCTTCAAAAGCAACGGGGAGCCAGCCTGGTCATCGCTGGCGAGCAACAACCGCCTCTCGTGCACGCTTTAGCTCATGCCATGAATCATGCCCTCGGCAGTGTTGGCACCACGGTGTTCTATACCGATCCCGTCGAGTCGAGGTCGGTTGACCAGATGGGGTCATTGCGCGAACTGGTGGCAGATATGCAGGCGGGCTTTGTGGACCTCCTCGTCATTCTCGGCGGCAATCCGGTCTATCAGGCGCCGGCGGAGTTACACTTCTCCGAGCATCTGTCAAAGGTGAAGCTGCGCGTGCACCTCGGTCTGTATGAGGATGAAACCGCAGAGTTGTGTCACTGTCACATTCCCGAGACCCACTATTTAGAAACGTGGAGCGATGCACGAGCTTTTAACGGGACAAAGACCATCGAGTGATTCGCGACTGCGAACTCGTCACTGCCTGCCAGGCCTCGTGCCCTACCGAGGCGATTGTATTTGGTAATTTCAACAACCTGAACAGCCGGGTCTCAAAACTGAAGGCGACCCAGCGGAACTACGGACTACTGACCGACCTGAACACGCGGCCGCGCACGACATATTTGGCCCGGCTACGACATCCGCATCCTGACTTGGCGCAGCATGAGGAGCGCGGTTAGGGAAAGTCCATATCCCCGCAAGCCTTCGCTCACGGCGAATCTCACTATTATTTTTTCCCCCCGATGATGTGCAGCATTTGGTCAAATGATGCGAATTGTAAGATCGACTGCAGTTGTGTTCGATAGCTTTTGACGATGCTGAAACTCCCATTGTCCAACATCACATCATAGATTTTCCATCCCGAATCGTATTTGTGCATGCGGAAATTAATAGTGAATTCTGCACCAGTTGTCGATAGATTCGTTACTACTTTGGCCAGCGAGCCATGTATCTCTTCCTCTCGACAGGCTAGCTTCAGAGCTTTTATCTGATCAAATTGCTTCAAAAATATCCTTTTCATAAATGCCGTAAACTCTGCAACAAATGCATCTTGCTGTTCAGGATGTTGGTCCCAGTATGACCCCAGGATGCGCTTAGACATTTCCCGAACATCAAATCGAGCCAGAATGGTCCCCAGGACTTGCTCTTTTCTGCTGTCCTCCAGCAGCGCTGTATCGTGCAAAATGTTCTGAAATCGGTCAAGGGTCTCTTGTAATGCCTGGATCGGTGTTTCAGCCCAGAGGTGACTCGGCATGATCCCCAACAAGACACACCATGCCATTATGGCGCCCCACAGATATGTCTGGTATAACTTCGCTGCCATGGCTCATCTCCTATGCGTGCGAGGCTTCATAGAGGCTGGGTGTATCGTCTCTCCTATGGTTCACGACCATCCGCATCCGTGGACATCCGTTGCCACGTCCTCCTTTCACGCGCATCCTTGATCGACGCACCTCTCAAAAACAGAACTCCCACGCCTGCTGAGCATCACCGATGCCGCCGGAGCCCACAGGCAAGCAACGAGGCACACAGGTGTGCCCCGGAGGGTGTCAAGTATGTCATGCATTTAGCAACAGATAATCATCCCTATTGGCATGGAAGTCAGCAAACAGTGCCATCGGGAGATGAGCCATTCCATACTTTTCGAGACGACGATGAAATTCCGATTGAAACGTGCTCACCAATGACGATTGGGTGTACGATTGTGCTCAATCCCTGTAGAGGACATTTCTAAGAATCGTGTGCGGTATGCTTCGTAAACTGATAACCACAGGCTCTGCGAGTGTAGTGTGGCCGACCATACGTACGCCAATATTTGACGCCGCGATCATAACCACATTTAACACAGAGCGCATTTAACATTAAGATACTCGATTGAGTCAACGGTATCATTAAAAAAATGGCACCCTCAAACTATGGATTGCCCGAGGTTGGACAAAGTCTCCTCTACTTGACAATGAGATACACCTCACGTTTCGGCGACTGTGCCAGCAGTCCCGACATATAGCCAGTCCACTGCTGGAAGGCTGCATTTTCGGCGACCTGCTTGATTTGGGTCTCAAGCGTCTCCAGATCGGGGGCCTCCTGCTCGAAGACCACATCAGGGGCGCCCAGCGAGGCAAAGTGGTTGCGTAACACTCGTGGCCGCAAGCCGCCGACTTCGTTGACCATGGCCATGAGCTGCTGGAGTTCGTGCTCAACTAATTGGGTTTTCCCAGGTTGCGTGTGAAACGTTAGGCGGGATACGTACATAGTCTTACTCCTTCCCCAAAGGTTGGCACAGCCAAACGAATCGTCTAATATAAATGCAAGACCGCTGCCAACAGGCCTTCCTCTCAGGGTCGCACTCTGTTCCTGCCGCTATGTGTGGCGGCCGACGCTCGGTCCTTCTCAGGTAACTCTCAAGTTGAGATGGTGTGCGATGGCCTGTTGTCACTTTCTGAATTATCCGCCCAGTTTCAGAATTAAGTGTCATGCGACGATGGGGGACGACTGCGCCTGACGCACATAGGCATAGAGAGGATTCTGTCGCAAAGTTGCTTTTCGAGAGTTTTGGCGTCTGTAAGACATTGAATTTCCGAGAGCCAATTTTCGGATTTTAGCCCTAAAACCGAAATTTGCGATAGAACCCCCAGACATGCCAGCTATTGTCCAGGCATCGAGTCGTTGGCCTCCTCCCCTGTGGAGTCATGGCCCCCTGGATTTTAACGGTCTCGGGGAATGGATCGAGGCAGGTTTTCCCTGGTGTTACGGAAACCGCTTCACCAGCCACCTACGGGAAGCCAGCCCCGCGTCAAGTAGTCACTAAGCGTGAAGATCAGGAGGTGCGCTAACCAGATCACCCCAGCCCCGGCAACGATCCAGGTGAGGTGACTACTGTAACGCAGATGCATGAAGAAGAGCATCACCAACAGGGCCTTACAGATGGCGATGCCAAGGGCGAGGATGAGATTCAAGGGCCCAAGGTCGAGAAAGGCCACGCCCACGGTGAGAAGCGTAAGCGCAAGCAGGGCCCCATAGGCCCAGTAATAGACATGACGCAGCACGATAGGTTGCATCATTAGTGCGTACCGATCAGGTAGAGCAGGGGAAAGAGAAAGATCCACACGATGTCGATGAAATGCCAGTAGAGGCCGCTGGTCTCCACCGGCGCATAGTATGCGGCCGAGAAATGGCCGCGCCAGGCCAAGAAAGCGAGCACGCCGAGGAGGCCGATGCCGATCGTTAGATGCAAGGCATGTAAGCTGGTCATAACGAAGTAGAAGATCAAAAACAGCTGCACCTGGCCGGGATGTGGTCCGCCGTATGCAAACCGAATCCCGGGCACCAGGTCCTGCTCATATTTGTGCGCGTACTCCGTGACCTTGATGCCCAGAAACACCGCTCCGATGATCATCGTCAGCAGCAAGAACACGATGAGGGCTCGGCGCCGTCCCTCCTGTGCATTGTGCACCGCAAACGCCATGGTCAGGCTGCTGGTGATCAAGACTGCCGTGTTGATGCTG
>JBKPCR010000123.1:0-11059 GCA_046727435.1 bacterium | reverse complement strand
GCCACCAGGCGACCCCGCAGGGTGCCCGTCCGTTCGGTCGAGACCATGACCGCGATGTCGCCCCCGTAGGATAGCGCTTGGCAGACGGCGGGGTGTTTGCCCTGAGCGTTTAGCCGTGGTGCCGCCAGCATGGCCTCCGCTCCCAGCAGGATACAGCACAGGTGATAGCCCGTGGCATCGGCCAGCGTGAACGCGACCATATGCCCCGCCCGGCTAATGCACATCCCAAACGTGGGATAGGGCTGTAGAGCTGGCGTGACGTCCTGTGGCGCGCCACCTTCAGAGGACACACGCACGAAATGCCCGAGTTCGTTGCCGCGCTGGTCGTGATGATAATACACGGAGCGTCCATCCGGCGAGATCCATCCAAACCGTATACCTTCAGGCCGGTGCGTCAGTGGTCGCAACTCGCCGCTGGGCACTTCCCAGGCGCAGGGTTGATACACGCCTGACAGATTATCCGTGACCAAGCCGCGCTGGCGATCTGGGTTCCTAGGATGGTCTGGGCGCGAAAGCGCTGCTTCCAGGGGGCATCATCGGCAAGAGAGACTTCGCAAAGCATGCCATCCTCCTGTCTCTCTTGTGGGAGGAGCTGGAAGGGTCAGCTCGAGCGGTATCGTATCTGGCACCATGCGACAGCGTCCCTTGTGTTGGGCCATGACACGTGGGCGGCCAAAAATCTCCCGAAAAACGGCCGCGCCAATGGCAGCGATTTGGCCTGTAGGAGTCCTTCCAGCAAAGGGTATCTATGAGCACGCAAACGTAGCTCCAAGATAGAGACGAGGCGACTGTCTGGCTGAACCTAAAGTGACGGTCTGAGTGTGACGAGTCATGACCTCCTCATCATGACCGCCCGCTGACGCCTGTCAACTATTTCCGTCACCACCCCCCCGCGGCGCTGCTCACAGTGTCCCACTGGCATCGCCTTGTATATGCAACCCATTGATTGACAAGAGTCTATCAATACACCCAGGGGCGACGCCCGTATTGGTATGTGACTTGCCCCAGCAGGCTGCTGATACACATCCTCCTAATGTGTGAGTAAGGAGCTCAGATGGGATGTTAACCAACGATGGAGGTCAACATTCATGCAAAGAACACGCTGACAACTGACGCCGGCATTCCGGTCGGTGATAATCAGAATTCGCTCACCGCTGGGCCGCACGGCCCGCTGTTGGTTCAAGACTGGCAACTCTTCGAACGACATGCCCACTTCAACCGTGAGCGCATTCCCGAGCGCGTCGTCCACGCCAAAGGGTCCGGCGCCTACGGGACGCTGACCATCACCCATGACATGACGAGAGACTCGAAGGCGAAGGTGTTCTCGACCGTCGGCAAGACGACCAAATGCTTCGTTCGCTTTTCGACCGTGGCGGGCGAACGCGGTGCAGCCGACGCCGAGCGTGATGTGCGTGGTTTTGCCGTCAAGTTCTACACTGAGGAAGGCAACTGGGACCTGGTGGGTAACAATACCCCGGTGTTCTTCGTGCGTGACCCCTACAAGTTTCCGGACTTCATTCGCACGCAGAAGCGCGATCCCCAGACCAATCTGCGGAGCCCCACGGCCATGTGGGATTTTTGGTCCCTCTCTCCCGAAAGCTTGCATCAGGTGACGATCCTGTTTTCGGATCGTGGACTGCCCAAGAGCTACCGGCAGATGAACGGCTATAGCTCACACACCTATAGCCTCATCAACGCCAAGAACGAGCGCTGCTGGGTAAAGTTCCACTTCAAGACCCTGCAGGGCATCGCCTGCCTCACCGACCGCGAGGCGGCGACCATTGTCGGCGCCGATCGTGAAAGCCATCAGCGTGATCTGTTCGACGCCATCGAGCGCGGCGACTTTCCCCAGTGGCGGCTCTGCGTTCAAATCATGCCCGAGCATGACGCCGAGAAGACGCCCTACAACTCCTTCGATCTGACCAAGGTCTGGCCGCACCAGGATTACCCGCTCATCGAGGTCGGCATCATGGAGCTCAACCGCAACCCGGAGAACTACTTCGCGGAGGTCGAGCAGGCCGCGTTTGAGCCCTCGAACATCGTGCCGGGCATCAGTTTTTCACCGGACAAGATGCTGCAGTTTCGCATCTTCGCCTACGCCGACGCACATCGCTACCGTCTTGGCAGCACCAACTACGCGAGCCTGCCCGTGAATCGTCCACACGCAGCCACAGCGCGCACGTACCACCGCGACGGTGTCTTGCGTTTTGACGGCAACGGCGGTGGCGCGGTCAATTATGAGCCGAAAGCTTCGGCGGGCCGGTGGAGGACCCGCAGTACCTGGAGCCACCCCTGCAGATTGACGGCGATGCCTTGCGCTATAATCATCGCACTGGCAATGAGACTATACCCAGCCCGGAAATCTGTTCCGGCTGTTGCCGGCAGACGAACAGCAGCGCTTGTTCGGCAATATCGCGGCGTCCATGCAGGGTGTGCCCCGCGTCGTCATCGACCGGCAGCTGGAGCATTTTAGTAAAGCCGATCCCGCGTATGGTGAGGGCGTGGCCAAGGCGCTCGGTCTTTCACGCGACAAGGGTCACAAGCCACAAGCGGGGGACTGATGGAGGACGAAAAGGTCCGCACCATACAAAGCAGATTTCAACACATGCCTAGCCGCGTTGTGGGTTTCATGATGCGGCACCCGGTCGGCGTGGTCCTCGCCGCCGTGTTGGGGGCAGTCTTGGCGCTGCTCTACACGGCGACGCATCTGGCATTCGACAGCAATCGCCTAGATCTCGTCTCCGCCGGGGTGCACTACACACATCTCGAGGCGACGTTCAGTCGGGAGTTCGAGGATCTGCCCGGCAGCATGGTCGTCGTGATTCAGCGCCAGCATCCTGAGCGGGCCAAGGCGTTCGCCACCGCGCTGGCCCAGCGGTGGGAGACGGAGCCGCACATTGAAAAGGTCTTCTACCGGATCAACGTGGATGCCCTGAAGCACAAAGGCCTGCTCTATCTGTCCCCTGATCAGCTGACCGACCTTCGCCAGCAGCTGGAAGCGCATCACGCCTTACTCCAAGAGCTGGCCGCGTCCCCCACGCTGCAACACCTGTTCGGCCTCGTCAACCAGGAGGTGACCACGTCATTGCTCAGCCATCTCTTCACGGGTTTCTTGCAGGCGGACACGCCGCAGGAGCAGCCACCCGACCTCAGCCTGCTCCTCGCGCTCCTGCAGCAGATGGATGGGTGGCTGCAGGGTTCTCGAAGCTACCAATCGCCCTGGGCCAAGGCGCTCACGGAGAATGCCGGGGCCTTGTCGCAGGACGGGTTCCTGTGGTCGGATGATCACCAGTTGCTGTTCGTCTTCGTCAGGCCGAAGGCACCGATTGCGGATGTCAGTGGATTCAGAACGGCCGTCCAGCGGGTTCAAGCCGACGTCCGGGAGATCCACCAAGCCTATCCGGAGACCGCCGTGGGGCTCACCGGGGCGGCCATGCTGGATTCCGACGAGATGGTCGCGGCCGAGCGGGATACCACGATCGCCAGTGTGATCGCGGTGGTAGGGGTCACGCTGCTGTACGTTAGCCTGTTCAAAGGGGTGGCCCGGCCGCTGCTCGCGCTGGGGACATTGCTCATCGCGGTGTGCTGGTCGTTGGGGTTGACGACCCTCACCGTCGGGCACCTCAATATCTTTTCCATCGCCTTCATGCCGATGCTCTTGGGGCTGGGAATCGACTGTGGACCTGAATGCCCTGCGCTCCGTGCTCGGGCGGATTGGATTCAAGATGGCGGACGACGGCGGCGGGCAGGCGTCACAGGGGGATACGACGCGTCAGCAGATGCAGGAGGTTCGCCGCCTCGTGACGCAGGTCGACGAGACGACGGCGCGGATGGGCGATGCCCAAGCCCGTCAGGCATTATCGGCGTTTCAGGCGGAATTGATGCAGGATCTGAGGGAGCAGCTGGACCTGCTGAGGGCGAATCTACAAGCGGAGCCGGTGACGGCCGCGGACCTCCCGCCGGAGCTCCGCGCGCGCTATATCGGTGCGCACGGCCACTATCGGATCATCGTCTATCCATCGGAAAATGTCTGGGAATTTCAACCGCTGACCCGATTCGTCACGGACGTCAGAGCGGTGGATCCCGATGTCCTCGGCACCCCCGTCATGAATTTTGAGTTGATCCGCGGCATGAAAGAGGCGTATGAGCAGGCTGGGCTCTATGCGTTCGTCGGCATTATCTTCCTGGTCCTCCTCGCGTTTCGTGCGGTGCTGCCAGCCCTCCTCGCGCTCATGCCCCTGGCCGTGGGCTCTCTCTGGACGCTAGGCCTCATGGGGCTTTTGCAGGTGAAGTTCAACGTAGCCAACCTGATCGTCCTGCCCCTCATCATGGCTCCCGCCGTCGAAGGCGGCATCATGATTCTCTACCGCTATCGCGGGGAGCCATGTGGCCATCCGCGGAGGCGCACTCCGAACGAGGCCGAATAGAGCGAGGATCGCCGTTCGCCGTCCTGCTCCTCCTCAGCGTTGCGCGACCGGCCTTGGCCGCAGAACCTCAGGACCGCATGCGGGAGAGCCTGAATGCCGTGGCCGCGGTCCTGCAGGATCCCAGCCTCCAGGGTCCCGACAAACAGGCGGAGCGGACGCAACGCGTCCGGCAGATCATCCTCGACACGTTTGATTTCGAGGAGATGGCCAAGCTCGCGTTGGGGCCCTATGGGGACAGGCTGACGCCGCAGCAGCGGACGGAGTTTGTCAGCCTATTTGGCACCCTCTTCGAGCGATCATACAACACCCTCGTGCTGCGGTTTCTGTCCGAGCGACGAGCGACGTACGGCAGGGAATCCATCACGCAGGATCGCGCCATGGTCCAGACGACCCTTGTCGACCAGAAGACCAGTGGGCAGCTCCCGATCGATTACTGGCTCATTCACAAGGACCAGCGGTGGGCCGTGTACGATGTCATCGTCGATGGGGTGAGCCTGACCCTGAACTACCAAGCGCAGTTCGATCAGATCATCCGGAGCGCTTCGTACGATACGTTGCTGCAGAGGCTCAAGAGGAAGGTGGCGGAAGGGTCCCCCTAGAGGGCCACGCGTGATCGGCTACCTGGCCCGCGGCAAAGGAGCAGGGGACACAACGCCCCTCACGTCCGAGTCAGGGGAATTCTCCTCGGGTGTTCCGCTAGGCAGGCGGAGACGGGCACAGGAACCCCATGCTAGAGAGTCAATAGTTGCAGAAGCGCGTTGCGAGGCTCATCACCTGTAGTTGTCTCCTCGCGTGCCTCCTGAGCGTGGGCTGGACCGGTTGCGGCATGTGCAGGCCGCCGGTGATGACGCTGGAGCAGTGGAAGGCGCAGGATGATCGCGTTCGGTCCAGTTCGGGGGACTGAGGTGACAAGGAGGCAAGCGTCATGTACTACAGATAGCGAAGGGGGACGACGCTGGTTGGTCATCTAGTGGTGTTTCGTGCCATGGGCTGCGCTGGACGGTGTGAGCCTGCCATGGAATACACCGAGCGGCTCGGCCAGCACAGCGGAGACATGCGCGGCGAGCGTCGGACTCGCTAGCAGGATATGTCTGACGGCGATCACCCCGCGCACTGACCGGGCAAGCTACTCAGCCTTGACTTTATCAGCCGCGCTCGAGGTTGTGCCGCGCAGCGAGACCAGGCCGCGTTCGACGATCAGGTCAGTTACGACCTGTGCACTGGGGTCACCACAACATGTTTCAAACCTCCGGCTTCGCCTGCAGCCGTCAGACAGAGGCGTCAATCCTGAAGTCATACCCTGACGTGCTTATGGCCATTCCTCAGGATCAACCACCTCCTGCCAGGATGCCTCGAAGCAGATCTCGCGATACTGCATCAAACGTGCATTCTGTCCCGCATCTCGAAGGGCCAGCTCGGCCTCTAGTTGCCGCACGCGGGCCTGCAACTCGACCATCTGGCGGCGCAGGCGGAGGATCACCTCGGCGCCGGGGGCATTGATGCCCAGCACCTCGCGCAATCGCCGACGGTAAAGGCGCTCGGCTTCAGAGGCATGCCCTGCTGTCTCACGGGTGCGGCTTGTGGGGGAATCATCGGGGTGCATCAGATCCTCCTCCTCTCACTGACGTCCCAGGCAGCCTGGGTAAGACGAGTGTAACCGGCCTCCTCTATCCCCACCTATCTCGCGCAGCGGCCGACGCTGCCATGCCGTCGACTTATGCGCTGCTGCGGGCGGCGGCCAGCTCGCGGAAGGCCTCTAGCTCGCGCTCGCTCAGCAGCTCGGGAAGCATTAACTTGACAAGCGCATAGAGATCGCCGCGTGCGCCGGGATCGCCCAGGCGTGGCATACCCTTGCCCCGCAGCCGCAAGATGCGCCCCGACTGGGTCTGCGGCGGAATCTTCAACATCACGGTGCCGTCCAGGGTTGGCAGACGCACCTCGCCGCCCAGCGCCGCGGTGTAGATATCGACCGGCACCTCAGTATGCAGATCATCACCATCCCGTTCAAAGGCCGCATGCGGCGTCACGCGAATGAGCAGATAGAGATCGCCGGCCGGCCCCCCATGAGACCCCGGCCCACCCTGGCCGGCCAAGCGCAGCCGCAAGCCGGTGTAGGCACCGCGAGGGATCTTCGCCTCGAGACGGCGGTCGCCGAGCTGTAGCGCACGCGTCGTCCCGCGGAACGCTTCCTCCAGTGTCACCGTAGCCTCAGCTTCGAGATCGCGCCCGCGCCGAGGGCGCGGGGTCCGCTCGGCATCGCGCGCCCCCCCGAAGATCGTTGTAAAGAAGTCCGAGAAGGGGCTCTCGCCGCCGAACAGGTCGTGCAGGTCGTCGACCGTACCGTAGCGCACATACACGCCCTCGTCGGGCTGGGCGGACCAGGCCTGCCAGTCGAAATCCTGGGGGCGCCCACCGCTTTGCTGCCAGCCCTGGTATTGGGCGCGCAAGGCGTCGTACTTCTGGCGCTGCTCGGGATCGGAGAGCACCTGGTTCGCTTCGTTAATGGCCTTGAACTGCTCCTCGGCCGCCTGATCGCCCGGATTCACATCCGGATGATATTGCCGGGCGAGCTTGCGGAAGGCCTGCCGGATCGTCTTCTCGTCCGCGTCCGGCGCTACGCCAAGGATCTGGTAGTAGTCTTTGAATTCCATAGCTATCTCGTCGCTTCGGGGGATTCGCGGGGGACGTGTCGCACGCTTTCCCTTGCAGGTCTGCCGAGGTATGATTTCCCTCTGTGTGACACAGAGTCATGAGAGGGGGTAGAATCATAGCGAATTTCAAGCACGCCAACTTCGTGGCGACCGTCATCCCGACCTGCGTGCGGTGGTCTCTGGCCTATTCCCTGAGCTATCGTCATAGAGAAGAACTCGTGCGGGAGCGGGGTGTCTCGATTGGTTATGCGACCATCAACCGTTGGGTGATGAGGTATAGCCCCCAGCTTGAAGCACCGTTCCACCAGCCTCAGGTGCGCCCTCTCGATAAGATAGTGGAGCAAGACCATCAGGATGTCAAGCGCCTCACCCGCCCGAGGACGGTACGAGCCAGCCATCATGACGGCATCCTGACACCTGTCGACTATTTTTCGTCACCCGCCCCCGCTCTTCCGTCCCTCGGGTGGGATGAAGGCGCGGAAGTGTGCAGCGGAGCACGCGCTGATGCCCGCGTGCAGGCGCGTTGCGGGTTTCTGTGCCCCTGCGGCATGTGGTTTGCTCTTTGAAGGAGGAAAGCGCCCATCAAATCCAGGTGAGACATCGGGAGCGACGTCATGCCGTTCAGCAAACGGTGGTGCCATCTTGAAGTCGGCGAGATCGCGCTACAGCACATTCACGCACCCCATGATCTCTTCATTATCCACTGGTCTCTGAAGGAGGTATCCGTCAATGAGGAAGGCTTCCTCACAGCCGTTGCCGAGCATCCAAGTGCGCCGCAAAGCTATCCGCACGTTGAAATCGTTATTGACCCGCATACAGGGTACCTCGTTGAGTATCACGACGGAACTGAACTGTTTACCCTCCTTGGGGAGACCTATGTCTGCGCCAATCTCCAAACCGTCCTGGCGTAACAGTTGAGGGGCAGGTCAAAGCAGTCGTCGAACGCTTCGGGCGCCTCGACATCCTCGTCAACAGTGCCGGCGTCTTTGTCACCGCCGCTGACTGTCGTCTCGATCGGCTCGCATGCGGTCTCGCTCATAGGCACAATGACGAACCGCATCCATGGCATGGCCTCTGTGGGCCGCTCGCCGCACGAAGGGTTCTTCACGCCGAACGGGCATGAACACTGGGTGGCCGAGCGTGGCCCAGATGACAGCGGTGCGGCGGCTCACAACCGCCGATGCCCCCGGCATGGTGCGGTTCCGCCCCGATGGTCGGTATGCCTTCCTGCCATCGAGGTTCACGCCTGAATGCGCTGTGAACGATTCCGAGTGGACGAGACGTGAGTTTCTGGAAATATCGCTCAAGACCGGAGGCGCCTTCGGTGCCAGCGCGTTCGCGCTCGGCGGCCAACCGTAACGCCCCAGCCCATCCTTTACGCCGGACGAACTCAACGCGTCCCTTGCACGGCATGGCCTGCAAAACAAAGACCTCGTGGGCACCAGAATGAACGGCAACCCGATAAAGATGATCCTGGCGCGAAGGCGGTACAAGGCGGACAAGATTAACGGCGCAGAGCTGGGCAAGCGCATCGGACTGCAAGAAGGCACGAACAGATCCAGCCGCTCCATGGGCTATGCGATGAAGCCGTGGCTACTCTACAACGGCAATCGTAAGGGCAGGAGTGGCGAGAGGCGGTGGGGAGCGCGGCAAGGGGAGCGCGGAACGGCAATCGCGGGGGCATCAACAAGCTGTCATGGCCGCCAGCGCGGTATGCCGGGTCTCTCCAGGCGATCGAGCAACCGGGTGCCGAGCACCCCCGAGGCCAACCTCCGCGCCAGATCGCCTCTCCCGTGGATCGATAACAGCCCGCTGACGTCTGGCCTCGTGTTTCATTTGCAAACACCCTGTTCCGACCTGGAACGGTCTCCCCCATTCCACCCCCACCGGAGCGGCGAGGCTGGTTCACGCCTTGCCGCCACCTGTCGACACATGACGTCACGGGCGGTCGGTGTTGTCCTGGCGGCCGCCCCCGTCCGCGCGCGTCGCTTGCGGGCAGGGGGTGCGGCGGCGGCCGAGGCGCGTCGCGGCGCCCTGCGGCCCCCGATCACGCCATGGGTGTCTCGAAGAACCCTGAACAAACCCCGCCAAAATTTCCGATACGTATCAGGAAGACGGCGGTGGCCAGCATCGCCCCGAGCACGATAATGGCGACCCCCACCACCTCGACGCCCGTGGCCACCCAGTCCACTGCTCGGCTGATGGGTACCGAAGCCGCACTGGTGGCACCCACCACCGGCGTCACCAGGAGCCATATGAGCCCTGACAGCCGGACCCTCCGTGCCGCAGTCATGAGACCTCTGCCGGACGGATCACACCAATGAGGGCCGAGACCGCCCCCAGCCTGGCATGTCACAGGACGGTGAAGCGGCCATCGGTCTCCAACACCACCGCCGCCACTTCATCCAGAGAGCCGATACCTTGCGTCCGTACCGCGGCCAGGACCTCGTCAGCAGTGACTCGTTCGGCAGCGATCACTGCAGGCAGCCACTGCCCCTGGTGCAGCCGGTGGCAGGGAGCTCTACGTCCCGCGGACATTGGCGATGCGCCATACGAAGTCTGCAGGTGCCGAGCTCAGCCAGTTGACCCATCGGGATCACGCTGAATGCCGGCAGCCGTCCCGAGGGGCTGCCTGATCGTGGGCCGAGCTTCGCACCCTCGGCGCAGCAGAAGAACTGCTGTGGCCGCCTCGGAAGCGATCACGGCCGTGATCCGGTCATCCGCCTCTAAGCAGGTGTCCGCACTCGGCGTGGCGGTGGCCGTGCCCCCCACCTCGTCGAGCAGCCCCGCCACCTGGCCATCGACACGCGACAGCAGCTGCTGGAGGGTGGTCAGGGTGTGATCGAGGGAGCGCAGGACGGCGGACAGCTCGGGGGCGTTCACCAGCTGATCGAGCCCCTGCACGGTCCGCAGCACGTGGGCGAAGAGCTGGTCGAGGAGCAGCTGCTCGATCCGCTCCACGAGGCTCTGGACCTTTGCAGACACTTGGTCGAAGGCCGTGGGAATTGTCGGGATCTCTGGCACCTTACCCTCGCCGCCGACCAGCCTCACGGGCGTGCCGGGATGGAAGCCGAGTTGCACGGACAGCTGGCCGGTCACCAGACTGTCGAGATGCAACTGGGCTCTCAGGCCACGCTCGATCAGGAACTTGATGAAGGCTTCCCCCTCCCTAGGCTTGTCTCCGACGCCGACATCCTTGACCCGACCCGGCTCGATGTCGATGAACACCGGAACCCGAAACTCGCCCGTCCGGGGGAGGTATTGCACCTGGATGTCGCTCACCGAGCCGATCCTCACCCCCTGTTGGGTCACAGGGGCTCCTACGCTCAGCCCCTCCACGGAGTCTTCGAAGTACAGCACATAGGTGCGCTGTTCGGTCAGGAACCGGCCGCCACCGAGGAGCAGCACCCCGATGACGATCAGCGCCACCGCACCCACGACAAAACCACCGATCACCGCGGGATTCGCCCGCTTCCGCATGACGCCTCTCCTCTCCCCCGGGTGGGGCCGGGCTCTTGGGTGTCCGGTTACCTCACCCCCGCACCAGACCCCCCACGGGTGAGAAACTCACGGACCTTGGGATCCGGGCTGGTATCGCGCAGGATCTTGGGGTCGCCACGGGCGATGATCGTCTTGGCGGCCGCATCGAGGAAGATCGAGTCGTTCCCTATGGTGAAGATGCTCGCCAGGTCGTGGGTCACGACCACCACGGTGGCGCCGAGGCTCTCCCGGAGCTCGAGGATCAGTTCATCCAGCCGCTGCGCGCTGATCGGGTCGAGGCCGGCCGAGGGCTCGTCGAAGAACAGGAGGTCGGGATCCAGGGCCATGGCCCGGGCCAGCCCGGCGCGTTTCTGCATGCCGCCGCTGAGCTCGGACGGGTAGAACTCCTCGAAGCCCGCCAGCCCGACCAGCGCCAGCTTCAGCGACACGACTTTGCGGGTCTGGCTGGGGCTCAGATCCGTGTAGGTCTCGAGCGGGAGG
>JBKPCR010000122.1:0-7071 GCA_046727435.1 bacterium | reverse complement strand
TTGAGCCCGGGGCTCCCGCAACCGCCTCTGGTGCGGGCAAAGATTGAGAGCAGGTAGGGAAGTTTATTTGCCCTCCAGGGGCACGCGGCCATAAATCTCGGTTATGTCGCGCAGGCGGCCCACTAGCTCCGTAGTGAGCAGGTCAGCGGCATAGCGCCACTGCCAATTCCCCTCTGGCGTACCGGGGTAATTCATGCGTGCCTCCTGCCCTAGGCCCAGAACATCTTGTAATGGGACGATGGCGAGGTTTCCGACCGAGGCGAGGGCCAGGCGGATCATGTCCCAATGCACCTCCTGCCCATTGGAAGCCATGTATTTGAGCGCCGCTGTGCGTTCGGCCTGCATTGGTTCGAGGCCATCCCGGCTTTCCGATTGCTCGACCTCATGTAACCAGCCCAGGCTCGTATTGTTATCGTGGGTGCCGGTGTAGACCACGCAGTTACGGGGATAGTTGTGAGGACAGTGCTCGTTCGTGCGGGGATCTCCGCCGAAGCCGAACTGCAGCACGCGCATCCCTGGCAGCCGGAAGCGGTCTCGCAGGGCACGCACTTCTGGGGTGATCAATCCTAGATCTTCGGCAACGATCGGCAACTCTCCCAACGCCTCGTACAATGCCTCGAAGAAGGCGGCTCCTGGACCTTCGACCCAACGGCCATTGATCGCAGTATCTTCGGAGGCTGGCACTTCCCAGTAGGCTTCAAAGCCGCGGAAGTGATCCAAGCGGATGATATCCACCATCTCACGCGTGGACTGCAGGCGCTGAATCCACCACGCATACCCTGACGCCCCCATGACCTCCCAGCGATAGAGTGGATTCCCCCAGCGCTGCCCCGTCCGGCTGAAGTAGTCCGGCGGCACTCCTGCCACCACCATTGGGTTGCCAGAAGCATCCAGATAGAACAGCTCGGGATGCGCCCAAACATCGGCGCTATCGTGCGCGACGAAAATGGGCACGTCGCCGAAGAGCTGGATGCTATGTTGGTGGCATTTGGCCTTCAAGTTCTGCCATTGGCGGGAGAACTGGTACTGGAGGAAGGCGTGAAACTGGATGCGAGGCGCGAGCTTCTTCCGCCAACCCGTCATGGCGGCAGGCTCGCGGCGCACGATGGCGCGTTCCCACTCGGTCCACGATATGCCGCCATGGGCCTCTTTCAGCGCCATGAACAGCGTATAATCGTCGAGCCACTCCGCCTGACGTTGGCTGAAGGCAGCCAGGTCGTCGCGTTGGGAGAGAGCAGCGGTATGCTGAAACGTCTCGAAGGCTTTCCACAGCATGCACTGTTTGAAATCGCTGACCGCTTCATACTCCACTCGATGCAGTGGAAATGGCGGCGCCTCGGTGAGATCACTCGCAGACAGCAAACCCTCTGCCTGCAAAGTCTCCAAGCTCAGCAGCAAGTGATTGCCCGCAAAGGCCGAATAGGTCTGGTACGGGGAATTTCCGTAACCGGTGGGCCCCAGCGGCAATAGCTGCCACACCTGCTGGCAGCTGTCCTGTAAAAAGTGGACGAATTGATACGCCCCAGCACCGAGGTCGCCGATGCCGAATGGACCAGGGAGCGACGTGGGATGCAACAAGATGCCGCTAGCTCTATAACATGCCACATGCAGACCCCTTTTTTACGGACGACCTTAGATCCTTACCGCACAATGCAGAGGGAAGCCTACAAATTATTATAAGAGCTGACGCAGGAATGCGCTAGGCAAGAAGCGCGCCTTAGGATGACCGCCCAAAACTCTGGCGCACAATCGTCGAGCAATGCATTCTTGCCTAGGACTGCCGTCCCCGAGTACAATCACAGGGAGAAGAATGGGGTTGATGGCCAAAGGCTGGGAGTGAGAGATAGGTAGGGCTGTGTTGGCTGCAGGGATGTGGGGGGGGACCTATGCGACTCCAGGGGAAGATTGCCCTGATCAGCGGCGGCGCGCGCGGTATGGGCGCCGTCGAGGCCCGTTTGTTTGCCAAGGAAGGCGCCAAGGTCACCATTGGCGACGTGCTGGAGGACGAGGGCCGCAAATTAGAGGCGGAGATCAATGCCACTGGCGGCGAAGCACTGTTTGTGCGCCTCGATGTCACTCATGAGGCGGATTGGCAAAAGGCAGTCGAGGCCACTGTCAAGCGGTTTGGCAAGCTTGATGTCCTGGTCAATAACGCCGGGATCAGCGGGCGGGGTCGGGTTGAGGATACGACCGTCGAGGAGTGGGATCGAGTCATGGACGTCAATGCCAAAGGCGTTTTCCTGGGGACCAAGGTCGCCATTCCAGCGATGCGGCAAGGGGGCGGTGGCTCGATCATCAATATCTCCTCCCAGCTTGGCCTGGTCGGTACTGACCATAGTAGTCCGCAATACCAGGCCTCCAAGGGGGCCGTGCGCCTGCTCACCAAGGCCACGGCCATCCAGTATGCTAAGGAGAGGATCCGCGCTAATTCGGTCCATCCGGGGCCGATCGTGACACCCATGACCGAAGCCGCGCGGGCTGACCCTGAACGCTATCAATTGATGTTGTCACGGGTTCCACTAGGCTGCTATGGACAGCCCGAAGATGTCGCTTACGGCGTTCTCTATCTAGCCTCTGACGAAGCGCGATGGGTTACGGGTAGCGAGGTGGTGATCGATGGGGGGTGGACGGCACAGTAGATCTCACTTTCCCTCTCCCCTCGAAAGAGAGGTAGGGTGAGGGAGAGCGGCATGCGTAGAGCCCTCTCACCCCGGCCCTCTCCCGGAGGCCGAGGGAGTACAGACAGGAGGAGACGAAATGGCAGCGTCCGAAGGCATTTCTATCGATCAGCTCCGCGGGCTGTCGGAGCGGGCTGGTCTGGCCCTGAAGAACGAGGAATTAACTGCACTGAAGCCGATGTTCGACTATTATGCCAAGCAGATCAGGGTGCTCTTCGAGATCGAGCTGGATGCGGAAGATCTGGCCGTGATGTATTCGCCGAATTGGGATCCCCAGAGTTGAGGTGCCGCCATGACGCAGACAGAACTCTGTTATTTGACCATCCGTGAGGCCGGCCGCCTGCTGCAGAGCAGGCAATTGTCGCCGGTCGAGTTGACGCGCGCATTTCTCAACCGCATCGAGCAACTCGACGCAAAGTTGCAGTCATACATTACCGTCCTCTCTGATCGCGCCATGTCCGAGGCACGTCACGCCGAAGCCGAGATTTTGCGGGGCGACTATCGCGGCCCGCTGCACGGCATCCCCATCGCCTTGAAGGATCTGTACGATACCCAGGGCATCCGGACGACCGCCAGTTCCAGGGTCATGGCCAACCGTGTCCCCAGCGAGGATGCGACCACGACGGCTCGTCTCGCGGCGGCCGGGAGTATTCTACTGGGGAAGTTGGCGATGCATGAGTTCGCGCTCGGTGGCCCCGACCCGACGTGCGGTTTTCCTCTGGCGCGTAATCCGTGGAACCTCGAGCACATCCCCGGCGGCTCGAGCAGCGGCTCCGGGGCGGCCGTCGCGGCCGGACTCTGCATGGGCTCTCTGGGTTCCTGCACCGGCGGCTCGATCAGGGGTCCAGCCTCCCACTGCAGTATCGTCGGGCTCAAACCCACGTACGGACGGGTCAGCCGCTATGGTGTGGTGCCACTCAGTTGGACGCTGGACCACTGTGGACCGATGACCTGGACCGTCGAAGACACCGCCATCATGTTGCAGGCTATTGCCGGCTACGATCCCAAAGATCCCACCTCCAGCCGAGCACCGGTGCCAGATTATGCGGCGTCGCTCATCGAAAATGTGAGAGGTATGACGATCGGCGTCCCACGGCATTTTTTCTTCGCCGATGACCCAAGCATCGACCGTGAAACGCAGGCCGTTGTCGAGACGGCCTTGAAGACGCTGCAAGAGATCGGGGCGCGTGTGGTTGAGGTGAAAATTCCCAGCCTGCGCTATGCTGGAGCGTCACAGCCGGTGATCATGCTGAGCGAGGCTTTTGCTTATCATGCACGCAACTTGCGCAGCAAGCCGGAGGAGTTCGGTGACATGGTGCGGGCGCGGTTCCGCACGGGTGCCCTCTTCTCCTCAGGAGAATACGTCCAGGCACAGCGCGTGCGTAACGTGATCAAGCGTGAATTCGCCAACGTTCTGCAACAAGTGGACCTCATCGCCTCCCCGACGATGTCTAACCCGCCCGCGGCATTTCAGGGGATTGACGTCATGACAACCATGCGTGTGCCCAGTTTCACCGGTCCATACAATCTCACCGGCATGCCGGCGATCTCGGTCCCCTGTGGTTTTAACGCTAAGGGGTTGCCGATCGGGCTGCAGCTAGCGGGGAAGCCCTTCGACGAACCGACGGTGCTGCGAGCGGCCTACACCTTCCAGCAGCACGTGCGCCTGTTCGAGAAGCGACCACCGGTGTGAGTGACGACATCGTGAACGGTTTTTAGCAGGAAGGAGAGCGTCTCGATGTTGGGCGTCACAGCCGCGCTCCCCGATCGCGACAGCGCTCGCCCGCCGATCATCCTGGTACACGGCGCGGCCAATTCTGCCTCGATCTGGACATTCTGGCAGCAGGAACTGGCCGCGCAGGGATGGGCATCGTATGCCATCGATTTGCGCGGTCATGGTCGAAGCATTGGCGTTGACCTGTCCACTACCAGCATGTATGACTATGCTGCAGACGGCTACATGCTTGCCCGGCAATTCAAGTGCTCACCGATCGTCTTGGGCTGGAGCATGGGCGGGCTTGTGGCGCTGATGATGGCGGCTGCAGGCCTCGCCACGGCCTGTATTGCGTTGGCCCCGAGCATACCAGCGCGTCAATGTGACCTGTCAGTCGAACTCCGGAGGGGGGAGTTCGGTCCCGAGGAATATGGTATTACCAGTCGTGACCCCGAGGAGCAGCGGGCTATGTCGGATCTGGACCGCGAGGAATGCCTGATCGCCTTGGCTTCGCTCGGCCGTGAATCCCGGCTGGCGAAGGATGAACGCACCGCCGGCATCGTCATCGCGTCTATTCCCTGCCCCCTGCTGCTCGTAACCGGTACGGCAGATAAGGCCTGGCCGGTTGAGCGCTATCGTGATTTCTGGCTGAAGCCAGACCATTTCAGCGTTGAGGGTGCCTCGCACTGGGGGTTGGTACTGAATCGGCGAGCCCTTGGAACGATGATTCCCGCTGTGCTGGGTTGGATCGAGAACACCATTCAGCGGGGAAGGCCCACAAGCTGAGGAGCGATTCATTGTGTGCCGGCTAAGGTATCAATTCAGCCCATACCCTTGCCCTCTCCCCGCCGGAGAGGGCGACGCATGAGGGCGGGGAACTAGCCCGACGGTTGTTGCAGCAGCTGCAACATGTTGCCATCGGGATCGAAGAAAGTGGCGACCCAACCGCCCCACTCTTCCTGCGTCGGGGGTTTGAGAAACACCACACCCTTGGCGCAGAGCGCGGCGTAGATGCGATGGATGTCCTCCACTCCCAGGTTGATCATGATACGATAAGGGTCCCGCGATGGTCCACTAACCCTCGCATGCTTGCCGAGGCTCAGCCGCATGTCGCCCCAGCGGAACGCGATGAAATGCGGCCGTATGGAGTGAGGCATGAGCTGTAGCGTGTCCCGATAGAAGGCAAAGAGCCGATCCAGATCCTCGGTCCAGATGATGACACCGACGACACCGTCGATCATGCTGACATCTCCGATCCCTAAAAGCCGTTGTCCTAGCGCCAAAACCGCGACGCAGGAGCACCACAAAGGAAACCACCTGTATGCCGACCCCACGCCAGCTACGTCACAACTATCCCATCGCCCGTATGGACGACGTTGCGGAAAACTATCACGGTACGCCTGTGGCCGATCCCTACCGCTGGCTTGAGGACGCCGCAGCGCCAGAAACTCAAGCCTGGGTGGCGGCGCAACAGCGACTCACGCTAGCCTTTCTGGACGAAATTCCCAGGCGGGAGCTCATCAGGGCGCGTCTGACCGAATTATGGAATTATCCTCGCCTCTCCGTGCCCATCAAAGCCGGGACCCGGTACTTTTTTACCAGCAACGACGGGCTGCAAAATCAGGATGTGCTCTATATGCAACAAGGGCTCGACGGTGAGCCAGTCGAGATTCTGAATCCGAATCATCTCAGCGAAGACGGTACAACAGCACTGGTCAATCAGTCCCATAGTCATGATGGTGCGCTGATGGCCTACGGGATCTCGCGCCATGGTAGCGATTGGCAAGAGATTCGTGTGCGCCGGATCGATGCGGTGGAAGATTATGCCGAGGTCCTACAGTGGTGCAAATTCACTCGCCTGGCCTGGACGCACGACCACGCCGGTTTTTTCTATAGTGGCTATGCCACACCCGGAGGTGGGCCAGCCCCTGCACACCAACCCGTGAATCGACTGTACTGGCACACACTCGGCACGCCGCAAGCCGACGACCGACTGGTGTACGAACGGCCGGATCGCCCCGAATTGCATTTTAACCCTTTCATCACCGACGATGGCAAGTATCTGGTACTGTATGTTTGGCACGGCGCCATTCCGCAAAATCGCATCTATTATCGTGCCGTGGACAGCGACGAGACATTCATCCCACTCTTGGATGAGGCGGATGCACATTACGGGTTCTTGGGCAATACAGGTCAGGTCTTTTACTTTTTGACCAACCTGCATGCCCCGCATGCGCGCATCATCGCCATCGATCTCGACCATCCCGCCCCCGAGCGCTGGCAGGAAATCGTCCCGCCGCAAGCGGACGTCATCGATTTCGCCCAGCTCCTCAACGACCACCTCGTCGTTGTCTGGCTGCATGATGCGCAGCACCAGTTGACGCTTTATACCCTAGAGGGCGTATTCGTGCGCCACATCACCTTGCCGATGCCGGGCTCCATCGTCGGAATCTCCGGTAAGCACGATGACCCCGAGATGTTTATAGGCGTGCAGTCGTTTCTGCAGCCGACGACGATCCTGCGCTACGATTTCACGACTGGCGACCTCGCCCCTTTTCACCAACCAGGTTTGGCCTTCGATGCCTCCCCATACGAGACGCGACAGATCTTCTATACCTCTATCGATGGGACCCGTGTGCCGATGTTTCTCACCCACCGCAAGGGATTGACGCACACGGG
>JBKPCR010000121.1:0-3849 GCA_046727435.1 bacterium | reverse complement strand
CCTTTGAGTCCTTCGATGACCTCAGCGATGCGGGCCCGAGGGATGGTAAATGCCATCTCTGAGTCCTCGGTTTGGGCGAAGATGCGATCGCCATAGCAGGGGAGAATCACCTGACAATCCTGGGTGTGCATCGTTTGGATGATGATATCGGCACAGTCGATGCGCCCGGAGAAGCTCGAGGTGATCCGTCCACCGCGCTTATAAAGTGCCGCTGTCACCAGGCGCATCACTTGGGCCGAGTTGCCGTAGAGCACGACGACATCGGGCTCAAACTCGGTGCGCGTCAACGGCGCGACCAGAATGGCATGATACACACCATAGGGGAATTTCGGCTGTTGGGCTTCCGTCACCGCTCCGGCGGCTTCGCTCTCGGTATACATCTCCGCACAGGCTAACCCTTTGGTATAGTAGGGGATTTCCTGCTCGAAGCCGAACACCACTTTGGCCAGCGGGCATGACAGGTCCTCTCGCGTCAAGGCGAGAGCCCATCCATATCGTCGCGCGATGCTGATCCCCTGGCAGATCGCTGATTGAAACCCCATGTCCTTGGCCGGATGTCGCAGTTTTGGCGGCACCTCGTCGGGCGACTTCGCCATTTTGATGGCGAGCGCCGGGTGTTGGGGGCGAATATGCTCTTGCAGAACACCGTAAAGCTCCTGAAGGTCAACCATATCGGGGACTCCTCTCGCTACATCTAGATCGAGCCCAACGCTTGTAGCGAAAGCATAAACTGAGTAGAGAAAGCATATAGTGAATAGATGGATTCGCGATGCGTTAACGATCTTGATATTTCTGTCACCTTACTCGAATTACCGTCCCTTTGCAATGTGAGGCGCGTCGGCCTCTTGCGCTGGCGTGGAAAGCGAACGAAATCGGCGTTGACATCTGCCCGGTTTTTGTCTAGGATGGAGGGTTACCAAGGTATCACAGCATTGCACTCCTGCACCCACATTTCCTGTCAAGGTACCATCATGCCAACACAGACCATCGGCTTCGGCGGAGACGTGTTTGATCTCGTGCTACGAGCAGGCCCCATGGGCAAGCTGGTGCTGCTCATTTTGCTGGGCTTCTCGGTGGCTTCTTGGGCAATTATCATTCATAAGTGGCGGCTGATGCGGCGCATCAGGCGTGAGACATACCTGTTTCGTGAAATCTTTGCCGAGAGTGACAATCTCGCAGTCGTGTACGCCGCCACCAAACAGTACCAAGCTTCTCCACTGGCGCGTATGTTTGCGGCGGGATATGCCGAGTTGCGCACGCATCCCCAGGCCAAAATGGCCGCGCGTGGGCGCAATGGTCTGTCCGATGAACTGCATGAGGAATCGGTCAAAGAACCTACGGTGTTCGATGCCGGGCGCTTCCAGCGCATGTTGTCGTTGATAGCGTCGGAGGAAACCATCCGACTGGAACGATCGCTGCCATTTCTCGCCACCACCGGGAGCGCAACGCCGTTCATCGGACTCTTCGGAACCGTCTGGGGTGTGATGAATGCGTTTCACGGTATTGGCCTGCGGGGATCGGCCACCTTGGCCACCGTGGCCCCAGGCATCTCAGAAGCCCTGATCGCCACCGCGGCCGGCCTTGCTGCGGCCATCCCGGCTGTCATCGCCTATAACCATTTTGTCAGTCAGATCCGGGTGATGGCGACGGAGATGGAAAATTTCGCCAGCGAGTTCGCCACCTATGCCGAGCGGGACCTCGTGAAGCGCCCATGAGCCTCGGACCGACGCAGAAACCAGGCCATACGACGTTATCAGAGATCAACGTCACACCCCTCGTGGACGTGATGCTGGTCTTGCTCATCATTTTCATGGTCACTGCCCCGATGCTCCAGCAGGGCATCGACGTCAACCTCCCCCAGGAAGGAGGGAGCGGCAACCTGGACCCCAGTAGAGAGCGGCTGGTCATCACCCTGGCCAACAACGAGCGCATGTATTTGAACGATCGCCGCATTGACTTCCCTGAGCTGGAACAGACACTGCGCCAAGCTTCCGGATCGACCAAAGAGGTTTTTCTTCGCGCCGATAAAGATATCCCATACGGTTTCGTGGTCAAGATGATGGCGGTGATCAAACAGGCGGGCATCGAGCGCTTAGGTATTGTGACGGTTCCGGCTGACGATGATGGTAAAAAACCTCCGTCCTAGCAAATCGAGTGCCATCAACGGCAACAGGGCTTACCTCGGGAACCGAGTTGGCGAGTATGGGATGTTTGGAGAGATATCAAAGCCGCTCGTCCTGTCTGTGCTGATTCATGTGGTCGCCCTGGGTGGCTTGTTCATCGTGGCTCCTTATATCTCGGCACCCACGCTTCTGATGCCCCCTGCCCAGATGGTGCAGCTCGTCGACTTTCCCTCTGGTGGAGGCGGTGACGGGGCTGCACGCGAAACGCCCCAGCCGACCCCGAAAAAACCCGCTCCACCACCTGAGCCACCCAAGGCGGAGAAACCCCCCGAGCCACATCCGCCAGAACCCAAACCTGAGAAGGTAGAGAACGCTCCACCCCCACAACCCAAGGACCCACCGCGCGAACCGGAGATGGCCCTGCCCACGTCAAAGCCCAAGGAACCGCCCAAGAAAGAGCCTCCGAAGCGGGAAGAGAAGAAGCCTGAGCCCGCACCACGAACGCTCGCCGAGAAACCCCCGGAGAAGAAAAAAGACGTACCTCCTCCGGCTCAGACACCTCCAACTCCGGCTCCACGGCGAGAATCGACCGCCAGGGCTCAGCCCGAGCGATCGGGACCAGGGAGTGGGGGGCGGCCTGGGCCTGGGCCAGGGTCTGGACCGGGCAGTGGTCTGGCATTGAGGGGTGGCGGGGGCATGTTGTCGCTTGATTCGGCAAACTTCCCCTTTAGTTACTATCTCGGGGAGGTGACCAGACGCATTGAGGAGAACTGGGTACGTCCGCAGCAGAATCTTGGTCGCGTCGTGGTCTATTTCCGGATCAAACGGGACGGGACGATTGCTGAGCCACAGCTCTATGAATCCTCCCGTAATCAAGCGGTCGATCTGCTCGCCTCTGGAGCCATCAAACGCTCCGAGCCATTTCCTCCCTTGCCGGTGGAATTCGGTGGGGACTACCTTGGGATTTACCTCTGCTTTGGCTTAGGCGGCTCTTGTCCGGGCCAGAAGGAAGGGTGATATGAGCATCAGGTATGCAAGGGTGTATCTGCTCGGCTGGCTGCTCACGATGACGATTGGACTGGTGTGCGCTGACGCCGCCGACGTCTATCTCAGCATCTCGCGCGGCGGCGGACAACGCTTGCGGCTGGCGATCCCGGATTTCATTCGGGCAGACGGCGGCAGTGGGGCGAATGGCGGCCTTGGCCATGAGATGGCCCGCATCCTCGCCGATGATCTCCGCATCTATCGCTTCTTCGACCTGATCGACAACCAGAAGTTTTTGCAGGAGGCGGCCCAAGCTGACGCCCAGGCAGGGGAGATTGTGTTCAAGGAGTGGGCGGAACTGGGTGCACAGGCGCTCGTGAAAGGGACGTATAGCCAGGAGGGGCGCGATCTCATCGTCGAGTGTCGACTCTTCGACGTGGGGGGACAGAGCATGATCGCGGGCAAACGCTATCGTGGACCCGACGATACCGCTGCCAGTATGATGCATCGCTGTGCCGATGAGATCATGATCCGTTTTACCGGCGAACCAGGCATCGCTCAAACAAAGATCGCTTTCATCTCGCGCCAAAACGGTAACAAGGAACTGTTTGTGATGGATCAAAATGGCTCGAACGTCCGACAATTGACCAGCGATCGCTCGATTACGCTGTCTCCGGCCTGGGCACCAGATAGCCGTGAGGTCGCCATCACGTCGTATCGGGACCGCAATCCCGATCTTGTC
>JBKPCR010000120.1:0-10036 GCA_046727435.1 bacterium | reverse complement strand
CGCAAAGCGGGGAATATCGCCGATTTTTGCCGACGCTGGGGCACCCGTTATGATCATATGGTGGTGTTAGATGCCGACAGTTTGATGACTGGCCAGGCAATCGTACAGCTCGCCGCCGCTATGGAAGCCCACAGCGATGCGGGTCTCATTCAGACCTTGCCGCTGGTGATTAATCGGAACACTCTCTTCGCGCGTGCCCACCAATTCGCCGGCCGCGTGTATGGCGCCGTCATCGGTACCGGCCTGGCCTACTGGCATCGTGGCGATAGTAGTTATTGGGGCCACAATGCCATCATTCGCACCAAGGCGTTCATCGATCATGCGGGTTTGCCCGACCTGCCGGGTCAGCCACCGTTCGGCGGGCCTATCATGAGCCATGATTTTGTCGAAGCAGCGCTCATCCGCCGTGCTGGTTGCAAGGTATATCTCGTCCCAGAAATCGCTGGCAGTTACGAAGAAAGCCCACCGTCGCTGATTGATTTCGCCGAACGAGATCGCCGCTGGTGTCAGGGCAATCTCCAGCACAGCCGGATTGTACCGGCCGCTGGACTCCACTGGCTGAGCCGTCTCCACCTCGTCATGGGTATCATGTCGTACCTGGCCTCGCCCATCTGGCTGCTCTTCATCGTCCTGGGGATTCTGCTGGCCCTCCAGGCCCACTTTCTCCGTCCAGAATACTTTCCCAAGGAATTCGCGTTGTTTCCCACTTGGCCGACCTTCGATGCGGAACGGGCTTTACGCCTCTTCGCGGGCACCATGGCTGTGCTGCTAGCGCCCAAGGTGTTCGGCTATCTCCTGCTGTTGAAGGATCGTCAGACGGTGCGTCGCTGTGGGGGGGCACTCCGCACGGGGATGAGTGTCCTTGTGGAGATCGTGTTGTCATCCCTGATAGCGCCCGTCATGATGCTGATGCATTCGGCAGAAGTGGTGAGCATTGTGACCGGTCGTGACACTGGCTGGAAGGCTCAACGCCGCGATGATGGGAGCATCCCCTTTCGAGTGATTGCCCGTCGCCATCGCGGCCATACCTTGTTCGGTGTGCTCCTCTCGGTCGCGGCCTATGCCGTATCGCCTGAGTTACTCGCCTGGTTGGCCCCGGTCGTGCTTGGTCTCGTCCTGGCCATTCCCGTGTCCGCGGTCACGGGTTGGCAAGAACTGGGCAAGGCCGTCCGCAGGCTCGGACTGCTGGCAACTCCCGAGGAAATCGAACCACCGGCGGTGGTACGGCGTGCGAACGAGCTGACCTGTGAATGGGCCACCACACGGCCGCAGACGACTGATGCCTTGGCGCGTCTCGCCAGTGATGCGCAGCTGCGTGCCCTGCACGCCGCGATGTTGCCGACGACGCACGAGCGGCCTAAGGGAGAGTATGACGTCGATTTGCTATTGGGACTTGCCAAGCTCGACGATGCCGATAATCTGGAGGAGGCTTCCACGCTGCTCTCTAACCGAGAGAAGCTCGCCGTCCTTGGAAATCGGACTGGCTTCGAGCGACTCTGTCAGCTGATGGTGATCTGCCATGCTCAAGAGGCGTGACACCTAATTTTGTCAGCAGACACTAGTCGGTCGATGTCACTGACGCCATACGCTGCAGCGTCTACACCAAGAGAAAGAGAGCCATGCAACGACGCCATTTCTTGCGAGCTTGCGCCGCCCTCATCGCAGCGGGGCTCCCGCGTCCTGGCCGGTCCGCTGCCGGACCCACCACCACGCTCAGCCCTCTTGGGAAGCCACAGGTCTTCGACTACGCATGGCTCAAGGGGCAGGCGCGGGAGCTAGCCAACGGAGTCTACCAGCCGCCGGTGAGCCATATCCCCGACGCGGTGAAGGCCCTCGACTATGATCAGTATCGGGCCATACGCTACCGCACCGACCACGCGCTCTGGGCCAAGGAGGGCCTGCGTTTCCAGGTGAAGTTCTTTCATCTGGGCCTATACTACAAGAGCCCGGTACGGATGTATGAGGTGGTGGATGGTCAGGCGCAAGAGCTGGCCTTTGATCCCGCCATGTTCGATTACGGCAAGAGTGGCTTGAAGGACTCGGGCCTGGCGAAGGACCTCGGCTTCGCCGGCTTCCGCGTGCATTTCCAGACCGGCCTGGAGCGCGAAGTCGTGGCCTTCCTCGGCGCGAGCTACTTCCGTGCGGTAAGTGGCGACCTGCAGTACGGCTTGTCGGCCCGCGGGCTGGCCGTCGACTGCGGTATGGACCGTGCCGAGGAATTCCCGATGTTCACGGCCTTCTGGCTCGAACGCCCGGCGCTGGATGCCGGAACGCTCACGGTTTATGCCCTCATGGATTCACCAAGCATCGCTGGGGCTTACCGGTTCGACATCTCTCCAGCCGCCACGCTGGTCATGGAGGTGGACGCCGCGCTCTACCCGCGCAAGGAAATCGCGCGCCTGGGCGTCGCCCCGCTCACCAGCATGTTCGTGTACGGGGAAAACGACCGCCGCATGGCCAACGACTGGCGCCCGGAGATCCATGATTCCGATGGCCTGGCGATGTGGACCGGCAGCGGCGAGTGGATCTGGCGCCCCCTGGTCAATCCGGCGAGCCTGCGCTTCAGCGCCTTCCTCGACCAGAATCCGCGCGGCTTCGGCCTGCTCCAGCGCGACCGCAACTTCGACCATTACCAGGACGATGGGGCGTTCTACGACCGCCGACCGAGCCTGTGGGTCGAACCCAAGTCCGGTTGGGGCAAAGGCTCCATTCAACTCGTGGAGATTCCGACGGTCGATGAAACCTTCGACAACATCGTGGCCTTCTGGAATCCGGCGGACACGCCGCGGCCCGGTCAGGAGCTGCTCTTCAGCTACCGCTTGCATTGGGGAGCGCGGATGCCTGTCAATCCTCCGCTCGCACAGGTGGTGGCGACGCGCACCGGTTTGGGCGGCTATGTAGGCCAGAAGCGCAAGTACTTTTCCTGGCGCTTCGTCGTGGATTTCGCCGGCGGCGACCTGTCCATGATCGGTAAGGACATAGAGGTGGAGTCGGTGATTACCGCTCCACGCGGACAGATCGAATTTCCTTCGACGCGACCACTGGATAGGGTGCGAGGCTATCGCGTCACGTTTGATCTAAAGCCGACCGATGACAGCCTTGAGCCGATCGATCTTCGCCTGTATCTACGCGCCAATGGCCAGCCGCTGACCGAAACGTGGCTTTACCAGTGGACGCGAGATCGGCGCGCGTTATAGCGGCGATCCCGTGAGAGCATGTCGTCGAGAGCGCTCGCCAAACAAGGTCACCTTCGACAGTACTTCCTCTTTGAGCGATCGTACCCACCGCTCGGCGTAGGCATGCAAATTGGGAGATTGCGGCGCGAGCAGCACGCGCGGCCCTATCCATCGTGCATTGGCATGCGGGTCACGCCCGTCACATGCACCTTTCGGGTATCCAAGTATATGAAACAGTGGACGTCATTCGAATTCTTTTGACCATTCGGGAAAGTCGGATATAATTAGAGAGTTAAATCATTGCCCCTAGAAACAAGGATAGTACAGTAATGACCACGAAGTCCCCTCGTTCAGCCAATGCACATACCTTTTAGATATGTGCAGCCGCTGAAACACATGCTGTGGTTAGCCCGTTGCTTGGCATTGCCCCTCGTGCCGTTTGCCCTCATTGGGGGAGCAGCGTGGGGACAAGACACTGCGGGTGTTATCACGAAGACTGAGGACGCGTCGATGGCCGTGCCAACGGGCTTGGTCAAGCGCGTCGGCGATCGGAGCGTCATTCTCCACTGGGATCCCGTCGTGGACTCCGGCTTGGTAGGTTATCATGTCTACCGTAAATCCTCGGCAACTGGCCCATTCGAGCAACACCGTGTAACCCTGCCCACCAACCATTTCGTCGATTTCGAGGTCGAGAACGGCTCGACATACCACTATCGGGTGCTCGCCGTCGACGCCGCCGGACAGGAAGGCCACAACTCAGCCACGATCAGTGCGACGCCACATATGCTCGATGACGAGGCCTTCCTCGACCTCGCACAGCGCACCGCATTCGACTATTTCTGGTACGAAACCAACGTGGAGAACGGCCTGATCAAAGACCGCAGCGGAGATCCATCACTCTCGAGCATCGCCGCTGTCGGATTCGGGCTGTCGTCCCTCACGGTGGGCATCGACCGAGGGTGGATTAACCGGGAAGCCGGGCGTGCACGTGTGTTGACCATGCTGACGTTTCTCTGGAACAGTCCGCATGGTCCCGAGACAGACGCCACAGGCTACAAAGGCTTCTTTTACCATTTCCTCGACCTACATACCGGGCGGCGCGCTCGGGATTCCGAGCTTTCCACGGTCGACACCGCGCTGCTGCTGGGCGGAGTGCTCCACGTACAGGAGTACTTCGATCAAGATGATGCCACAGAAGCCCAGATCCGTGCCCTAGCCGACGCTATCTATGGCCGCGTCGAGTGGCCGTGGATGCAGGTGCGCTCGGCGAGAATCTGCCACGGCTGGACACCGGAGACGGGTTTTCTCCCCTATGACTGGGGTGGCTACAACGAAGCGATGATCCTCTACCTACTCGCCCTCGGCTCCCCCACCTTTCCCATCAATGCCGAGGCCTGGACCGCATGGACGGGTTCCTATGTCTGGCAAAGCCACTATGGCCAGGCGTTCGTCGTCTTTCCTCCACTCTTCGGACATCAGTACTCGCACGTCTGGTTCGACTTTCGCGGTATTCAGGATGCCTATATGCGTAACAAGGGGCTCGATTATTTCGAGAATTCCCGCCGAGCCACCCTGGCTAACCGCGCCTACGCCGTTGCCAATCCGCTCGGTTGGGCTGATTATGGCGAAAACGTGTGGGGCTTGACGGCTTCTGATATCCCTTCAAGTTATAGAGCTCGTGGTGCCCCACCCCCTGAAAGCGACGATGGCACCATCACGCCGACCGCAGCCGCTGGTTCGTTCGCGTTCACACCTCGCGAATCATTGGCTGCTTTACGGCACATGTATGCCGCGTATCGGACGCAGATCTGGGGTCCATACGGTTTCAAAGACGCTTTCAACCCAAGCAAGAAGTGGTTCGCCACCGATTACCTCGGCATCGACCAAGGGCCAATCGTGCTGATGATCGAGAACTATCGTACAGGCCGCATTTGGCATGTGTTTATGCGGCATCCAGCGATCCAACATAGCTTGGCGCGTGCTGGGTTTATGCCCAGAATCGAGGCGCAAACAGTCCAACCCATCTCCGACATGACGCTCCCATCTCCTCTACCTGTGGCGCAACCGGTTCACTCCGACATGACACCGCAAACTCCGCAACCAGAGGTCCAGCCTGCGCACCCCGACATGACACCGCAAACTCCCCAACCAGAGGACCAGCCTGCTCAACAGCGCTCATGATACTGCCCGTGGGCGGGCGGGCGAGCAGATGATCATCTCAAGGCATAGGTCCGCACCAGATGCGCGACTGGGCTCGTGCCGCACGCTTCAGCTTCCCCAAACCACACTTGCACCGCTGCCTGCTGGCTGTCCGGGCAGGAAGAGTGCATGTTGAGGTAATTCGGTAGCGTGCTGAACATCCGCAAGTGATACGGCGATCCGAACGAGGTAAAGACGACACAGGGATGGTCACTGTAAAAACCGCCGATAAAGATCCGGTTGTGAGTGCCCACAGAGCGGATAGATTGCACTCCCCACATCCCCTTAAAGACAAAATTCACAAACACCGCATCATAGGCAAACGTCTGATCACTCACCCGCAGGTCGTCAGGATTGTACATGTGGTCGACATGATAGCCACGCGCCCTCAAGGCTTGATCCACCTCGGGCACGTCCTGGGAGCCGCTCGCCAATGTGATGGTCAATACCTTAGCGCCAGGCCGCAGGTGCCGGATCGGCAGCGTGCCATGGAGATCACGCACCTTGACGACCGCCGCCGCGGCGATCTGGCGGCTGGCTTGGGCAAAGGCCTGCTGTTCTGGTTCCGCAACGGTGGGGCCGAAGAGTATGCCTGTATGCAGGTTCAACCGAGCTTTGAAGGCTAGAATGCGGCGCACGGCATCGTCCACACGCGCTTCCGATAGGGCACCTGAGCGGATGGCTTCGACAAGTATCGCATAGTCGTCGGGCAGCTTGGGAAACAGCAACATATCACAGCCAGCCGCGATGCAGGCCACCGTTCGTTCCCGACGCTTGGCATAGCCAGCCACGCCGCCCATGTTCATGTCGTCGGTAACAATCAGCCCCTGAAAGCCGAGCTCGCCGCGCAGCAGACCCGTCACCAGTTTGTGACTGATCGAGGCGGGGCGATAGACACCACAGACATTTTGGGCATTCTCCCAGGCTGGCAAGGCGATGTGGCCAACCATCACGCTCCACACGCCGGCGTCGATCGCTTGGCGAAAAGCAAAGCCGGAAACGCGGTACCACTCTTCTCTCGACAGAGTATTCACCGAAGTCACCGTGTGCTGGTCCAGATCGTCCACGCCATCACCGGGGAAATGTTTGGCACAGGCGGCCAGCTCATGCTCTTGCATGCCGCGCGTGATCGCTGCCGCGAGGTGTCCCACGCGTCCGGGATCGTCGCCGAGCGATCGGGTATTGGCGATCGGATTATCCGGATTGACGTTCACGTCCACCACCGGCGCAAAGGTCCAATGAATCCCGACCTCGCGCCCTTCGCGGGCGGCGGCAGTCCCAAGCATGTAGGCCAGCTGAGCATCATTTGCCGCGGCAACGGCCAGCGGGTCGGGAAACGGCACGCCACCGCGGACGAAATGGCCGGCGCCGGCCTCGAGGTCAGAGGCCACGACCATAGGAACGGAGCAGCGTGCCTGCAGCTTGGCGATTTCTTCGCGATGCCGGTCGCGATCAGCGATGCCGACGAAAACCCCGCCAAGCGCCCGTTCAGCGAGAAAGGCGTCGACCGCCTCCCGGCGGTAGTCATAGGATCCAAGGGTCGGGATCAAGAGTTGCGCCACCTTGTCTTCGGGGCATAGCGCGGCGAAGGTGTCATCAACCCAGTGTTGCTGCATCTCATTGAGTGGCTCGATCATACGTGGTCGATGCTCCTAACCTTTCACGGCCCCTGAAGTGAGCCCAGCGATGAAATCCTTTTGTAACAGCAAAAAGAGCCCCATGACCGGCGCAATAGAGACTACCGTTCCAGCCATGAGCAAGCCATAATCGACGCCATAGAGCCCTTTTAACTGGGCGATGGCGACTGCCAAGGGAAACTTCTCTGGCGTCTGTAAGATAATTTGCGGCTGAATAAAGTTATTCCACGCTCCCATGAACGTGATAAGCAGAAACGCGCCGAGCATGGGGCGCACGAGCGGCAGGATGATGGTAAAGAAGCAACGGATCTCGCCACACCCATCAATGCGGGCGGCCTCGATAAGCTCGAGCGGCACGGTATGCAACAGTGCTTGACGGAAGAGGAAGACGCCGAAGGCGGGGGCGATACCTGGGAGGATGAGCCCCGTGAAGCTATCCAACAGCCCGAAACGATAGATTAACTGGTAACTCGGGGCCAGCAACAATGGTCCGGGGATAATCAGCGATGCCAGCACCAGCCCGGTCAGCAGCCGGTTTGCCCGAAACGCAAACTTGGCCAGGGCATAACCGCCCATGGCGGCACACAGGGTTGTTAGTACACTAGAGACGGAGGCGTAAAACACCGAATTCACGACCGCACGCCCAAACCCCAGACTGGGATCAGTGAATAACACATAAAAATTCTCGAGGGTAAGACCACTCCAATCAACGCCCAGGAAGCCGTCGCCAGGAGGTAAAAAAGGCGACGAGAAAAAGGTGGCCTTGCTCTTGACCGCCGAGCAGACCAAGTACAGAAAAGGTATCAACGTCACCGCTGCGCACAGCAGCAGCAACGCATATAACAGCCAATCGATCATGCGCTGTGTGACTGGGTTTTCGACCGCCATACCGTCACTGCTCCCGACTCAACATGCGCTGGATGATGGTGAGTCCCATGAGGACAAGCGCCAACGTCCAGCCGATGCCACTGGCATATCCTAGATCCCCGACCTCAAACCCATACTGATAGAGATACATCACGACCGTGAGCCCACGGTTTTCGGGACCCGGACCGTTCAGGAGGATAAATGGCAGTTCGAAGAGCTGAAAACTGCCGATCAGCGATAAGAGCATGACAAAGCGCGTCACTGGTGCGATCTCGGGTAGGATCACATAGAGAAATTTCTGCCAGCCATTGGCGCCATCGATATCCGCCGCTTCCAGACATTCTCTGTCGACACTTTGCAGGGCCGCCAAAAAGTAGATCATGTTGAAACCGACAGATATCCACAAAGTGGCGATGATCAATGCTGGCATCACATACTCTTGCAACCACGGGAATTCCCGTGGAAAGTGCGGAATCACCGCACGCAAGAAGGCATTCACTAACCCCTCGCGCTCGTGAAACATTAGCGCGAACATCATGGCCACAAAGACGATGCCGACCAGCGACGGCGAGAAGAAGATGAGGCGGAACAGCGCCCGACCCTTCAATCGCGGACGATTCAGCAACATCGCCAACCCGAGCGATAACGGCAGTTGCAGAGCCACGGAAGCCACGGTAAACACAAAGGTATTACGCATAGCGAGCCAGAAAAAACGGTCCGCAAACAGGTCCGCAAAGTTCTTCAGCCCCACAAATACGGTGGTCTTGGGGCCAAACGTTTGCTGCATGGCTAGGATGATGGATTGCACCAGTGGATAGACCATGAAGGTGCAAAAAATGAGCACAAAAGGGGCTATGAAGACGTATGGCGCCCAGCGCGGATGTGATGTGGAGAGCTGCCTGGTCATCGGTTCTCTTGCACCAGAAAGACGTTCCGTTGCATCTGCGCACGGACCTCGGCTTCGGCCCGTGCCAGCAACCGTCTGGCCTCTGGCAAGAGCTCTGCCACTGTATACCGGCTGTATCGCATGGCATAGGCCTTGAGCGCCAGCGCGCTATCGGCCATTTTGATTTGCGCCAGCGCGTTATAGGGAGAGGACGTGCGCGGCGGTACATCTGGCGCCACGGCAATGTAGCTCCGACCGTAACGCTGCCCACTGAAATAGGGACTGGGCTCGTCGTAGACCGGGTCATTCCAGTGGCGCTTGACGGGGCTGATGATACCCGTCGTGCGAAACAATGCACGCGCCAGGTCGGGTGATAGGTACAGGTGTTTGGCATAGCGCCAGGCGCTGTCAAAATCTTTTACCCGCTTGGGGATCCCCAGCATGGTCCCCCCCATGACGGTGGTGCGCCGGCCTCCCTGCTCCCAGGCGGGCAGTGACATGAGCTTCACTTTCCCCGCCAATTGCGGCAAGTCTTGCCGCCAGGCACTTGTCAACCAATCGGGCATCAAGCTAAAGATGACGGTGCCGTCGAGTCGCATCTTGTTGCCCGCAGCATCGAATTCCGGTGCGTTGATGGCAATCCGGTTGGGCCCCGTGGTCCACGACACCACGGTGGCCAGCACCCGGGCATTGCTCTCGGAGTGCATCACCAGCCGTTCCTGTGCGTCAACCAGCGCTCCGCCAGCCTGTAACATGAGGCTCTCGATCAGCTCGGGATTGGTCTCCCAGATGTTCAAGAGGTACTGGTCCGGGTATCCATCGTTATCAATGTCGCGCACCAGCGGCCGCAGGAGGCGGACAAAATCGTCCCAGGTTTCAATGGCGTTGACATCAATTCCTGCGGCCTCGACAATGTCCGCCCGGTAGGCGAGCAGGACAGGGTGGACATCATGGGGCAAGCCGAAAATCCGCCCCCGGGACGTCCAGGGCGCAAAGGACGGGGCATTGATCTGCTGGTCAATCCCCTCGACCCGCACGATATCGGTCAGGTCCACAAAGCCGACGTCCTCCAACGGTCCCTTGAAGGCCTGGACGACAATCTGCACATAGGCTTCGACGAGGTCCGGCAGCGGCGTCCCCGACAGAAAGCCCGACAGCAGGCGCCGTTGCAGCGCACTGCCGGATAGTAGGAGAATATGTACTCGATCTGCCGATTGCTGGGTAGCATTCCAGGCCGCGGTCATCGGATCATACAGGCGTTGATGGCTCTT
>JBKPCR010000119.1:0-10525 GCA_046727435.1 bacterium | reverse complement strand
TCGTCCATGCGTGGGTGCCCAGCCGCACCGTGCGGGCGGCGAGTCCCGTCGCCCGCGCGCCAGTGGCCATGCCACCGGGGCCAAGACTGCGGGCCTCGGGCGCCGCCCACAGCCGTCGCGCCCGTTCGTCTCAGGCGGGCTTGAGCGCCTCATCCTGGGCGGTGATCGCGTGGGCTTGGGGGCTTGCCATCAGGAGGGGGAGGATCATCCCATGACCCAGCGCTGGCAACCCATCCGATGCGTGATTTATGTACGATGACTTTGGGCGATGGTACACCATACACCTTGATACTGTCTAATTTACGTCCCACGGCGCGGTGGCTCTGCTCACCAGCGGTCGTCATGCGCATAGTCTAGTGACTCGAGGGAATCATCGGTTCGCCCTGTTACTGCTCCTGCTCTCGGGATGTACTGACTGGCTGGCTCTCCTCCTTCGCTAAATCCTGGAACTGCGTAATCCGTACCGCTCCATCGGGAAAGACGGCGCGAGTTTCCAGGTCGCCCCCCATCGCCTTGATGAAACTGCGAAGGGTGCTGACGTACATATCGGCCCGACGTTCCAGCTTGGAGACCGCTGATTGCTTGACACCGAGCATGTCTGAGAGATGCTCTTGCATGAGGTCCCGTGCCGCCCGTAACTCAGCTAAGGCTATGTCTCGAATGGTTTCTTGGACGCGTGCCCGCTTCTACCGACAAACTAAAGGCACGCTGCAGCCCTTCCAACTCGCGATTGATCGTCGCGTCAGCAGCTCCCTCGCCTTGGCGGTGCGCGATATAGTCCCGCAGGCGATCAGAGGTCACCTCTAACGTACGCTCCATCCCGAAAAGGCACGAATATGCCGGAGATGTGACCGAAGCTGCGACAGCCATCGCCGTTTCTGAACGTGATGATCTCTCTCCAGGCGTTGCAGCAGTTCTTCGATGGTTACCCGCTCCTGCTGGGGTCCTTGAAACGGCCGAAGGCCCAGCTCATGGGCTGCAACTTCCCGTAGCCGCCGCCGGAGCAACCGACGTGCTTCCGCTTCGGTGTCTCCGGCAGATTCGCGCATTTCTACACTCCGGCCGCCTTTTCGCACATAGTAGGCGATCCACCACCGCTTCCCCCATTTGAACACACGCCCATCGCCTCGCATGCTGAATCTCCTTTCAGGGAGATGCTCCTTCAGCTGGTACCGCGGCACCGGACCCATTACCAGAAGCAGTAATCCTCATGCCTGAGCGTCGAGCAATACGTCCGCACCCATGAGGAACTTGAAGGCACTTAAGGACTCTCATATCGATGCTCCTATCGGGGCTATCCTGGAGTTTTTTGTAACTGGATAGCTCCTACTCACCGACGCGCTTTAGAAAGGGTCCCCTTCGCACCTCACCATTGGTGCTCTCGCTCTTCTCCTGAGTGCTTACAGAGGACGATCACATTTTGAAGCACCTCTGGACAAGATTTCCGACTATTTGCCTGATGCTGCTTCGCGTCGAGATGACACTCCAAGCGGTATGCCTTAGATCGGAAAACTGAAGACTGCCCAGGTGGGGAGGCATCGGCAGGCACTGACAGTTGAGATGATAATCGATCTATTATTTATATGATTGATATTAATTAATCAAAAAATTATAGTAAAAGGCGACAACAGTATAGGTTGGTCACCGAAGGCAGTTGAGCGAGAGGTTGAGTGACCGTATCACCTTCCGTAGCGCCGATGGTCAGGGGAGTATGCGCACACTAACATTCCGGAGGGATCATGGGTGGTTCGGTGATGCCGGGGTGAAAGCCTGGACACCGATCCCTGCTCAAGGGCCACTCGTGTTCTGGCGCAGGATGATTGGAGGGCCGCGATGTGCACCATTTTGGTGATCGACGACAGCGCAACAATCCGACAATACCTGGCCACAGTGCTTGAGTACGATGGCCATCGCGTGCTTGAAGCCAGCGACGGCGCCGAAGGATTGGCGAAGACACAGGCCGAACGGCCTGAATTAGTTATTGCTGACCTCCTTATGCCCATTATAGACGGGTTCGAATTTGTCCGCCAATTGCGCGCTGATCCTGTCGTGGCCCAAACCCATGTCATCTTTCATACGGCCGCCTATGATGAGCATGAAGTACGCACTTTGGCTCGGGACTGTGGAGTGACCACCATCCTGCCGAAGCCTTCTGAGCCACAGATGGTCCGCAAAACCATCGACGAGATTCTCGGACGTACGGCACTCTTGCCGCCCGGACCCGCGACAGATGAGTTTGACCGCCAGCACCTGCGACTGTTGACTGACAAATTGTCGCAGAAGGTGACCGAGTTGGAGACGGTCAGCCTGCGCCTGGAGACGATCATTGAACTCAGCCATGAACTGGCAGCAGAGTACCACCCCGAGCGCTTGCTTGAACATGTCTGCCGCGCAGTCCGGGACATTCTCGGTGCTGGCTATGGGGCCGTGGCGATCCTCGATGATCAGGATGAGCTCCTGCACCATTACAGGGTCGGTGATCACGGTAACCCCGCCGCGCAGATGCACCCTCCGTCTCGTCATCATGGGCTTATCAGCACACTGCTCGCCACACGCCGCCCGCTGCGCCACTCCAATCCCGGTGGTGATCCGGAAGTGCTGGGATTGACGGCCGATCATTCGCCGGTATACTCGTTCCTCGGGGCGCCCATCGTGTCACCGACACGCCTCTATGGCTGGCTCGCTGTGCACAATAAATGCGGAGCCAACGAATTCAGCGCGGGGGACGAACGGCTGGCCACCGCGCTGGCGGCTCAGGTGGCGGTGGCATACGAAAATGCGCTCCGCTATGAGGCCATACAACGCCACGCCAACGACCTCGAACAACGAGTGCAGGAGCGCACTACCGAGTTGCAGCGTTCCAACGCCGAACTCGAACAGTTTGCCTATGTCGCCTCCCACGATTTACAAGAACCGCTGCGCAAGGTGGTGGGCTACACGCAGCTCCTCGCTAAGCGCTACCAAGGCAAACTCGATGCCAATGCCGACGAGTTTATCACCTACGCTGTCGATGGCGCTAAACGGATGCAGCAACTCATTCAGGACCTGCTCACTTACTCGCGCGTTGGTAGACTAGCGGAGGGATTGGTCCCGGTTAACTGCGAAGCCACCCTGGAGCAAGCCTTGCATAATTTACAAGCGAGGATTGAGGAGACCGCCTCAGTCGTCACACATGATCCGCTGCCGACCGTCGTAGCGGACGCGGGACAGATCATCCAATTGTTGCAAAACCTCATCGGTAATGCCATCAAGTTCCATGGGGATCAGCAACCACGAGTGCATGTAGGCGTGGTATGCACGGATCAGGAATGGGTCTTCTCAGTGCGCGACAATGGCATTGGCATCGACCCGCAGTATACCGATCGAATTTTCCGCATGTTTCAGCGCTTGCACAGCCAATCGGCCTACTCCGGGACCGGTATTGGCCTGGCAATTTGCCAGAAGATTGTCCAACACCATGGCGGACGCATTTGGGTGGAATCGCAACCAGGCCAAGGGGCGATATTTTTCTGGACCATCCCGAAGGCGTCACACGCCGCTTTCCAGGAGCCATCGCGTTGAGGAGGGATATACCCATGAGCCTGCCGCAGTCGGTAGAACCGATACACATCTTGTTGGTGGACGACGACCCCGGCGATGTGCGTCTCACCCAGGAAGCCTTGAAGGAACACAAAGTCTTCTGCGAGACCGCTGTAGCCGGCGATGGCATCGAAGCGCTCGCATACCTGCGCCGCGAGGGGCCGTATACCGGTGTAACCCGGCCGGACATTATCCTGCTCGACCTCAACATGCCGCGCAAGGATGGGCGTGAAGTCCTCAAGGAAATCAAGGCGGACCCCCAGCTGCGACGTATCCCGGTCGTCATCCTGACGACTTCTCAGGCCGACCAGGATATTTTGCACAGCTATGACCTCGGCGCCAATTGCTACATTACGAAGCCGGTCGATCTCGAACAGCTCACCACGGTCGTCCAGGCCATCGAAAACTTCTGGTTCACGGTGGTAAAATTGCCGCCGCGATGAGGGAACCAGATGAACGACCAGCCCATCAGAATCCGCCTCGTCGAGGATGATCCGGGAGATACGCGCCTGTTACGGCAAATGCTAGCGGATGCAGGCACAATGCGCTCGGAGCTGGTGTGGAGCACGCAGCTGGGAGAGCCCTTACAGCGTCTCAGTGCAGAATCGTGTGATGTCATCCCGTTGGACCTCTTTCTACCGGATAGCCAGGGCTGGGGGACTTTTGACAAGATGCATGGACACACCATACACGTCCCGATCGTGGTGCTCACCGGTCTCGATGATGAAGCGGTGGCGGTCCGAGCGATGGGAGAAGGGGCCCAGGATTTTCTGGTCAAAGGGCATGTGGACGGCCAACTGTTGGCGCGCGCTATACGCTATGCGATCGAACGATAGCAATTGGCCACCGCCTTGATCCAGACCCGCCAGCAGCAATTAGAGATGAAAGATCACTTGCTCTCCCACGTGTCGCACGAATTTCGCACGCCGCTGATGGCGATTCTGTGGTATGCGAGGAATCTCTTCGACGGCCGGGAGGGCAAACTCACGCCAGGGCAACGCAATGCTCTCGGGGTGACCTTGCGCAATGCCCAGCAGCTGGGGACCATGATTGGGGATCTGCTGGAGTCGATGCAGGTGCAGACGGGGAAACTGGCGATCGAGCCGCAGTGCCTCTCGTTGGTGGAGGTGATCCCCGAAATGCTCCGGACACCCGAGGCAAGCGCCGCCGCCAAACAGATCCGACTCTCGGCCGATGTGCATGGATTCTTGCCTCCAGTTTATGCAGACCCAGATCGCGTCCGCCAGATCCTGATCAATCTCATCGAAAACGCCATCAAATTTACCCTAGAACATGGCACAGTTCAGGTCCAGGCTTCGCTGTACCAGGAGATTCCAGCCTTGATGTGTGTGGCGGTATGCGTTACTGGGTGTGGCATCAGCCCCAGGGCATGCGCAAAATTTTCGAGCGATCTTGTAGGACCCGACGTTGAGAGAGATATCGACCATGACGATCGAAACGCCTCCTGAGTCGTAGGAATGTCCAGAAGTACTGGTGAACACGATAGCCTCTCGGATCGAAGGCCTCAAGCATAGAGCTGTATAGAGACAGGTACCCTCTAGGGCTCATCAACGAGGTTTCTCGGTCCCTGCTAAAGCTGGCCAAAGGCGTGCTCCAGAACGTCATACTTGGTGCCAAATACCGTGCGGATCAGCTTAGCTCATCACGATGATGTTGCGGCGCACGCCCGTGCAGTGGCCGAGAAAGCAGGTTGATTCAGCGGCATGCAAACCAGGGAGAAGGGAGCAGAACCGCCACGACGAAGAGCGCTTTTTTAACGGTCTTCGCACCCGCATCCAAACGAGGCCTAAGAGGCTGCAGTCGGTTTATCCGCAAGCCCTTTGGCTAACGGTATTTTCAGCGGAAGAGGTGCACCTGTGGCTGAGCAACAACCAAACGGCACACCAGATTCGTTTATCATGACTATTTCATTCGAGCGAACCTTGATGCGGGATGGTAGGGCCTTGCTGGGGATGCCGCCGCCTGACGAGCACCTCGGTCGGGTTCTGACGGCTTGCGCGAGCCTGTTGTTTGCCGCTGCCCTTGAACAGGGGATCCACAAAAGGCTTATCATCGCGAGCCGTGGGGGGGTGCCAGATGACGCGCCCAATACCATGCGCACGAGAGCTATACGCATCTTGGCGCAGCCCTTCCGCGAGCGCATGTTGGCCCTCCCCAAGCTTCTCAGCTACTCACGTTGTAGGCTGAAATGGCCTTCCCCCCACGTTCAGGCGCTGCATGAGCTCGTCACGCTCAGGAACGCGCTCTGTCACGTGTCCGAAGAACACCTGTCGGTCACACAGGACGAGTTAACATCACCTAACCCCTTCCTGCAACGTCTTATGTCCAAGATGGTAGGCTTATATATTTGGGCAGAGGTCACTCGAACGGATGCAGAAAGGTTCGAGCAGGCAGTAGATCTGTACCTCGAAGAAATCGTGAATCATCCACCCAAAATGGTGCTGACAAGCGGTAGCCTACTGGTCCCTACGTAAGGCACAAGGACGGACATACGCTCGAATAACAGCAAGCCAGGGCAATTCTCCCCATGAAGATGTGAACCACCAGCATAGCCCGGCTCCAGAGGTCAGAGCATCACGACGCCTTCTCAAGGCACAACCTTCAATGCTGCTCACTCGTTTCTCTGCGGCCGGCGCAAGGGTGATGGGAGCAACTGTTTCTGTGCCATGCCCGCGTGCCTCCCCTTGATATCCGGAGTCTCCTCCCTGGCCAGCTCCGGAGGTTCACACCGCCATGCTGGGGGCTTGTCAGACGCCTGTTGGCGTCTCAGCGCCGGTCCCGTGCGATGGGGCCTTCCACGGCGCCACGTGCCTGCACCGCCGGAACAGCAGCTCGGGCATGAACACGGGCACTAGCCGGGCTAGGGCGCGCCTGAAATCGGTCTGCATGGTCTCGAGATCGGGATTTGGCTCCCAGCTGACGCGGCTTGGACCGGATCGGTCACCACGGTCTCGCGTGAGCGGCCCACGTGCCACCCATGCCCCTGCACGCCCCCGAGACCGCACGAGAGGGGCGCAGAGGCAGTTAGCCACGCGCTCCGGAACTCGGCTCCTCAATGACCTCAATGGCCCGCTGCGTCGCCGACCAGGCGGGGAACCAGGAGGAATGCCGGCCGTCGCCTCCCGCCACCACCAGGATCAGTTTCTCCGGGTCGCTGACTAGGGGGACCAAGAAGTCCTCCGGCTGGTGCTCCCAGTCCTCCGGCCAGGAGCGGGCACCCCAGTGACCGCGATCCCGTAGCTGTCCCAGCGGCATCCGCGCGTGGCGAAAAACGTACTCTTTGATCTCCTTTCGCCCGAACCCGGCGGCGGCGATCTCTGCCGCGTGTTCCGGTCCTAACACCACCACGGGTGACGCCCCACGAGCCTGGTAGGAATAGCCCGAGATGCCCTCCCCGCGCATCGAGCTCACGAGGGTTTCGAGGTCACCAAGGCCGCTCTCTTGACTGGCTTCCACCATCGTGATGATCCCCCGGGCCGCCACCACGATCACGATGCTGACGTCCGGTGCAAAGCCCAACTCCACGTGGAGCGGCTCCCAGGGGTTCCGCTCGGTGTGTTCCGCAAAGCACATGGTGTACTTGCCGGGCCAGCCGTGGGTCGACTTCTCCATCGTGTCAGCGGTGGCCCCCCCCAGGTTGCGCATGGTCAGCCGTAAGGCCCGGCCGATGGTGGCGTTGGCTCGGTGACCGGAGCCCAGGACGGCCGTCCCACTGTGGATGCCGAGCCGCCCGGCGATCGGCCCGCTGACGACCACGACCGGCGCTGCGCCTCCCGTCGTGGTGGTGATGGCGCCGGCATTGAACTGGGGCTGCAACACCGCCGCCGGCAGCAACTGGACCAGATCGAGTGCGCCCCCGCGGGGTGAAGTGCCTAGAGGGCTTAGCCCTACCCCTGATCCATCAGCCTTCCGCTCTCCCGCAGGGAGAAGAGGGAGGTGCGGCGGCTGTGGCTGGGTATGCGGCCAGAAGCCGTTCGAGATGTGCCTTGACGCGGGGCCATTCGTCGTCGGTGACGCTAAAATAGACGCTGTGACGAATCCGCCCCCCGGGCATGATCATGTGGTTGCGGAAGGTGCCCTCCTCGGTGGCGCCGATGCGCGCCAGTGCCTGCCGCGACTTCGTGTTGAGCGTGTCGGTCTTGAACTCCACCCGGATGCAGCCCAAGGTCTCGAAGGCGTGCCGCAGCTGCAGGTATTTCGTCTCCGTGTTGATGGCGGACCGTTGCCAGGCCGGGGTGATCCAGGTGCCGCCGATCTCCACACGCCGGTGCTGGCGTTCAATGTTGAGATAACTGGTTGACCCAACGACTTGGGCAATGGCTCGGGCCACCGTGACGAAGCGGACCACTAGACCAGCCTCTTGTTTCGCCAGTTCGGACGCGACGTACGCCCGCATCTCCTCATCGGAGCACATAGCGTAGGGCAGATACTGCCAGATCTCTTCATATGCGCCGGCCCGCCACAAGGACGGGACATGGGACAGGGTCACGGGCTCCAGACACACGTGGTGGCCCTCCAGGGTGATCGGTCCGATCTGCATTAGGTCCTCCTTGTGGCTTGTCGCCGTTGAATCAAGGTGCCGACGTCCCGGCTCATACGCTTCTCTTCGAGCCGCGTGATCCAGAGGGCAAAGCCACGATGCCCTGGATCATCTGACGCACGTAATCCTCCGGCCCATGGCACATCATCAGCCCCGTAGATCAGGTGCGAGCAAATGGTATGTGAAACATTGACGCTTGAACAGCACCACTTTTGCTCATCTTGACCGAGCCATTGCTCTCCCCTCTCCCCTGAGGAACGGGAGAACGTCCAGGGAGTAGGACATTCAGCCATGCGATCATGGCTCTGGAGGGGACATCGACGTCACCGCCCACGGAGCAGCCCCATGGTGACCATGGGTGACGGCTCTGGAACGCTCACGCAGCCGATCTTTCACGCGGGATCCTGGCCAAACATGGCCACGACTTCGTTGATGTCAGTGGGGAATACCGCCGGCTCATCTGACCCCATCCTGACGCCGTCGCTTGCCACCGGCCATAATGCCGAAATTCTTGCCGTATCCGATCCGCATTTGGTCTATGATGCTGAAGATTTTCGTATCAGCAGCCCCCACGGACGATGAGATCCACATCTCGCACAGGGCCGTTGGGAGGGTGATGTGGCGACTGTTCCATCTACTCAAGATTTGGGGTCGCTTGTTCGCAGACAGCAGCCGCAAGGAGGTCGATCGTGAAAACCATGGGGATTCTGGGGGGCTTGGCCCCAAGCGACGATGGACTTTGAGAGGCGTGTCCATCACGTGGCTCAACGCCTTATCCCGCCATGCGGCAATCGCGGCTATCCTCGCATGATCGTCTATGACCAGCGCCGTCCACCGTTGGTGATGAGCGATGAGCGCACCCCTGTGCTTCCATTGCAGCCCGATCCCGACTGGCTGCGCGCCGCTCCATGGCTTGGGACAAAGGCCGCTTTCTTGGTCATCATTGCGACCGCTCCGCACGCGCTTCACGCCCAGATTGAGCACGCGGCTCAACGCTGCGTGCAGCTGCCTCGCGGACCGCTGCGCTCCACGCCAGCGGCTGACGCCAGCCGTTAGGCATTGCCATCCACGGTGTCACGGCACTCAGCGAGCCCTCGCGAACCGGTGGCATTCCCCGCCAACGTCAAGGAAGTCGTGACTCTGTTGGTTCAGTCGGTGAATCATCCCGACTGGGGCATACTGCTTCCTTCTCAGGCGCGGTCCGTGTGCCTGAAACGGATGTCGTATCCATGCGAGGAGGTGCGCCATGACCTGACACCCGCTCCTCGTCTCCTGGCTCAAGACGTTGACACGACTGTCACGGGTGAGACGGCAACCCTGCGGGGCGGTCGCACGGCACCGTCCCCATGTCCGCGGGCATGCAGACCTCGAGGAGCTCCAGATCATCCGAGGTACGGATCTCGTTGTGGCGCATGCCGCCCGGGATGAACAGCGACCCACCCGCCTCAAGGCGCAGCCGCTCACCGGTCTCGAATTCCAGTTCGACCCAGCCCTTCAGGGCATAGACGAACTGGCCGTCGCAGACGTGATCATGCCACCCGGTCGGCTCCGTCATGCCGGTAATGGCCGACATCACTTGGGCGCGCATCGCGCCGTGGCTGGCATCGGTGACGCCAAGGTCACGATAGGTGAAGAACTCCCGCCGTCCCGGGACGAACGGTGCGGTCTCCTTCGTGGCATGACGGGGCTTCATGGCCGGTCTCTGTATCGCATGGACCGTTGCAGACATGTGGGACCTCCCCTAGACATGCCGCGGGTGGTGAAGTATACAGATAGGCCATGGTACCGCATTTTTGCCCCCGTGCAAACATGGCCACGACTGACGCTGGTAGTGAAGTCGCGGTGGTCAATCTCCAACACCATGGGCGTGCGTATCACCAGGGGGATATCTTCGGTCTCTCTGGCCTTCAAACATCGTATGGAGAACTGCTTGTCCAGACATGGTTGACTGGACCACCAGCGTCAGTCGTGGCCATGTTTGTCCTGGCCGGATAGCATGCCTCGGAGGCACGGGGACCAACCACGCGCGCCCCCTGACGCACGACCTGAGCGTATCCCGTCATCTGGTGCTTCACGCGTACGACCAGCGCCTCTCTGAACGTAATACGGGCGGACAGACTGATGATGGCATGTCTGTCGCGGCCGCACTTCCGAACGTGACGCGCTCTGCCCCCGAGGCCATGGATATCACCGATGAGGGCCCGCTCGAGAAGGGCTTTGTGGGTCTCAGTCGCGTCGATCACGTGCTCAGCTTGGCGGGGACTATCTGAACGGCGCGATCGTGAACAACGACGGCTCTCGCCCATTGATGGTACCGATTGTTGCATCGCCATCCAAGATATATACTTCTTGCCGAACTCGTTTTTTTTCATGCACGGCGACAAT
>JBKPCR010000118.1:0-4112 GCA_046727435.1 bacterium | reverse complement strand
GCCGGGCGTCAATCTGACGCCATTCTCATCTATTGCTATGGTTTTGCCTTTGAAAGGAGCTCGCCTCCAACCCACGTACGGGTAATAGCGTTCCTTACTGCTTAGCCGAAACTCATACCAATACCGTTCAGCCCAATCTTGCGAGGAATAGTACGAGACTTTCTCCCTCCGGTTCTCATCTCCTACTAGCTGTTCAGTTGGTTTTGACATCACACTCGCAATCTCGAAGACACCTCTAGCTGCCAACTCGAAACAAGCGAATACAATAAGGGTATTCAGCATGAGAATGGCGACTGCACTATATAAATGCCTAGTCAAAATCGACATTTTGCTTGTCAGCGACTGGGTAGAAATGTACCAAAACAGGTAATTTGGAAATGTCGTGTTTTTCTGCCGCGATTGAGCGGCCCTTAGCCAGGAGCAATTTGATATATTTGGCATACTATTTGCCCAAAGAGCTGGAGAATCTTTCTTCGTAGGGCGGTGAGCCCTTCCATGACTATTGTGACGTGCCCTTGCAATGAACCCTGAGCCCATCAAGCTAACGCCCTGCAGGCTATGGCGCTGGCTCAACGTACTCTATGGTTTCGCCATTGCATCCTGGACACCCAATTATGAGTATACCGCCTGTATTCCCTGCGGAATGTGGCCCACCGATAGCCACATTAATGATGGCTTCATTGACCAGCATCTCTTCACTGCAGACCGGACAACGATAGAGATACTCCTCCGGAAGCGGGCCAAAGAGTATGTCTCGGCCTTCCTGCGGGATCGGCTCGTGGCGCTTGCGGCGCATATTTCCCCCTTTCAATGACCTTGAGTTCATCATAGACCACGCCATAGCTCAGGTGCCAGATACACCATAGGCTTTTTTGGGTGAAACGGAGAAATAATGGAACATGTGACATTATTTCTCTAATGGAAAGTTCAGGATTATGCAACATATGCTGCTCCTGGACGGCCGTACAGGCTTGATATGCAAGCGATTCTGGCAAATAATACCCTGAATTTACGTTCCATAATGCTGCCGTCCTTCAGGGCCTTCCATGAACGAGACCAGCATGCTGACCACCGATCTCAAAACGCCTCGGACCCTCGAGCACTATCGCGCTGGACTCGCCGGTCCCCACCTCGATGCCTTTGCTGGCTAGTTTGAAGCACAGAGGTATCAATCACGCCGCATCCTTCATCTGTTGCGAGGCGCACATCGCTTCTCGTGCTGGGCCCACAGCGCAGGTTTCAGCATGCAGGCGCTGGATGTGCAAGCCCTTCAGGGATATGGTCATCACCTCCAAGGGATCCAGCGCCTGCGATATCCCAGTGGCCGCTATAGCCACCTGTTTGTGGGAGCGCGTCACCGGGTTCGCTTGCTCGAGACGGCAGGGGTCGTGGCCCCGGCGACCTCGATCCTCCCATCCCCACCTGAGCCTGCACTGCTTGGAGCCTTTCCTCAGCGGATGCAGACCCACCGCGGGACGACTCAGGCAACCCTCAACGGCTACCGGCTGACGATCACGACCATGCTCCACACGCTAGGGACCAGCCAGCGTGCTTGACGGCACGGGCACTCCGAGCGCGTTTGTCCTCGAACGGGCTGGGCCTGGCGGCATTGGTCGTGCCAAAACGGTCGTGACGGCGGTCCGGATGTTTCTGCGCTTTCTCATCGCCATTGGCCGGTGTCCCCCGGGCCTGGATCACGCCCTTCCCGCCATTGCCCACTGGCGATTGGCAGCTCTGCCGAAGTATCTGCCTGCTGAAACGGTTAAACGCGTCTTGGCCACCTGCGATCTCACGACCCCTATCGGGGTGCGCGACCTGGCCGTCCTCATGCTCCGAGCCCGCTTAGCGTCCGGGCGCGAGACGTGGCGGCGTTGGGGTGGCGCAGTCTCGACTGGCCCGACGGCACGCTCTGTGTGGTCGGCAAGAGTCGGCGCGCCACCCGCCTTCCCCTCCCTCAGGACGTCGGTGAGGCGATGCTCAACTATATCGAGCATCAGCGGGCCCGCCTGCCTCACGCGCAGGTACTTCCGACGACGATCGCCCCACTCCACCCGCTCAGCCCAAAAGCCGTGACGGGGATTGCGGCCCGGGCGCTCCATCGCGCCAATGTCGACAGCCCCACCCATGGCGCGCCTGTACGCGGCCACATCCATGTGAGAGCGACCACCGCGATTGACTGCGCGATGATGGCCCCCTCGGAAGCCCAACGGCATTATCGCCTGCAGACGGTGGTGCGCTTGGCCCGTTTCATGGCGGCCGAAGACCCTCGGCACGAGAGTCCGCCGGCGGGCGTGTGCCGTGGGAGCCGCCCACGTCCGACCCCATACACCTTCAGTGATGACGAGATCCGGCAACTCCTGGTGTATGCCGGTCGCCTCGCCCTACCCGCGTCCTTACGTCCCCAGACCTACAGCACGCTGTTTGGCCTACTCGCCGTCACCGCTATGCATGTGGCGGGAGCCCTGGCCCGGCATCTCACGGATGTGACGGTCGACGGCCAGCTCATCCGAACCACGAAATTGAAGAAAAGCCGCTTGCTACCGCTGCACGCCACGACGCGTGCGGCGCTCGACCGCTATCTCGTCCAGCGCCGACGTGTCGTCGGGACGAACGAAGGTAAAGTTGCAACGTGCAAACTGAGTGATCTGGTCCTTAAACGCCCCGATGGTGTCTTCCTTCCCGCCTGTACCTTAAGCCCGAGTTCGTGCATCATGGCCGTCATCGAGCGTTCACGGATACCACGGGCGATTGCTGCTTGATAACTTGCATGCACACGTAGCTTTGGAACAAGCGGGGCTTTGCGCCGTAGGGTAGCCCGCAATCTGGGGATTGGAAGGACTGCGAGGGTCGTTAATGAGTCCGGTAGTCAAAAAGATACTATAATTCCCGTTCTTCCTAGTCCAGTCGCGGGTTTTCGGGTCGCGGTAGGGTAAGAAGCACTGCGCCAGGACAGTATGAATGTACCAGATATCTTCACGGACAAGCGGGTTTTCGGTACGGTCCTGTAAGTGGTGTAGGCGTTTCCGGTCAACAGCGCGTAGCTGGATGATGTTATCCATAGTGACTCTCTTCCGCTGGCTACGGTGTGCGTTTTTCCAGTTGAGCATCTACGTAGGCTTTTAAGACTGCGTTCATCCGGCCTTGATAGCCGCGTCCGCTTTTTTTGAAGTATTCGATGACATACTCGTCGAAGACGGCATAGACCCCCCTTTTTTGGGGGCGCACCACCTCGGCCTTGTCCATCCAAGCGTCGTCTACGCCAGCTACCTCTGAATCCTGGGCCTCCGCTGCCTCGATTTCTTCATCGGTCATCCCGGCAGCCCGGTCCCAGTCGGACTCGTCCTTCAGTTTTTTCAGTTCTTCGCTAGTATATTTAACAATCTTCTCTTTACTCATCGTAAATTCTCCGTTCCTTGCGCATGGCATAGCGGAAGGAAATGCATCGGACAGCTTCGCTGCGCAAGGTCTAAACAGCACCATTGCCCTTCCCTCCACTTCCGCTATATCCACTAACCTGGGCTCATGGGAATGGCGGCTTTTCAGAATGAGCTTGCCGGGGTTTTCATAGACCGGGTAAACGCTTCTGAAATCCAGCCCATGCCGCTCCAGGTTGCTGAGCCGCTTGTCTTCGCCCCATTCGTATTCGAGCATAGCACAGTTATATATAATTCTATATATTTGGTCAATCCCATTGCTGCGGGACTTGGACACCATGAGGATGATTCAGGATCATCCTCCGGACAACCATTACTTGGGTGTGTGGCGAGGGCAAATCACCAGTATTGCTAATAACATAGCCGAAGCACTTGGAGGGAAAAAATATGGCTCAGAAGGAAAAGAACGGGGATTCCGGGAAAACTAAAATTGGCAGGGATGCGAAAACCGGCCAATTTATCTCCATCGAGGAGACTGAGGAACACCCCGATACTTCGGTGGTAGAGACCATTAAAAGGGGAAAAAGTAACTTTTGCCCGACATTGAGCAACCCTATCCGGGAGAGATTTGATCAAGACGGCAACCCTCTTCCCCAAACAGACGAAGGACTTTAATCTGCACGTCATTGAGTCCTTCGATGAGATCATGCACCTGACCTTGGACGGTCACCCGAACGC
>JBKPCR010000117.1:0-15829 GCA_046727435.1 bacterium | reverse complement strand
GCGGCGGTGCTCCCCAAGCCACGGATCGTTGGCGATAAGCCGCGCACATGGACCCCCAAGCCGCGATGCATCGGCAGGCCGAAGCGCTCGTCGATGCGGTCTCCGGTATGATTACGCGTCACGTATTGGACGGTACGCGGCCCCAGGATGCGGGTGCCGTGAAGCACTCCGAGGTGGAGCAACATTTGATAGAAAGTCACGAGATCCATGGCTGTACTGTATCCTCCCCCCCCTGGCACGCCGGCGCGCCAGAAGGCCGGGGTGTTCCGATCCGCAAGCGTCTCGTGCTCCCCACTCTCGGTGCGCTGATAGGCCCCCGCCAGTCGATCGTGCAGCGCATCCGGCACGCCAACCCGCAGGCTGTGCAGTCCCAGTGGCTCCAACACGTGGTCGCGGATGAACTGGCGGTAGTCTTGACCAGTGACCGCCTCGATGAGGACGGCCTGAGTCCAGTGCGCGGCGGCGCTGTGATAGACGACTCGGGCGCCGGGCTCCCACTCGAGCGTGAAGTTACACACGCACTCGCGCAGGAATTTATGATCTTCCCAGGCCTCGGGGGGGACATTGGCATCGGGAAATCCGGCCTGATGCGAGAGCAAGTGGTGCAGCGTCACCCGCCCCTTGCCGAAACGGGAAAATTCGGGGAGGTAATCGGCCACGGCGTCGTGGAAGCGCAGGAGCCCGTGCTCCACCAGATACCAGACGGCACACGATGTGATCGGCTTCGTCTGCGAATACAGCAGCCACATGGTCTCCTGATCCGTGCCCACAGCAGGTTGACCCGCCCCCGCCAGGCGTGCAACGCCGAAGCTCCGCGCCGCCACCAACACGCCATGGCGCGCCATGGCGATGGCAGCGCCGGGATACCACCCGGCAGCGATATGCGCCTCGATCCGCTTATAAAGACGATCGAGGCAGGCCTCGTCGATGCCTTGACTCACGGGGGTGTCCTTCTCCAGGACGGGGGCAAAATTCGGAAACGGTGGTGCCTGTATAGTAGCCATCGATCGCTCCTTTGTCATAGGTGTACACGCATTTTTCCTGACTTTAGCAGATCGCAACTCAGAGGTAAATCGTTTTTGCGGGCGGTCCGCATCTCTGGTAAACTCCCCTGGAGTCTGACAGTCGGGCGCCGCCGGGGTCATCTGCAGGAACGATGTCATGCATGGGAAATTCTCGTCCGTCGAGCACGTCTCGCATGCTAGAATAGCGCCCTTTGCCGCCGCCGCTCACAATGCACGCGCTGATGTCATCATGCTGTCATCGCACCCAGGTCGTTCGGAGAAGGAATCGCCTGGTGTTTTTCGCACCACACCTGCTTGCGCTCGCTGCCGCAGTGAGCTCAGCTTTGGCAACAGTGCTGATTCGCCAAGGGTTACGCCATGGCAATTTCTATGTCGGGTTCTGGATCAATGTCATCGTGGGGGTGGTTGGCTTATGGGGCGCCGTCCTGGTTCTGGAACCCGCTGACGCCTATCGAGCCAGCGCCATTCCCCTCTTCATGTTGTCGGGAATCATCGGCACGGCCGGGGGCCGACTGCTCCGTTTCATCAGCATCGAGAAGGTCGGGGCACCTGTGGCCGCCTCGATCATCAACCTGAATCCGTTCATCGCGACCGGCCTGGCTATCTTTGTGCTTGGTGAGCGCGTCACGCTGCCCATGATTGCCGGTACAGGCGTCATCGTGCTGGGAACGACACTGTTGTCGCTCAGTGGACGGCAGGTGGGTTTCCAACCCTTGTACCTGTTCTACCCCTTCCTCTCCGCCTCGTGCTTCGGCACGGTGGCGATCATCCGCAAGCTTGGCCTCAGCCATGCAGGGCCATTGTTTGGCTCGGCCGTGAACATCACGACAGCACTCATCACGTTTTCCGCCTTTCTTCTGGCGTCGGGAAATCGCCAGGTGCTGGTATGGCATGGCCGTGGTCTGGTGTATTTTGTGGGGGCGGGGATCGCGGAAAACCTCAGTGTGTTTCTGGTCTTGGTGGCATTGGGCCTGGGTGAGGTAAGCGTGGTCGCGCCGCTGGCCGGCGCGGCGCCGCTGTTTGTGTTGCCGTTCACCTCTCTGTTCTTGAAGGGGGTCGAGCAGCTGACGGGACGCATTGTGATCGGCGCCATCCTCATCGTGCTTGGCGTGTTTCTGCTCACCATCAAGGGGTAAGACATGCCTCTGTGGCTGTGCGACGGCCTCGGATGCCTGCACCCAAGCTCGGCCTACCGGTTGGGGCATCGTGATGGGGTACCGCATCGGCCGTTGGGACTTACCGGTTAGCCGGCCCGTCCCGATAGAAACGAATCAATCCTGTCGAGGGAGGCGTCACACCGAGTTGGCGTAGCATGGTGACGATTTGGCCGCGGTGATAGGAGGAGTGATCGACCACATGCTGGATCATCTGCCAATAGGAAGTGGTATAGCGTCCTGTACGCGCAGTCGTCGACAGCGTCTCTTGCAGTTTATGATCATCCAGGGTGGCGAGGAATTGGTTCATCTCGTTGCAGACGCCTTCCCACAAGGCTCGCAGTTCGGCAACAGAGTGCATCTGGCTGATGGCCGCTGTACCGGTCTCGCTCTTGCCCTGCCAGCGGCTGAGCCAACCCCTCTCCGCCCCGACGAGATGCGCCAGTGTGCCATGGATACCGCCATGGCTGCTCTGCAAGTCTCGTCCATACTGTTCGGCGGGAAGTTGGCTCAGGGCCTCGAAGAAGCACTGGTTGGCCCACCGGTTGAAGGCCACCAGTTGGGTGATTTCCTGCAAGGTCATGGGAGTTGCTCCTTATAGTGATCAGGGGCATGCACTGGGACTTCTGCTGCTGCGGCATTCTAGCATAGCGCCCTACATCCCACACCTCCTATGAGCCTCTGTCATGCTGCTTTTCCTCAGCTCAATTCCTGACAGGCAGTGGGCTAGAGCCACTCGGGACGACCCGATCTAGGATGACGATTCTTCATCGTTAAGAGAAAAACTATTCATTGGATTTTTTCCCCCCTGTGCCGAATATTATAGTCAAACAAACGGTTGGGGCATTCACTTGAAAGTACATGGGGATAGCCCCTTCTCAATCTACAGAGGAGGTATCAAGGATGCGTGTCCATAGCCAGACAATTGACCAAAGACCCCAGCTGGGGGTCCCCGTTGCCGTTGGTGGCCTGGATTGGCTTCATCGTCTCTATCAGTGGTTCCAAGGCCTCGCCCATAGTTCACGGGAGATCCCACCCGTGAGCCCCTATGGCACCTGGGAGCCCAAACGCGAACGGTACCAGTCGTTCCGAGCTGATGCTGCCGTGGACATCGTTATTTCCGAGCGCGGCACGTCATGGGCGACACAGCTGTATAACTCCGGCCTTTAAGACCTCACTATGGCTGGTCATTCCTTGTAGGTAGAGGATTGGGCTGAGGGCAGGACGCATTGATGTTTTCCCCTCACCCGGTCCCTTCCCGCTAGGACCCCTAGCCCCCGGCACACGTCACTGCTCTCCCCCGTGCGCAAAAAATCCTTGACAGCCTTCCTGCCATTTGATAGTCAGGCACTGAAGCCGAGCATTTTCCATCACGGACTCGCTAACAGGGCGAGAAATTCCGTAACGGATTGATTCATTTGCGGCCAGCTCCTGATGCGCTAATACTCTTTAGAATCGCCGCGTCGTGGTCACTCCTCGCTGCGTCTTCCTTCGCGCTCATCCCCCGAAGGTCGACGCACGCGCCTGGAAGGCTTACCCTGATCCCAGCCGCGAGGTGAAGTCGGAGCGACGCCGACTCTTTTTGACACAATGATTTGCATCTGAGAGCGGAGATCACCACGAAGGAGACACCTATGGCGATAGAGGGCAGCTCGCAACTGTTGGCGACACCACGCGTGCGTTTTGCACAGGTCTCAGGCGCAGCGGAGCTGTTCACCCCAGCATTCGTCGAATACCTGGTGCGGCTGCATGATGAGTTTACCCCCCGCATTCATCGATTGCGCGCCAGGCGTATCGAGATGTTAAAGGCAGCCCATGAGCAGGGGATCATGCCTACCCACCTACCAATGTCTGAGATCAACACCGGCAATTGGAAGGTGCCCCCCGTTCCAGAAGATTTGCTTAAGCCTGGCATCGAGATCTCCGGTCCTGCCTCTATCACGCATATGTTTATCAACGCCCTTAATCCCGGTCCAGAGGGGACACGTGCTGAAGGAGATCTGGACGACGACGAGGATTCCGCCCGACACTGTCTCAGCGATACCGTTACAGCCACCCGGAACCGCCTGCAGGCGGTGCGGCGGACACTAACGGTCAGCGATTCCGAACGCGGCAGGACCTATCGCATGGCCGATGGCGAACTGCCATTCTTCATGCACCGTGAGCGTGGCTTACACCTCGACGAACCGGAGGTGACGGTCGACGGCGCGCCCATTCCGGCCAGCACCCTGGGCACCGCCCTAACCCTGTTCTATGTGGGCCGCGAACAGGCGGCCCGCGGCCAGGGCATATATTTTTATCTGCCGAAACTAGAGACAGTCGAAGAGGTGGCGCTCTATCGCGATCTGTTCGACGTCAGCCGAGCGCAGTTGGATTTCCTAAGAGACGCCGTGATCAAAGCCATCCCGCTGATCGAATCGTTGCCCGCTGCCTACCAAATGGAGGAGATGCTCTACGTGCTGGGCCCCTATGCCGCAGGCTTGAACGCTGCGCGGTGGGATTTCAAGGCCAGCATTTTTGAATACGCCATGACTGACCCAAATGCCGTGTGGCCGGACCGCTTCGGGGTCGACATCAAAACCACCCCGTTTTTGGCCAATATTTTCCGACGCCTGGTGGCCATCTGTTTAAAGCGCGGGGCTGCCCCCATCGGCGGTATGGCCACGCCGCTACCCAATCCTGATCCCGAAGTGAATCGCATGGCGGCGGAAGCCATCCGGGCAGACAAGGTGTGGGAGGCGCAACAGGGGTTTCTCAGAGGCTGGGTGGCTCACATCTTCCACATGAAGACCGCGGCAGATCCCTTCAAAGAGGTCGCTGCTTCAGGCTGGACACCGACGCCGGAGATGGCCAATCCGGACAACTACCCCATCGAGATCAACGTCCCGGAGGGGCCGATTACCGTGGAGGGCACGCGCCGCAACGCCAGGATGGTCATCGAATATGTCGAGGGTTGGCTGAATGGCCGTGGGGCCAAGGGCATCGATAGCTTGGCCGGCAAGCCAGGCCTGCATACAGCCTTGATGGAAGACCTGGCTACCGGCCGCATGTCTGTCGCGCAAATAGCCCAGCGCATCCGGCATCGTGCGCGCGACGCCCACGACCCATCAAAAGTGCATGACTTCGCCCTGGTTAAGCGGTTGCTGCAGGAAGAAGGAGAGGATATTTTAGCCCGGTTGCAGGCAAGTATCCGCAGTGACCGCGACAAAGCGGCCTATGCCGAGGCCGAGGAACGCTATCGCAAGGCGGTGAAGATCGCCATGCGGTGGATCAAGAACTACACAGAGCTGAATTTTAGAAGTCTCGGCTCTTATACCATAGCCGACCTCGAAGCAATCGCCGCCGCCGACGAGGCGTTTTGAGGGCATGTGTGTCGGGCTGACGATTCCTGCGAGGCGAGGATTTGCTTGCATTTCGATCTTCGGTTAGAGTATATGATGCGTGGTCATGAGACGACTTATAGGCATCGCTGTGAGCGCCTGTCATCCGAGCATTGCTCCTGCGAGCGTTCAGCATCGCCGTGGAATCCAGCGACCATGCCTAGGAGTCCAGTTCGCTCACCACAGTCCAAACGATGGACGCGAGCTCTGAAGAGGGAGGTGGAGTCTTGCAGGCTTTCGATTACGCTGCCGTGCGAAACGTCGATGAGGCCGTCTCCCTACTGGCCCAGCACGGAGATCAAGCACGTCCGCTCGCCGGGGGGACAGATATCATCGTAGCAGTTCGGGAAGGCCGCCGACAGGTGGCGCTGTTAGTGGATATTAAGGGCATTCCAGAGGTCAACCAGTTATCCTATGATGCCGCTCAGGGCCTCACCCTTGGGGCCGCAGTGCCCTGTTATCGGATCTACGAGCACCAGGAGATCGCCGCGACTTATCCGGGGCTGATCGACGCCGCGTCCCTAGTAGGAGGCACGGCAATTCAGGGGCGGGCGTCGGTGGGTGGCAATCTGTGCAACGCCTCTCCGGCGGCCGATACCACTCCGGCGTTGATCGTCCACAGAGCAATGTGCGTCATCGCTGGCCCCAATGGCAGGCGAGAGATTCCGGTGGAGCAGTTCTGCACCGGCCCAGGACGCACCGCCTTACAACGCGGCGAATTCCTCGTGGCGCTCCGTATGCCATCACCCCCGCCTCACTTCGGGGCCCAGTACCTGCGTTTCATCCCTCGCAATGAGATGGACATTGCCGTGGTGGGAGTCGGTGCCTCGGTTGTGTTGAATCAGGATCAATCGTCCTTCGTCTCCGGCCGTGTAGCCCTTGGGGCGGTGGCGCCGACGCCACTGCTGGTGGAAACGGCGGCGGCGGCGCTGGCGGGGAAAATGGTCTCCGATGAGACCATCCAGCAGGCTGCTGAGGCCGCCCAGGCCGCGGCTCGCCCGATCGACGACATGAGGGGAACGGCGCAATATCGACGACACCTGGTAGGAGTGCTCACGCGACGCGCGCTACGAGGTGCCATTCAACGAGCCAAGGAGCGGTAAGACATGCCCACGAAAGTGTATGTGCAGACGCGGCTTAACGGTGAGGAGGTCGAATTCCTGTGCGAGCCGCGCCAGAGTTTATTGGAAGTGTTACGCGACGTGCTCGGGCTCACCGGCAGTAAAGAAGGATGTAACAACGGCAACTGTGGAGCCTGTAGCGTCATCCTCGACGGGGTGCTGGTCAACTCATGTTGCGTGCTTGGGGTCGAGACGGCAGGGCATGAAGTGACCACCATTGAGGGCATCGCCAGCCCTGACGGCCTGCATCCGTTACAGCAGAAATTTCTGGAGCATGCGGCCCTGCAGTGTGGTATCTGTACGCCGGGATTCATTGTCGCGGCCAAGGCGCTGTTGGACAAGAATCCTCATCCTAGCGAGCATCAGGTGCGTTATTGGTTGGCAGGCAACCTGTGCCGCTGTACCGGGTATGACAAGATCATCCGGGCCGTCCTGGACGCCGCCCAAACCACGGAGGCTAAGGTATAATGGCTGAGACCACAACCTATAAAGTCATTGGCACACGCCCCATACGGCACGACGGTGTCGATAAGGTCACCGGTCGGGCCATCTATGGTGCAGATGTGCAGATGGCCGGGCTCTTGCACGGCAAGGTCTTGCGCAGTCCGCATGCCCATGCGCGTATCCGCTCCATCGACGTCAGCCGGGCGCTAGCCCTAGCAGGGGTCAAAGCCGTCGTGACCAGTGCGGACCTGCCACCCGCCGAAGACCGCACCATCCAGCTCGGTGAAGGGGCTGTGAATCTGAAGTATCTGAGCAACAACATCCTGGCTGGGGACAAAGTACTCTACAAGGGCCACCCTGTGGCTGCGGTAGCCGCCACTAGCCCGCACCTCGCCGAGGAGGCGTTGGCACTTATTCACGTCGATTATGAAGTGCTGCCGCCTGTGCTCGATGTCCGTGAGGCCATGCAAGACAGTGCCCCCTTGCTGCATGAGAACTTGAAAACCAAATCCCTCGGGCAGGAGACCGACAAAGTTAGCAATGTCGCCACCCACACCCAGTTCAAGTTGGGTGATGTGGAAAAAGGCTTTCAGGAAGCTGACGTCGTGATCGAGCGCGAATTCACCACCGCCACCGTGCATCAGGGCTATATCGAGCCACACAATGCCACGGCCATGTGGAATCCGGATGGCCAGTTGACCATCTGGGAAAGCACACAAGGGGCTTTCACGGTGCAGCGGCAATTAGCACCAGTGCTTGGCATTGCAGTGGCGCAGATCCGCGTCATCCCGGCAGAGATCGGCGGCGGCTTTGGGGGCAAAATCAACCTGTACCTCGAGCCCATCGCGGCCGTGCTGTCCAAGAAAACCGGGCACCCGGTCAAGGTTCTGATGAATCGAGCAGAGGTATTCGAGAGCACAGGGCCGACGCCTGGGTCATACATCCGCGTGAAAATGGGCGCCACCAAAGACGGACGTGTCACTGCGGCCCAAGCGTACATGGCCTATGAAGCCGGAGGGTATCCCGGCTCGCCGATTGGCGCCGGTATGATGTGTATTTTCAGCCCGTATGACGTCCCGAACGTCCTGATTGACGGCTTTGACGTTGTAGTCAACAAGCCAAAAACCGCCCCGTACCGGGCGCCGGGGGCGACGAATGCCGCATTTGCCTCCGAGACGGTGGTCGACGAGCTGTGCGAGAAGTTAGGCCTGGATCCCCTGCAGTTCCGTCTGCACAATGCCGCCAAAGAAGGCACGCGACGCCCTGATGGGCCGACCCATCCCCGTATTGGCTATCTTGAGACCGTTCAAGCGGCGCTCGACAGCGATCATTACCGCACGCCACTGGAGGGGCCTAACGTCGGCCGCGGTGTGGCCTCGGGATATTGGTTTAATGTCGGTTTGCAGTCCAGCGTGTCGATCAACGTCAATACTGACGGCAGCGTGACGCTCGTGGAAGGCTCCACGGATATCGGTGGGACGCGCGCCTCGATCGCCATGCAAGCCGCCGAGGTGTTGGGCTTGAAGGCCGAAGAGGTGCGACCGATCGTGGCGGATACCGCCGGCGTCGGCTACAACGATGTCACTGGGGGCAGTCGTACCACCTTCGCCTCCGGGTATGCCGCCATCGAGGCGGCCCAGGATGTCGTGCGTCAGATGACCGAGCGCGCCGCGCGTATCTGGAAGGTCGAGCCGCCAGATGTGACCTTCGCTGATGGGGCCTTTCGTCACAACAACGCAGCCGATCAACGTCTGACCTTTAAGGAGGTCGCCGCGCAGCTCGGGCGTACGGGGGGACCGGTGACGGGACGCGCCACGGTGGCGCCACGTGGGGTCGGGGGGGCGTTTGCCACGCACATCGTCGATCTACAGGTCGACCCCGAAACCGGCAAAGTCACGGTCCTGCGCTATACCGCGGTGCAGGATGTCGGCAAGGCCATCCACCCGAGCTATGTGGAAGGACAAATGCAGGGAGGGGCCGTGCAGGGCATCGGCTGGGCGCTCAACGAGGAATATTTCTATAACAACACTGGCGCCATGGCCAATGCCAGCTTCCTCGATTACCGGATGCCCACCAGCCTGGACCTGCCGATGATCGACACCATCCTGGTGGAAGTGCCTAATCCAGGGCATCCGTTTGGCGTGCGCGGGGTGGGGGAAGTACCCATTGTGCCGCCAGTAGCCGCCATTGCCAACGCCATTTATAGGGCCACTGGCGTGCGGCTGCGCCACAGCCCCATGTCTCCAGGACGGGTGATGACGGAAGTACTGGCCAAAGGTTAGGAACCGTGGCTGTCGTGTGGATTCCCTCTCTCTTGCAGAGCCTCACCGACGGTGCGGACAAGGTTGTGGTGTCCGGCGCCACGGTGGGGGAGATCATCGATCACCTTGAGGCGCGTTTTCCGGGGGTCAAGGACCGGTTAGTCCAAGGTGGAGAGATGCGGCCGCACATCGCCGTTGCGATCGACGGCGATGTCAGTCCTGAAGGGCTGGAGCAAGACGTGCAGGAATCCAGCGAAATCCATTTCATTCCGGCGCTGAGCGGGGGCATCGATGATGTCCCCGCGCATGCACCACCGCAATTATTGCCTCACTGGACTTCCACTCGAAGCCCTTAACTCACATCGTATCCAATGGGCTGCGCACGCCCTTCCCTTCTTGGTTAAGCACATGGGTGTAAATCATAGTCGTGCGTATGTCCTTATGGCCTAGCAGTTCCTGTATCGTGCGGATGTCATAGCCGGCTTCGAGCAGATGGGTCGCGAAGCTGTGACGCAAGGTGTAACAGCTTCCCGGTTTTGCGATCTTTGCCGCACGCACGGCCTTCTTCATCGCCTCCTGAAGCGTCTTCTCATCGACGTGATGCCGACGTTCTGTGCCGCTGCGCGGGTCAATGGAGCGCCTGCGGGCGGAAAAGACATACTGCCAACCCCACTCACGGCTGGCACCGGTGTACTTCCGTGCAAGCGCAAACGGCAGATACACCTCGCCAAAACCTTCTGCTAGGTCCTCTTCGTGCACGACCTTGACTTTCTCCACATGTTGTCTGAGTGGGTCGGCGATGGCTTGTGGAAGCATACTGACACGATCCTTTTGCCCCTTGCCGTCGCGCACTAGGATTTGGCGGTAAGTAAGGTCGACATCTTTGACACGGAGGCGGACGCACTCCATCAAGCATAATCCTGCGCCATACAGGAGGCTAGCCATCATCCAGTGTTGGCCATCGAGGTGAGCGAGGACGGCACGCACTTTTGCACGGGAGAACACCACTGGGAGGCGTTCAGGCTTCTTCGCTCGTTCCATCTTCCCAAACGAGTCGACGTTCCGATGGAGAACTTCCCTGTACAGGAAAACGAGAGCGCTTAATGCCTGGGTTTGGGTAGAGGCGGCCACTCTCCCCTCCACTGTCAGGTAAGACAGCAAGGCACGGATCTCCGGTGCACCCATAGAGGCAGGATGCCGTTTGTGATGGAAGAGAATGAAGCGTTTGACCCAATCGATATAGGCTCGTTCTGTGCGAATGCTGTAATGTTTGAGGCGAATGGTGTTTCGTACGAGATCGAGGAGTTTCGGCTTGTCGTCCATCCATGTCCTACCGTAAAATAGCGTGCTGACCGCAGATGCTGGCTACCCCAGCGCAGCCAACCTGGCCGCGCGTGAACGTCGCCGCCTCGATGCCGACATTCCCGACGTGGGTTACCGCACGCACGACCCGCGCGTTGCCGCGCCGCAGCACCACCGCGACACACCCGACCCGCTGGACGACAAGACGCCCACACCAGACACGTCGCGGCTGTGCAGTGCGCAGGCGTGCCGGCCTGCCCAGGGCCTGTCGTCCTGCCTCTGCCCGGCGGGCAAACGGCTGTATCGCCATAAACAGCACAAAGGGCTTGTGAAGTATTCCTTTGGGACAATGTAGCGGGGCTGGGATCAGGGTTATTTCCTGATGCGTCGCTTGGCCAAGGTGTACGCAGAGGTCAGCTTGACGGTCTTGGCTTACAATCTAAGGCGGGTGTTGAACGTCGCGGACATGCCCCGGCTGCTGGCCAGCCTCGGCTCAGGCTGGCAGGATGCACCGACACGCCATCTTGGGAGACAATTTTTTCGGCGCGATAGGTTCGCATATGTTCGTCCCGCTGTGGTTCGGGACCTTAGAAGGTCTTGTTCCTTGCTATCGCCTCACACGTACCTTTCAAATCCGACTCCAAAACTTGCCAATTATCACCACGAAAAGAGAGTTCTGTCAGGTAAGATCAGAACTTTTTCATGTGGCACACGAGCATCCACAGTTGAGACGGTCGAGCAATACTGGCATATACACGAGGGAAAGTTTTCCCCTTTTTTTTGATGCACTTCAAGGTAGATGATGGGACACGACCAGCGTGAGGAGATCAGCATAATTGCCTTCTCAAAGTATGCGTCCTTGAAAGCGACTATGCGCGTCTCTCCTTGAAGTCTCGCATGCTTCGCAGAGAGAGAAGCCACGCAGCTCACGGCGCATGAGGATTGTAGCAGAGCGAGCATGCACAGTCCGCAGGTGTACCCCCTCCAGCGCTACTTGGGAGTGATAGCGGCCTCGATATTGCTCGGGCCAAATATCAGCGCCGAAGCGATGCTCAATGCCTGATCCTTACCGAACAGCTGTTCAACGACATACAGCGAGGCTTCGTAACTGGCCAGTCCGCCTGGAGACGTGACCAGATTCCCATCGACCACCACACGTCGGTCTGCCTGCACTCGACATGCTGGATACTGCTTCTGCAAATCCGCAGTGTTGGCTGTGAAGGTTGTCGCCTGTTTATTGTCGAGCAGATCTGCCTTACCCAATAAAAACGCCCCTTGACAGTGGGAAGTAATGAATTTCGCCTCACTAGCGGCCTTCTTGATCCAATTGATCACGCGCACATTTTGCTGATCTTCACCGAGACTACCCGCCCCGCTCGGCACGACCAGCACATCGATCTTGGGTGCGTTATCGATGGTGTAGTTGGCACGAAAGGGCATGCCCTCATACGTCACTTGCTCCTTATCGGTGTCGGACACAATGAAAACCTTGATCTTCTCAGCTGGGACGTGATGGTAAACATCGAGCGGTCCGGAGAACTCAGTGATGAAGGGTTTATTCAGCAACAAAATGCCTACCGTTATCGGCCCCCATCGAGTTTCTGCTGACCACCAGCCATACCGGCATCGGTGAGTAGGAGCGCGATCACACAGGCAAAAGACCACAGCAGGTATCGTTTCATTGGACCCTCCCTTTCTGCCAGATCTGTCGCGTATTTGCAACAGACATGCTCAGAAGCAGTTCATCCTCTGGGATGCACGTTGACGCGGACAATGCTCGCCGTTAGCCGGGATGCTCGTCGAACACGTGCTGACTGGTCACCGCCTCATGCAGTAGCGTGTAGCCGCTGGTGCGACCAGGCACCCAAGCTTTCAGACCTTCCATGTCCATCATTTCACGGTGCTTGGGATCATCGTAATGCATCGCAAAGAGCACCTGGACGAACCGCTGTTCCCGGTCCGGAGGAAAATCTGCGCGAACGGTGAAGCAGCAGTGGTCAAACGGCGCGGTGGTGGTCAGAATCTGGTACGCATGCGAGTCGATGGTACCGTTGCGGGTCCAGCCCCGCCAATTCAGGTCGAGGAGCGCGCTGGCGTCGGCCTCGCCCTGGGCCAGACACTGGAACGCCTGCAACTCACCGCCTACATGGTCGCCGTGTTTGCCCACCAGCACGTCGAAACGCCGCACCTGAAAATCGTGATCCGGCTCCAGGCCATGGCGCTGCAGCCAGCGGAGCGGAATCAAAGTCGCCTGCGGAGAGTCCTTAGCGCCTACAGCCACCGTTTTGCCGCGCAAATCTTCGATGGTAGAGATGCCACTCTGTGTCTTGGTGATGATGTGCGACACTCGGTCACGGTCGGTGTCGCGCATGGCGATGGCGCGGCAGGCTCCCCCCAGCTGGCGTACGGCATCGAGCCAGGCTAGGGGAGAATTCCAGGCGATGTCGATATGCCCCTGCACTAGGGCACGCACCATCAACTCGTAGTTGGTGTAGAACATCGCGTCGATCGGGCAGCCTCTCGCTTCGAAAAAATCGCCGATGATCTCCCAGATCACACTCACCTTGGGATCGTACAACACAGCTCCCACCAAGATCGGTCGCTCCACGAGACACCTCCCTTCTGCCTGTGCAGGCGAGCGATGGCTCCTCACCCATGATTTCTGCCATCGAGCTCGGGCGAGGCATTACACCATTACCTGCAGCTTCAGTTCGAGTTGGAGCGCAGCCGTGAGCGTGTGGACCAGTGGCGATGTCGCCAGCATCTCATGCCAGAGGCGGTGGATCGCCGCTTCCTCCTCAGGTGAGGCCAGATGGACGCGAACCCGGACTTTCTCCAGACCAGGATGCCCGGTTTCCCCACCCACTCCCAGATAGGTGAGCGGGTTGTTCAGCTCACCTTCCACCACTGCCTCGACCTGATCGATCGCCACCCGCCGCCTGCGGCCCAAGGTCTGAAGCCCGTTCACCAGATCGGCCCTAATGGCACCCAGTACATATTCGAGGGCTGACACGCCTTCATAGGCTCTATCGAAGTGCACCGGTGCACCGACACGGAATTGATGCTGTCGGGTGAAGACGGTCGCCTGGCCGCGCTCGTTGGCGCTGACACGCAGGGTCCAGGTATAGCCCTCCATCGCTGCCCCCTTCTGACACGTGCCCACCTCTCAAGGCTGGGGTATTTTCGGGCATAGCAGGCGGAACACAGCTGCTATGCCTTCTCGGGTATCATGGCCGGAGACCTCGTCATTGCCGCTGCCAATGGCGGGCCATGTGCCTCTGGAGATAGGGCAGAGTCGTCAACCACCCTGATGTATACGGGACTGAAGAAGCTCGCTGAAGCGGCGCTGGACGACCGCGGGTGCCAGCATCACCTTGACGGTGCCTTCCGCGTCAAGACCGAAGGATGATTCCTGATGAAATTCTTTCACGAGGGTGTCGACCAGCTCCTGGAGCCTGGCATCCGGCAACTGGTCAACTGTCTCCTGCACCGCTTCCTCCGCCTCTGCCTTCAACAGGCGTGGGATCTCATCCGCCAGCATTTCCGCTTCGAGGTACTTTTTCTGGATGTCGGCGATCGCATCGAGATGCCTCCCCAAATAGCAACCGCCGAACTGCCAGACGACACCGTCTCGTTCCTGAGAGGCGGTGTCGAAGGTACGCTTCGGCTCTAGGGCTCGTTCGGCAAGATAGCGTTTCACCTCTTCATCTTCAGGGTCGGGGTGCCCCCGGTCAAATAGCAGCAGGATGGTGGACATAAAAAAATCTTTAGGTTCGACTCGAATAATCATACGTCACCTCCCAAGTTGCTGGCCAGTCATGTCAGAGGAGCGATTTCAATTCGTCTTATCGTTATCTCCGGATGAATCGATCTGGCGGGTGCGCGCTCGTCACAGTCCCAGCCCGACCATAATTCCCGCGGAGGTTATCGTCTAGCTGCTCCAGGCCGAACCCACGCGGGCACAGATGGAAAATCTGTAGGGAGAAGCAAAGGACGGGAGCGTTACGCCAATGTCACAGCCGCCTGAAACTCTGCCAGACTGGCACTACGAATCGCCGCCGCAAAGAGTCGCTCTATGGCTGCCTCATCGGTCAGGGTTTCCACGTACTGCGCCACCTGCTGGAGAACTGCTGCCGAGGGCGCAACACGCAATGCCAGGGCATCCACAATGCTCCGCCGCCGGGTTGCCAACAGGCCTTCTTCGCGGCCTTGCTCGCAAATGCACCGCGGGTATGGCGTATCTAATAACACCGTCCCATCTTCGAGCAGTGGCTCCACCATTGCGACGATGTCCTCCTGTGGTAAGAGCGCCAACAGGGCAGTCAAGAGGCGCCCACGTGCCTCGGGATCGGGGACTTCACGGAGACGTGCCACCACAGCAGGGAGCACCACCGCCGGCCTGTCCAGGCGCGTCTGGCCGACCAGCGCCAGGAGCGCTGGCTGGTCCAGCAGGAGCAGCTTCTCCGCTGGTGGAAGCCTATACGTGAATGGCTGAATTAGTCATAAACGATGCGGGTAGTGGTGTACCGAGCGCCTCACGCTGGGAGGCCATAGAGTGCGCGCGGGTTGTCCAAGAGCATCTTCTCGATCATGGTTTTGGGCACATCCTCCCTGGCCCGCATGTTGGCGAAGACCTCCGGCTGCCCGGATGGGTCTCCTCCACGCCCACGGCCGCCGTGATGCCCCCAGTCGGAGCCCACGACCAGGTTGTCCTCTCCCACATATCGTGCCAAGTAGGCCAAGTCTTCCCACTCTTCGTAGGCTGTGTAGAGGCGGTACTCCTGGAACAGCGTTGGCCCCCACTGCTCCACACTGCCACCGTAGACACTTCGTAGCGCGTGTAGCACATAGGGCACCCAGGATGCGCCAGCCTCGATGAAGCCGAACCGTAATTCAGGGAAGCGCTCAGGAATCTTGTTGGCGACGATATTCCGGAAGGCCATCAGGGGCAGGGTGCGGGTATGGGGGAAGGTGTGACTTCGGGTGACATCGAAGATGGCCGTGAACGCCGGACACCCGGCACCCGTGTGTACGCAGACGGGCATATCCAGGCGCGCTGCCTCCTGATAGACCGGGAAAAAGTAGGGGTCGTCCAGGGTGCGATCGCGCTCAATGCCCCTGAAGAAGAGTCCAACCGCCCCA
>JBKPCR010000116.1:0-16395 GCA_046727435.1 bacterium | reverse complement strand
CGATGAAGTGGTCAAAGCACTGCATGACCACCTCCCCTCGGTGCACACTGTGGTCTCGATCCCCTATCCGGTAGACGAACCGCATATCCACGGCGATGTGGCCTGGGAGAATTTTCTCGGACCAGACGATGCCCCGGAGCTACCGTTCACGCCGGTGCCCTTCGAACATCCGCTCTATCTTCTCTTCTCGTCCGGCACGACGGGCGCTCCCAAATGCATTGTACATGGCACTGGCGGTACGCTTCTGCAACACCGCAAGGAGCAAGAGCTCCACACCGACCTCCAGGCAGGGGACTCCCTCCTGTATTTCACCACTTGTGGATGGATGATGTGGAACTGGCAACTGAGCGCGTTATCACTGGGCGTCACCCTCTATCTGTACGATGGCAATCCGGGCTACCCCGAAGTGTCGGCCCTCTGGCACCTCATCGAGGACCTGAACGTTACACATTTCGGTACCAGCGGCCGCTATATCGAAGGCTGCATGAAGCACCAACCAGCGCTGCCGCCTGGCGGCCTGGGGGCCATGTCGAAACTGCGGACGGTGCTCTATACCGGCTCCCCCCTCTCGGCGAGTGGCTATCGCTGGATCTATGAGACCATCAAACGCGATGTGCATCTGGCTGGCATCTGCGGTGGTACCGACATTATCTCGTGCTTCGTTCTGGGCAATCCTAACCTGCCTGTGATCGCCGGCGAGATCCAGTGTCAGGGGCTGGGCGTTGACGTTGTGGCTCTAGACCCGGAGGGGAAACCGGTGTTGGGCCAGCCGGGCGAACTCGTGTGCCGCCTACCGCTGCCCTGTATGCCTCTGGGGTTTCTCAACGATGCCGACGGCAGCCGCTATCATGACGCCTACTTCGATGTGTACCCGGGTCTCTGGCGACATGGCGACTATGTCGAATTCACGTCTGATGGCGGGGTGATCGTATACGGGCGCAGTGATGCTACCCTGAACCCAGCTGGCGTTCGCATCGGCAGCGCGGAAATTTATGCTGCCCTCGATCGCCTACCTGAGGTTGCCGGCGCCGTCGTCGTGGGCTGGATGCCTGCCGACCAATCCGATGAGGTGATTGTGCTGTGTGTAGTGTTGGCGCAAGGGCGACGCCTCAACGCCACCATTGAGCAACAAATCCGCCGCACGATTCGCGAGCAGACCTCGCCACGGCATGTCCCACAGTATATTTTCCCGATCTCAGAGGTGCCGGTGACACGTAGTGGCAAGCCCGTCGAACTGAGCGTCAAAGCCATCCTGGCCGGGCGGGAGATTTCGAACCGCGAGGCACTGGCAAATCCCCAGGTATTGGAGGAGTTTGAACGTATCCGAGAGCAATTGCTCCAACGCTACGCCTCTGAACCCCTATCGCCAAGGCAGACGCAGGCGTAGCTGATGTGCACCTCTCTCGTCTGTGAGCTTGGAGGGAAATGCCGCTACGAAGGTCGGGCAGCAAAGGGCGGGGTGGCCATCGCGACAGAGCGCGAAGCGGCCCTCATTTTGGGGCCGCGAACGTGGGTGGCAATCAGTTAGGATGTACATCTGATCGTGAGGTAAGCCGGATGAGCCTGCCGCCTGCCCCATACATCATCCCCCGGCGGCCATAAACACCGGGGGACGTGGTTCTGCGGAAGAGAGTCTTCGATCTATCCCGTAGCCTTATAGCCTGCGCTTCAGCTGCTCGAGAACCTGCTTATTCTCAGGAAAGTCCCCTGTCTGTAGCTTGGAGTATATGAGATCGCCGTTCAGCGTCACTTCAAAGCAGCCACCATCCCCAGGAATGAGCTTTAGCGCGCTGAACCTTTCACTGAACGCGTCCATGATCGCCTCCGACAGACTCACGGCCTGTGGGACGTAGTTTCAAGCCACGCAATACTCGATGGCGATTTCCTTGTGATCGTTTGCCATCCCGGATGCCCTCCTTTCGCGGGCCGCAGCCTGCGCACCCGCACTTGCCCACACGGATACTGCAGTCCTGTAAACAGAGCCTCCTCCCCTTACTTACTGCCAACGGCAGCAGATGTCAAGAGACATCCGCCTGAACGGGCGGTCGGGGACACCAATACGCCGTCCCCCCGCGCAAGGTGCATCTGTCAATTCAATGTATTTAACGCTAAAAATTATCATCATGCATATATTACTTGATTCCCCTTCACTGCTATGTTATAAGATAGCCTCCGACGTCGGTCATGATCGAGCCAGACAACAGGCTTGAGAACCGGTGGTATTATCCTCACGCGATTCGGCATCGCGCCTGCCTTACCACGCAGCTTTGGCCCAGCCATAACATTGGGTTCTCTCTTTATTAGTAGAGGGGTGGTCAGGATGGACTGGCTGAATCAGCATCTTCGCCTCACGGTAGCTATACTCCCGGTTGTTTTCCTGACTCTGGTGCCTGGCGAGCAGGTGTTGGCTCAACAGGGTCGACCAGGCTCCTCGACGCCTTGCGAGGCTGGGAGGACGAGCTCGCCAGGGGCCGGTTCGCTATCGACTCCCTGCCCCGGGACATCTGGTTCCGAGGCCGTTGCCAGCCCAGGGAGCCAATCCCCAAACCCATTTCGAGCGCCTGAAATGCCTCCCTTGTCCCCCGAATCTCTCCAGCCCACCCCCGTCACGCCCACTCCTGGTGAACGCAAGCCCGACAGAGATCCTGCTCGGAGCCTTGAGCGTCCTGAGCGGCAGCCGGCTGCAGCAGCGTTACCCTCCCGCTCTCCCATCGAACAAATATTTGCTAGGGATCCATTATTTGATGGCGATCCACCATTTGGTCGGGATCCACCATTTGGTCGGGATCCACCATTTGGTCGGGATCCACCATCTGGTCGGGATCCACCATCTGGTAGGAATCCCCACCAACCCAAGCTCTCCCGTGATCTGCGGCAGTTCGGGTATGACCTGTTCAGGGAGCCAGTATCCACCTTTGCCCCGGTGACCGATGTGCCTGTGGGCCCGGATTATATCCTGGGGCCAGGGGATGTGATGCAAGCGTATCTCTGGGGGATGGTCGATAATGTCCTGACCCTGCAGGTGAATCGGCAAGGCGAAATCTTCGTGCCCCGAGTGGGGACCATTCCGGTATGGGGCATGCCCCTCGGTGATGTGAGACGGGTCATCCATGACCAACTCAGCAGGCAGTATGCCGGTTTCCGCATGAGCCTCAATTTAAGCGCCCTGCGGAGCATTCAGGTGTTTGTCGTCGGTGAAGTGGCCCAGCCGGGTGTGTATACGGTCAGTTCGCTCTCGACCATGGTGCATGCCCTGTTTGCCGCAGGCGGGCCGAGCAAACTCGGATCGCTCCGGACAATCAGGCTGATCCGCAACAACCGCACGATTGGCACCTTAGATCTGTACGATTTTTTGCTGAGAGGAGAGCGGGCGCGTGACCTCCGCCTGGAGTCGGGTGACACGGTCTTCGTCCCACCGATTGGCCCGGTGGTCGGCGTTGCGGGCAATGTCAAACGCCCGGCTATCTATGAGTTGACTGGGACGGCGCGTATCGGCGACATGTTCCAGATGGCTGGCGGCGTGTCCCCCACAGGCTATCTGCAACGGGTCCAGATCGAGCGCGTCAAGCCACACACCGAGAAGCTGATCCTCGATCTCCGACTCGATGAGCTGAAAACTGACAGTCGCTCCGTCAATAATCCACCGGTGGAGGACGGCGACCTCATCAAGATTTTTCCCATCGACACGCGGATCTACAATGTGGTGTTTCTAGAAGGTTCCGTGCGACGTCCAGGGGAGTATGAGCTGAAAAACGGCATGCGGTTGGGTGATCTCTTGGCGCCAGCGGAAGTCTTGCCAGAAGCCTACGTTGATCGAGTCGAAGTCATCCGCACCAGGCCCGATTTCACGCGCCAACTCCTGACCTCCGACCTGCGGAAGCTGTGGCAGGGGGATCAGTCGCAAAATCTGCTTCTTGAACCACGCGACCACATCACCATCAGCTCCGAGAGCCGGCCGTTAGGGGCAGTGACGCTGCAAGGGGAAGTCAAGCGTCCGGGGACGTATCCAATTATCCAGGGAGAACGGCTTAGCTCAGTGCTGAAACGGGCTGGGGGGTACACTCAGGAAGCCTATCTGAAGGGGGCCTTGTTTATTCGTGAACGGTTACGCAAGCAACAGCAAGAAGAAATGGATCGTTTCATTAAGTCCCAGGAGGAAGCACTGCTCGCCGAATCTGCCCGCACCGCCGCCGGCTCGCTGGAGTTAGTGGGGAGCGGTCGCGAGGAGGCAGCACTTCAGGCGCAAACGGTGCAGCAACGTCGGCAATTATTGGAGCTGCTGAAGTCGAAGGTTGTCCTGGGACGTCTAGTGGTCAAGCTGGATGTGCCCGACACCATGGAGGGCACAGCCAATGATATCTCCCTCGAGCAAGGGGATGTTCTCATCGTTCCCCAACAGCCCGGCGCTGTCCTGGTGATCGGCAGTGTCCGGAGTCCGGCCGCGGTGGTCTACCAGGAAGGACGCGATGTCGCATACTACCTGAATCAGGCTGGGGGGCTCAACAAGGAAGCGGATAAGGATGAGCTGCACATCGTCAAAGCCGATGGCTCCGCCATGGCCGGGTTCTTGAAGCTGCGGAAGGTCGAGGCCGGCGATATCATCGTGGCCCCTGCCAAGACGGAGGCAAAAGTGCGGACCCTGCCGACGTTCAAAGACGTCGCCACCATTCTCGGACAATTTGCGTTAACCGTGGGGGTCGTTGCGGCGCTGTTTTAGGGCCGAAGGTGCTATGGACGAAGGACGATCGCGGCGAAGGTTTGATGACGAGGAGGTTCATCTCCTGGACTACTGGAGGGTCGTGCGCAAGCACGTACGACTTATCGTCGTCCTCTATATTATCACTGTCCTGGCCACCATGGGCTATAGTCTGTGGTTGCCGAAGATCTACGAGTCAACCGCAACCATACTCGCACCCGACGAACGGGGTGCCAGTGGTCTGGGGCTGGCGACCGCGCTCGCGGCCTCGGGCATCGCACAGGCGGTTCCAGGGCTCTCGATGCCATCGTTGACGCCGCAGCGCGATATTTTTGTCACCATGCTGAAGAGTCGGACGATGGCCGAGGATGTGGTGCAACGCTTTGACCTACAAGAGCGTTATCAAGCGCCGTTCCTGAGTGACGCCATCAGACGCCTGTACGGTATGACGACGGTGACGCTATCGAAAGACGGCGTGATCTCCGTGAAAGTGCAGGAGACCGATCCGCAATTGGCTGCTGCGATCGCCAATTTCTATGTCGCCCACCTGGACCAGATGATCACTCGCTTCGCAACGACTGAAGCCAGCAAACAGCGCGTGTTCATCGCCGACCGCCTGACCGAGACCGAACGGGAGCTGCATGGGGCTGAGCAAGCCCTGCGCCAGTTTCAGGAGACGAACAAGGTCATTGCCCTGCAGGAGCAGGCCCGGGGGGCAGTCGAAACCGCCGCCCACCTCAAGGGTGAAATCATGGCTTCGGAAGTCCAGCTAGAGGTAATGCGGAAATTTGCCACCGATGCCAACCCTGAGGTCGTCAAACTCAAACAGCGTATACAAGAGATGAAACGCCACCTATCAGGCATGCAATATGGCAAAGGGTGGGTGCTGCCGGCAGAGAACCGCAATCCCGGCGAACCGCGCAATGAGATCTATATCCCCTTTGCTCAGGTCCCAGAGCTCGGCATCGAACTGGCCCGTGTGATGCGCGATGTCAAGGTGCAAGAGACAGTCTACACCCTTCTGACTCAGCAATTGGAGCAGGCGAAGATTGCTGAGGCGCGTGATATGCCGACCGTCCAAGCCTTAGATAAAGCGGTCCCAGCCGATCGGAAATCCAAGCCGAAGATCCGCTTCAACATGGCTGTTGCGGGCATCACCAGTCTGTTCGTGGGGATCTTGCTTGCGTTCTTCATAGAGTATGTGGCAGGTTTGAAGCAGTCGCCGCTCGCTCACGCATGAGGCTCTCTGTGCCGGCTTGTCCATCGCATATGCGGTCCCGGACCCACGACGCCCGTAGTGTGATCAGCTTCCTGCTGATCATTGGCGTATTCTGCGCTCTCTCCTCCTACAGCCGCGCGGCTGATCGTACGGACGTCCCCTTACGGAACTGGAGTGGCTTTGCCATCCACTGGAACTGGACCTACGACGGCATCAAGAAGCTCGTCCTCGCTGGCCTAACCGATCGTGCGGTGCTCAACACCAAACCCATGACCCGCCTGGAGATGGCCCGGATCATCGCCCAAGCGATCGCCAAAATTACCGGGGATGAGGGCGGACAGTATGCTGATCGCCAAGATTTAGAGGACATCCTCTATCGTCTCCTCGATGAGTTTCAGCCGGAGTTAGCAGGGCTGGGCGTCGAGGCCGCCATACAGCAGGGCCAGCCCCCAGGATTCTTCCAGATCAAACCCCTGGACAAACTGCAGGTGCGGACGGCATATTCGAAGGAGAATTATGACCTGGAGAACAATCAGGGGGATTCCTTTGAGTCGGGATTCAACAGCCGCCTGGCCACCTTCTCACGCGGTCAGATCGGGGATTTTTTCTCTGCCACCCTCAGCCCTGAGTTACGGATGCATGAAAAGGGGAGTGTGAATGCCCGCGTCCTCGAAGGCTTTGCCAAATTCACGCAGTACAATGTCGAGGCCGGTGGCGGCCGGGAATCCCTTTGGTGGGGACCGGGGTTCAATGGGTCGATGTTGCTCTCGACCAATGGACGTCCGTTCGATCTCATCAAAGCCGGCGCTGCCGAAGCGTTCACTCTACCCTGGATTTTCGAGCACCTGGGCCCCATGAAGCTGACCTATTTTCTGGGACAACTTGGAGGGGGTGGCCAGTTCCCCCACACTAAGCTTACCGGGCTTCGCCTCAACCTAACGCCTGCATCGTTTCTGGAGTTAGGGTTTTCTCGCGTGGTGCAATTCAATGGCGAAGGTCGTCCAGCGCTTGGTTTCGGCGATTACTTGCAAATCCTCTTAGGACCCGGCTCAGATGACCTGAATAGTCCGCTCAATAATAATACCCTGCTGTCGGCGGACTTCTCCCTGCGCATCCCCAATGTGGGGCGCTATCTGCCGTTGTTCCGGGATGTCGAGATCTATGGTGAACTCGGGTGGGACGATACCTGCTGTAACGGTGTGCTCATCCCACTGCTGCCCGGAGGCATCATCGGCCTCTACAGTCCGAATCTGTTCGGCTCTGCACAGACGGAGCTGCGGATCGAGTATGCGGCGACGTCTAAAATCCAGTTCAATAGCGCCATCTACGCCGACGGCTATGCCTTTGAGGGGAGGCCAATCGCGCACTTTATCGGCACGCGAGGGTATGATTTCTACGTCAGGATCGGCCGTTGGTTCGGCCCCGATGTGCTGGTCGGCATAGAGTTTGACCGGTCCAAGATCGGTCTCGTGACCGCCGGTGGTACCAACATGCCGCGTGAGAAGCGATACGTTGCTGGGCTTGACGTGTCGTATCGATACGCCAAGTGGCTAACGCTCTTCAGCGGTTATCGCTTCACCCGAAGCGATAACCAGGGCTCCGTCCCCGACCTCGACATCGACAACCACCTGCTCCGAGTCGAAGCGACCTTCTCATTTTAGAGATAGCTGGTGCCAGGCATGATGCTGCGGAGGCTGATCGTGTGACTGGGAGCAGACGGATGGACATCGGCTGTAGCATAGGGGTCATGCTGCTGGCGGCGGTACTCCTGCTGTGGGGGGTCTGGTCCTGGCCATTGAGCGATCCCGACGCTGGAATGTATGCCGACATCGGTGCCCGCATGGCAGCCTCGGGCGACTGGATTACTCCGCGCTTTAACGACCTGCGTTATCTCGAAAAGCCTCCCTTACTGTATTGGCTGATCGCTTCGGCCTATCGATTAGCCGGCCCTTCCGATTGGGGTGCACATCTGTGGCCGGCGTTGGCAGGGGTAGCGGGAGTCGCGGTGACCGTAGGAATCGGTCGGGCGACCTTTGGCACCAGGGTTGCCGTGCCGGCCGGCCTCATCCTGGCCACTACCATCGGGTATGCGGTGTATAGCCGGGTAGTGTCCACCGATCTCTTATTCACGGGCTTCTTGTCGCTGGCCCTGTTCGCCTTCTGGCAGGGGTATCACGGCTATGGCTGGGGGTGGAACCTGCTGTTGTATGTCAGCATCGGCCTGGCGGTCATGACGAAGGGGGTGGTCGGCGTATTCTTGCCAGGGCTGGTCATGGTGGTGTTCTTGGCTCTTTCAGGGGAGATATTCGCGCTGAAACGCCTGGGGTTGTGGTGGGGCATCCCATTGGCGATGGCCATTGCCCTGCCATGGCACCTGGTAGTGGCCCTCTTGCATGAGGACTTCCTGCGCTTTTATGTGGTCGATAACCACGTGCTACGTTTCCTGGGCCAACGCACCTTTGTCGAGGACGATGTACCCCTCTCCTTGGCGGCATTTCTGCTGGCCACGGTCACGCTGTTCGGCCCCTGGAGCATCTTCTTGCCGGCGGCGCTGCGAGAGACCGTCGACCGTTTGCGGGAATCGACTCCGGAGCGGCAAGCGCATCTGTTCCTCCTCCTCTGGGGCGGGATCATCGTGCTCTTCTTCGCCTTATCACCCTTGAAGCTGGAGCACTACGGCCTACCAGCCTTTCCCGCCCTGGCGATCCTCATCGCTCAATACTGGAAGGACTGCGTGCAGAAGGGACTGAAGCGATCGGTTTGGTTCTTTATCCCTCTCAGTGCGCTCATCCTGCCATCCTTGCTCTTAGCGTCGCAAGCGATCCCACTCGGTAGTGCTGTCGAAACGATGTTCTCAACTGACGTCTACTCCCGCATGGGTCAGGCCCAGGGTGGCTCATATGCGATCCCGCTGCGGGATGAGCTGATCCCGTTGTTTCAAGGCGGTGGTGCGGTGTTGTGCCTCGGTGCGGTCGCAACCCTGATTTTTGCCATACGCCAATCCCTTCGCATCGCCCTAGGCTGCTTTGCGGTGATGGCGATCCTGCTGCAAGGCGTGATCGGCCAGGTGTATCAGCTCACGGCGGAGTTCCGCTCAGTCGCACCGCTGGCCACCCGCATCCTGGAGCGTCTGCATGGCGACGACCTGCTAGTCCATGAGGGACCCCTGGAGAATAGCGCCGGCCTGCCATTTTACACCGGAAGGCAGGTCCACGCGGTCGATGGCCAACGGGGAGACCTGCATTTCGGCTCACGCTTTCCCGAGGCGAAGGGGCTCTTCTTGGGCGGAGAGGAGTTCGCAAGGCTCTGGCAGGGTCGCCACCGCATCTTTTTCGTGACAGATCGACCGGGAGACGAGAGCGTCCTACGCCTAATCACGCCACAGATGCGTCATCTCATCGGACATGAGGGGCAGCGATGGCTGTTCACGAATCGGCCAGAGTAGGGGAGGGGAGTCGCGAGCGCATCGATCTCTCCGTCGTCGTGCCCATCTTGAACGAGGCATCGACGCTCGAAGAGCTGGCTGACCGGCTGGTGTGCACCCTACATCGGGTGGGCAAGAGCTACGAAGTGATCTTCGTCGACGACGGCAGTACCGATGCCTCGGCAAAGCTCTTGAAGGGGCTGTATGAGCTCCATCCGACGATCAAAGTCATTCGTCTCAACCGCAACTATGGCCAGCATATGGCTATCTTCGCGGGTCTTGAACGGGCGCGTGGGGAGGTCGTCGTCACCCTCGACGGAGACCTGCAAAATCCTCCCGAGGAGATCCCCAAGCTCCTGGAGAAAGTACAGGAGGGCTACGATGTAGTCTGCGGTCAGCGTACCTTGCGTCAGGATTCACTCCTGCGCAGGCTTCTCTCGTCTCTGGCCAGCAGGCTCGCTTCACGACTCGTGGACGTCACGATGGACGATTATGGTTCAATGCTCAGAGCCTATCGGCGTCCGGTGGTCGATCAAGTCCTGCGCTGCCAGGATCGGTCGATGTACATCCCGGCTCTCGCCAATGTTTTTGCCGGCTCGATAGCGGAGATTCCGGTCGAGCACCGACGGCGTGCTGCGGGGGGCTCCAGGTATAACCTCATCGGGCTACTGCGTTTGATGGCCGACTTGGCCACTGGTTCGTCGCTGTTGCCGATCCGGCTCATCAGTTTAACGGGAGTTCTCTTGGCGTTGCTCGGGGTTGGGTTCGGTCTCTACATCGGCCTGCAAAGCGTGCAGGGCTCGCCGCAGACGCTGCTGTCGGTCCTGGTCGCGCTGATTCTCTTGGTGGCAGGCCTGCAGCTACTGGCCCTCGGTCTGATCGGTGAGTATGTCGGGAGGACGTGTATGGAAGTCCGGCAGCGCCCACGGTACGTCATCCAGGAGCTTTGGGAGTGAACGAGAGGCCGCTGCGCATCGTGGTCTTCGGCTACCATACGATCGGCTACCTCTGCCTGAAGGAGCTGCTCGACCGCGGAGAGGAGATTTGCGCTGTCGTCACGCATCAGGATGATCCCCATGAGCACGTCTGGTTCGAGTCGGTGGTCGAGCTCGCGCAGGGGGCAGGCGTGCCTGTCCTCTCTCCAAACACGCCAAATACGCCAGCAATCGTCTCGCACATTACGACACTCCAACCTGACCTCATCTTGTCGTTCTATTACCGGCGTCTTCTGTGCCAGGCACTGTTGGCCATCCCCCGCCTGGGGGCTATCAACCTCCACAGCTCATTATTGCCGAGGTATCGGGGCAGAGCTCCAGTCAACTGGGTGCTGGTCAATGGCGAGACGCACACCGGGGTGACCTTGCACTACATGATCGCGCAAGCCGACGCCGGAGATATCATCGCGCAACGTGTGGTGCCCATAGCGTTCGAGGATACGGTGTTAACGTTGTTCGAAAGGGTCGCACAGGCGGCGGTCGAGCTGTTGCGGGAAACGTTCCCCCTCATCAAGGCCGGCCTGGCGCCGCGCACGCCGCAAGATCCAGCGCGGGCCACCTACTTTGGTGGTAGAACACCGGACGACGGACAGATCGACTGGAGCAGATCGGCGCTTGGGCTCTATAATCTGGTCAGAGCGGTCACCACACCCTATCCCGGGGCGTTCACATCCTTTGGCGGCAAGAAGCTGTATGTCTGGAGTTCCCGTCTCATCCCGGATAGTGCTGATAAACCATGGCTGCCGGGGACGATTGTCGGCGTGCACAATGGGGGATGTTTGGTTGCCACCGGGGAAGGCCATCTGCTCCTGACCCAGGTCCAGGTCGAGGGGGAGGAGGTGATTTCCGGCGAGATGTGGTTACGTAGATCTGGTGTGGAATCGGGGATGCGGCTGGGGGAGGGTGGTGGTGAGGAGGAGTAGACCGTGCTGCAGGTTGCCATCAAAGTTGACGTTGATACCTGGATCGGCTTGAAGGAAGGTGTCCCGCGGCTGCTGGCACTCTTTCGACACTATGCCGTCCCAGCCAGCTTCTTCATCGCTTTCGGGCCCGATAACTCCGGCAAGGCGATTCGGCGCATTTTCAAGCGTGGCTTCCTGCACAAAATGTGGCGCACCAACGCGGTGCGTATCTATGGTGTGAAGACACTCTTGTGCGGGACGCTGCTGCCCTCTCCGATCATCGGCGACATGGCCCCCGAACTGCTGCAGGCGGTGCTCGACGATGGGCACGAGCTGGGCATCCATGGCTATGATCACGTCCTCTGGCAAGACCGCCTGCAGGGCTTGGGGGAAGCCGCCATCACCAACGAAATCGAACGCGCCATCGCGAGCTATGTCAAGACCCTAAAGATCGCCCCTCAGGGCTTCGCCGCTCCTGGATGGCAGGCAACCGACGCCAGCCTGGCGGTGCAGGATCGGCAAGGGTTTCTCTATTGTAGCGATACCCGCGGGGTGTTCCCGTTCCTGCCGAGGATGCATGGGCAGACCTTTCAGACGCTGCAAATCCCGACGACGCTGCCCACGCTGGACGAAGTGCTCGGTTTAGACGGCATGCAAGGCGAGCGGGTGAATGATGTTTTCCTCTCGCAACTGCGCTCAGATCGACTCAACGTCCATACCATCCACGCCGAAGTCGAAGGCCGAACTCAACCGGACCTCTTTGCCTCCCTGCTTAAGCACCTCGCGGTCCAGGGCGTCGCGTATGTGAAGCTGTGCGACGTGGCCAAAGCACTGCTGCACCAGGGACCAGACGATCTTCCACGAGCAGCCATTCGACCCAGACCAATCCCCGGTCGCGCTGGGGAGGTGGCGTGTCAGGTCGTTGATGAGCGACTGTAATGCATGCCCCAATAGCAGGTTGACCCCAGCCCAGAGTGATCGATGGTTGGTGCTCTCACTGCTTGGGCTCGGGCTGCCGATTTTCCTCCTCGGCCTGGGATCACCGGCGCTCTATGATCCCCATGAATCTCTCTATGCCGAGATTGCCCGCGAGATGGTGGTGCGCGGGGATTGGTTGACTCCCTATCTCAACGGCGCCCGGTACCTGGACAAACCGCCGCTATTCTACTGGCTGATCGCCGTCTCCTACACCGTCTTTGGTGTGTCGGAGTTCTCTGCCCGCTTGCCCGTGGCTTTGGCTGGGCTGGGCGGGGTGCTGGTGACCTGGGGGATCGGACGGCATCTGTTTGATGGCCGCTCTGGAGCCCTCGCCGGTCTGGTGTTGACCACCAGCGTCGGGTACTTTGTGTTCAGCCGCCAACTATTGCCCGACATGGTCTTCGCCTGCTTCACCACGCTGAGCTTCTATGCCTTTCTATGCACCGGTGAGGAGGATCACGACCGGAAACCATGGAGCCTCCTGGCCTACGCGGGCCTCGCCCTAGCCGTCATGACTAAAGGGTTTGTGGGGCTCTTCCCTCTTGTAGTTCTAGCGACCCATGGGCTGCTGAGCAGCAGCTTTCATGCCCTGCGGGGGCTAAGATCCCTCTGGGGCGGTCTGCTGTTCTGCCTGTTGACCGTTCCCTGGCATCTCATCATCGGCTGGCAGCACGAGGGATACTTCTGGCATTATTTCGTCAATGAACACTTTCTGCGCTTCCTGGGACAGCGTCATCCGCTTGATTTCATCTCGCTGCCGCTGCCAATCTTCTTCCTGGTGTTATTTCTGTGGCTGCTGCCCTGGAGTCCCTATCTAGCTCTCGCCATTCCTCGACAGTGGCCACCACTCGGGAAGCCGCTCCCCCGAGAGGCCGCGGGGTACCTCTTGCTGCTCCTCTGGGCGAGCATGTTCCTCCTGTTCTTCGCCATGTCACGGGCGCGTTTGCCACAGTATTGCCTGCCGGCGATGCCCGCCCTTGCGCTGCTGGTCGGTGTGAGCCTCGACAAGCGCTACACCGGTAGCATCTCCTCCACGACCGGGCTCGTGATCGCTACCGCCGCTTCTGCCTTGCTGCCGGCGCTGGCGCTGTTCCTCTTGCCGTCCTATCTCGGTCAATACCATCAGCTAGGGCTGAGCGAGCGCGCCGTCTCTCTGATACGTGTGGTCTTCGGCTTGATGGTGGGGGGCAGTGTACTGGCACTCCTGAGCTTCGCCCGCAGGCGCTGGCTGGGGGGGCTTGCAGGCCTGACGGTTGGCATGGTCGCGGCTTTCTACTGCACGCACCAGGTCCTCCTGCAACTCCAGACGTGGCGGTCGAGCCAGGGACTAGCCAAGCTCATCGCGACCGATCCCAGGCCCGGTGGACGGATCGTCCTCGAGGTCGAGAAGGACGATCCCTTCGAGTACGAAAAGGTCGCGGGATTAGTGTTTTACACTGGGCAGTCGATCGACCTATTGCGGCGCAAAAACCCCCCCGAGCCCTCGCTGCCGTTGAAACCGACCGAACGCTTCCTGCTCAGCGAGACGGAGTTTCGCCAGCTATGGACCTCATCCGAGAGCGTTTATCTCGTCACCGATTCATTCCTCGATGGCGATGGTATCCTCGATCAGCAGGCGACCTTCGCGGTGATGGGACAGCTGGGGAATCGCTGGGTGGTGTCGAATCGCCCGTGAACCGCTGGCCCACCTACCGACGAGCCTGTCCTGAGGTAGTTGTAGGACTCTGGAAGGTGCTGTCATACCGTCGTGACCGGCGAGTGACGCATGCCCCTCTCGCGACCATCGGTGCAATGATTTATGGCGGGGAATTGACCGTGCCGTCGGTGGAACCGCGTATCAGCAGATAATCCACCATCATCGAGATCAACTCATCGCGCTGCAGCAGGGCATAGGGGTAGCGCTCGGGGAGCAGGTGCTGGCCATCGCGCAGCGCCGGCACCTGCTCGGGGTCTTGCGTCTCGGCTTGTTTGAAGGCCAGATAGGCTTCTCGTAGATGACGACCGCCACGGTGCTCGAGATTCACCTGGAAGATGCTATCGGCCCAGGCCTCGAACACCACACGTCCAGGAGGCCGCTCGTCCCCTGAGGGGAATTCAAACAACAACTCCTCTCCGACCCAGAATGGCTCGGCTTGGATGCGTCCGAGCCGGAGGAGGTCGAGCCGCACATCAGAATAGGTCCCGTCGGTATCGGGATAGACGCGGTGTAAGAAATCGAACACGATGCGGTCTGCCGTCGGTTTCCCGAAGACGTTCTCTAGGAGTAGGTTGCGCACGGAGCGAGCGTACGAGATGCTATATCCCGAGCTCAAGGTAAAGGTCCGATAGGCCACCAATCGTTCCCCTGCGACCGAGGCAAACGAGGGGGTTTGCTCTCTCAGCACCAGCCCATGATGGCTTAGGCTCTTGGCCAGACGTGTTTCGATCGGGGAATCACCGTAGTGAATTTCGCCTGCTCCCAAGGATTTGCCCATGGTGGCCTCGCAGTATAGAAGGTCGTAAGTGTCACGGAAGGTGTCCAATGTAGCAAGAAACACATAGGATGTCCAGGCAATGGCCCGTTTCGGGCGCACGTCAGATCGGTGCGGCAGGGTGCCAGGGCTGGTATTCCGCGCGATCTCGCCCTGACAGAGGGCTGGGGTGAGGGAGAACAGCCACAGCTTTACACGTCCTACACAAGCCGTTATATTGCAGACGCGCCTGGGTGCCGCCAGCGTCCGGAAACCTGCGGCAGTTCTCGGGGCGCTTCAATACTCTCAAGACCCTGCGCTGGAACACAGGCATGGCATGTGTTGACATGGGGACGGACTAGCGTGAGCGAGCAGCTGATCATCCGCGGGGCGCGCGCCCATAATCTCAAAAACCTCAACCTCGACCTGCCCCGTCGCGCCTTGATCGTCATCACCGGTCTGAGCGGCGCCGGCAAGTCTTCGCTGGCCTTCGATACGATTTATGCCGAGGGCCATCGACGCTATGTCGAATCGCTATCGACATATGCCCGCCAGTTCCTGGAGCGCGTGGAGAAGCCTGACGTCGATTATGTGGAAGGCATTTCCCCGGCGATCGCCATTGAGCAGGTCAATCCTGTCAAGCACTCGCGCTCGACGGTGGGTACCACCACGGAGATCTATGATTATCTCCGCCTGCTGTTCGCCAAGATCGGCGTGACCGTCTGTCCCGATTGTGGAGCGCAAGTGCAACCTGACACCGTCCAGGGCACCGTCGATCGGCTCTTGACCACACACCGCGGCAAACGGGTGTTGATCTTGTATCCACTGCCGATTACGGCGGCCACAACCGCGCCGGGGCTGGTGGCCAATCTCCTCGCTGAGGGATTTGTGCGGGTGCAGGTGCGGGATCAGGTGCACACACTGACCCCCAATCTGATACTAGACCTCGCGGGATTGTCGCAGATCGATGTGGTGGTGGACCGCCTGGTCGTGGAGGAAAGCCAACACAGCCGCCTGGCGGAGTCACTGGAGACGGCGTTCATCAAAGGGAGCGGGATGGCGCTGGTCGACATCGTTGGAGATGAGACCTGGCATCTGAGCGATCAGTTTCATTGCCTACCGTGTGGCCGCGTCTTTGAGCGTCCGACGCCGCTTTTTTTCTCGTTCAACAACCCACGCGGGGCATGTGCCGTCTGCAAAGGCTTCGGCAACATTTTGGATTATGACCTCAACCTCATCATTCCAGACTCGCACAAAAGCCTGGCAGATGGGGCCATTGAGCCTTGGACGCTGCCCCGTTATCGGCGTCACTACAGCGATGAGCTACGCCAACTAGCCCGGCATGAGAACATCGATCTGCGCCAGCCCTTTAATCAGCTGCCAGAGGAGCAGCAGCATAAGGTTCTGCATGGATGCGGAGAGTTCATCGGTGTCTTGCCATTCTTTCGACGCCTGGAAGCGAAGAAGTATAAGCTGTATATCCGTGTCTTCCTGAGCCGCTATGTCACCGCCGTCGATTGCGCCCAGTGTGCCGGCACCCGGTTGCGCCAGGAGGCGTTGTACGTGAAAGTCAGCGGTTCCTCGATTGCACAACTCAGCCAGATGACGGTAGGAGCGCTCGAACAGTTTGTGGACGCGGCCCAGCTGACGCCGTTCGAGCGCGAAATCGCCGCGAGGCTTCTCGCCGAGCTCCAGGCGCGACTGCATTTCTTGCGGCATGTGGGCCTGGAC
>JBKPCR010000115.1:0-6268 GCA_046727435.1 bacterium | reverse complement strand
ATCTCAGCGTCCTCACCATCCCCAAAATCCTCCGGCTTCACATCTCTCAACCAATCCTGCAGTTCGTCAGGGCTCCCCTCCTGTTGCGTCGCCTGAATGGTCAGCCCCATGGCCTCAGCGTTCTCCAACACTTCGTCCATCACATAGATGGGTGCCTGTACCTTTAATGCCAGGGCGATCGCATCGCTGGGCCGGGCATCGGCGACCACTTGGGCGTGATCGACATGCATAAAGATGTTGGCATAGAAGGTGTCGTCCTTGAAGGTATCGATCACCACGCGCTCAACATTGACCTGCAGCCCATCAAGGACGTTCTTGAAGAGGTCGTACACCATGGGGCGAGGGGAGGGGTAACGATTCAGCTCCCGAAAGATGGCCAGGGCCTCCGGCACCCCGATGAGAAGTGGCAGCGCCCGCTTGCCGGTGTCGTCGACCAACGTGATCACCGCCGCCCCTTTCGACTGGTCGAAGACGACCATTCCAATCTTCATCCGATGCATCGTCTGAGAGTCTCCGCTCACATGTCGCCCCTCGCGCTATAGTTGCGATTGCTCTATGGCTTCACGATTGAGCCGATAAACTGCCGATGTACTCACGACCAGCAGATGTCCCAGCGAATCCAGAGCGAGACCCACGAGATTGACGCCGCTCACGATATGGCTCACCGCGCCTTGCTGGGTAATTTTCAGAACGCCCGCATCGCCTCGATAGTACGATACCACGTAAAGATTATCCTGGTGGTCGAAAGCCAAGCCTTGGGGACGCCCAAGATCGGTGACGAACGCCTGTATCTCGCCTTCCGGTGTGATCCGGTGGATGGCATCGTACCCGGACATTGAGGGGTTGGTCACATATAAATTTCCTTGGTGGTCAAAGGCCAAGTGAAAGGCGGCCACGCTGGGTGCAAGGGTGGCGAAGGCGGTCGGTATGCCTTGGTGGTTCACCCGGTAGATGGTCCCCTCGCGATCCCCCACGTACAGGTATCCTTGCGGGTCAAACGCGATCCCAGTTGCGACCCCCAAATTACTCGCGAAGACGCTAGCGGTCCCCTCGGCGGTGACGCGATAGACTTGCCCATCAAAGCGGCTGGAGACGTACATCTCGCCATCTGGGCTAAACGCCATGCCGGTAGGATTGACGATATCGTGCACGAACGGCGTGAGAATGCCGCGCGGGCTGATCTTGTACACTGATACCGGGACCTTCTGTCCACGAGACCCGCTCAATGTGACGAAGAGATTTCCCGCTGCATCGATGGCTGGGTTCGACACTGGGTGGAGGTTTTGCGCCATGCGGGAGCCGATCTCGCAAGGGATGCCATTGCTCACATGGCCATTGATTTCGAGCATGACCATGCCACTCATCGCACCAATCGGGACTTTGGCGATAAGCAGGTCGTTACGGGCCAAATCCAGACGCGCTGCCACACCCCCAACTCGCAAGCGCGCCCCGGTGAACGCCTCCATATCCAGGTGACGACAGGTAATAGTAATCCGTCCCCCTTCAATTGCCGCTCGTGGCTGCATGCTTAGGAGGGTCACCCCCTCGGGCTGATGCTCGGTTGTCATGATGACCTCAAATGTCTTCGTCGGCTCTTATCTCATCCAAAACTTGCACCATTCAGCCATCGTCAGCGCTGCAACCGGGCCTATTCCCCGTCCTCAGCGCTCAGAAGCCGAGACGCTTTTTCGTCTCTTCCTCATAGAGTTTCTGGTACATGACATCCCACTCGCGGTTACCCTCGACGATCTTGCGCGAGTACGAGGCGAGCTTCCGCCGCACTTCTGCGTCGATGACCTCTTCGATCTTGAGCTCATCAGTCAGCGTCTTGACGATCTGTAAGCGTACGTCGTTTTCCGCCTTGAGAAATGTCACGCTGCTCGCCTTCTGTAGGGCTTTGACGATGAGTTGCGAGAGAGCGTTGATTTTTGGGCGACTGAGACTCATCACCGACATCCTCACACGTGGCCCGCAACGGACGGCGTGGGCGATCAAAGAATGAGACCGCGTTCCTGCACGAGTTTCCGCTTCACCATGGTGAACATCTTGTGGTAATCGGCCTCACCTTTATTGAATTCGTTGCTAAAGGCGCGTAAAAGCTCCTTCACTTCGTCGTTCAGACGGTCTTCAACCTGTAAATCCTCGGTGATGACTTCGCGGACCAGTTCCTCCACCTTCTCGCGTTCTCCCAGCATCTGGATGCATCCCTTGGCGCGCAAGTCACGCGCAATTGCCTGAGCCAGATACTGAATCATCTCTCGACGCAAACGCATCGTCGCATCGCTCCACCAGCATACCCTCCCGCCCAGCTCCTCATGGAGCCAAAGGAGGAGAAATTTACCGCATCATTCCGGCTCATGCGCCTGGCGGCGGCACAACCGTCGATCATCTCCTCATGGTCTGGGCTGATATGCTGATCTTACCACGCCTTCCGATCAGGCTGCAACCGTTGTTTACGACAACCTCTTTTCGTGTCGCAGCCGGGGAGGCATCGGCGTTTATACATTCGACAACTGAGTCGCCGGATGCATTGACAGGGGCGTGCTCCCATGCCATACTCGCGCCCTTATAATCACTTGCGATCATTATGGGGCCCTCGGGGGCCGATTTCTGGGGTAGATTTTTCGTCCCCTCGCCCGTCGGGAGAGCGGGCAAGGCACCAGGGTTAGTATCGGTGTCTGAAAAAAACCTACCCTTGTTCGGAGGTCGTCGTCTGGCTGTTACTGGGGTTGTTTCACAAGAAACTGATGAGGCTATGGCCTTGGTCGTCGGCCTGCCAGAGGGCCATGCTGCTCTTTGGCCTGGCGGTGGTCGCCTCGCCGCGGCGCTGGCTAGCCTAGAAGGGGAGTGGGCGATCATGCAACAGGCGTTGGCAGTGGCCATCGATGCGGCCCATGCAGCGGGACGCGCTATTCGGGACCTGTATGGCCGTGACATCTCGATTACGCAGAAAGGGGCATCCGGGCCGGTCACCGAAGCCGACCTGGCGTCCAATGCCTGCATTCACAGCATCTTGCTACAGGCCTTCCCCGATGATGGCTGGCTCTCGGAGGAAACCGCCGACCGGCCCGATCGACTGGCGAAGTCACGCGTATGGATTGTCGATCCTCTCGATGGCACCTGGGAGTTCACCACGGGGGTGCCGGAGTTCGTGGTGTCCATTGGCCTGTGCATCGAGGGGGTCGCGGTGCTCGGCGTCCTGTACAATCCGATCACGGAGGAGACGTTCAGTGGCTTTCGCGGCGAGGGGGCCTGGTTGAATGGTGTGCCTATGGCTGTCTCACCGACGGCGGATCTGGCCCTCAGCACGTTCTGCGTCAGCCGCACAGAGTCGGGGAAGGGGGTGCTGAAAGGGCTTGAAGGGCGTCTGAACCTCGAGCCGAGGGGCTCAATCGCCTATAAGTGCGGCTTGGTGGCGGGGGGACGCTATACCGGGGTGTTCACTTGCAATCCACGCAACGAGTGGGATATTTGCGCTGGGGTGGCGCTCATCGAAGCCGCTGGTGGGCACGTCACTGACCGGCAGGGCGAGCCCTATCGCTTTAATCAACCCGATCCCCTCAAAAAACCGCTAGTCGGCACGAACACGCATGTGCATGCGGCGCTGCTGGCAGTTCTTCATGAGTCAGAGGAGAACTCACGCTAGATGCCCCGTTCCCACATCTCGGTCAGCTCGCGATAGGTGAACGGGAGTTCCAGACCTTCGCAGATGATGCGGACCTGCGGTTCGCTCAGCCCTGCCGTCTGCCAGAGTTGCTGCAGCTTGGTTTCTACATAGGCCAGACGCTCACGCAGATACTCCACCTCGCGGGCCAGATATTGCTCGAATTCGACGGCCGTCAGTGCCCGCGGATGCTGATATAGATGCGTGTAGCGAATCTTATCCGACAGCGGCAGATGGCTCTGCAGTAGATAAATCTTGGCTTGATAGTAGTGGGCCCATAGCCACAGGCCGACGCCGGTGGGGTTCTGCGGATTTTCCACATATTCGACCAGGGCCTGGGCTTGCCCGACGTTCATGGGTATCAGCGGTGTTGAGCCCCCCGACATTGTCCCCTTCTCCTCAGCGCGTCAAGATATGCGTCATTACAGCACAGCTCATCGCAACTGCGCCAGAATGGAGGCATGGACCAGCTCGTGGGCCAGGCGTTCCACCGGCGTCTGGCGAAACCGCTCGGATAAAATTCTACCCGTCTGGTAGAATCCATCATGCCCTTCAACATGTGCCGTTTCCCATGGCAGGCCGATAGTGCGCAGGCCGCGTGCGATGCCCTCCTCGATGATGGCATCGACCTGCCTGGCGTCAGCCGTGGGAAGGTCGACCACCCACGAGGCCCTCTCTGGCCCCATACTGCCAAGAACGGTGGTGATCTGTGCAGGAGAGGACCAACGCACTGATGACAGTTGGTAATGCGTCTCAAACGCCCGCCGTATAGCTGCAGCAGCGGCCGACGGCCATTGTAGTAGCAGCAGCTGCGTCGGATAGCAGGTGAAATAGGCTCGGCGCAAGCGCACCGCAAAACCATAGGGGAGTTGCAGGCTACCGAGTTTGCCCCCACTGTCTGCCGGTGTGGTTTTGGTCTTGAAGCCATGATAATCCGAGCCGCCGGTGATCACCAGGCCCAGTTGATTGGCCAGACGGATAAAATAGAGCTGCTCCTCGGCATCATGATGGCTATGGTAGGCTTCTATGCCATCGAGCCCTAAGGCTCCGAGCTCCTCGATGACCTGCCGCAGGCGCACACGGTCCTGGGTAATGAAGCGTGGGTGTGCCACCGACGACAATCCTCGAGCCTGGTGCACGAGTGCCATCGCCTCATCGGCCGGCATGAAGTATTTGGCGACATTGCAGGGGATGAGATACTCCGTGAAGGCCGTGTTCATATCCGAAACGTAGCCATGATCGATCAGAGCTGTGGCGATATGTGGCCGGCCGAATGCTCCCTGCACTTGCACCTTCACAGTAGCGTAGTCGATGGGCTCGCGTCCCTCCTGGACGAGCTTGGCGTTGATACGGTCGAGAATGCGCTCGGCGCGTGTTTCACGGGCGACACGGAAGCTTTCGAGTCGTGTCCGCAAATCTGGGTCATGCCAGGCAAAATAATAGGCCAGAAGGTGGATGTCTTCGAATTCGGCATGCGCAATACTGAGCTCAATGCCGGGGATAATCTCAATTCCGGCCGTGTCCCCCACCTCCAGCGCCTCATCGATACCGCCGACATGATCGTGGTCGGTGACGGAGAGCGCGCGCACACCGTTCGTTCTGGCAAGGCGCACAAGCTCCGCAGGCGTCAAGCTGCCGTCGGAAAACAGGGTATGGGAATGCAGATCGACGGACCACAGATTAAGCGCCATGGGAATCTCTCCTCATCGTCTGGGACGCGGCCTGCGCCACAATGCTCGCAGCCAATGCCAGGTGCTCAGGACAGCCGATACACGCCAGGGGTGCAGGGGTCGCGACGTCTTGGAGCAGGCGATGAAGCCGAGACTTTAGCGTGTGAATCCTCACCACGGCTCGATCCACCAGGGCTTCGGGCAGCTCGCCGCGCTGTACAGCGCCTAGGACACGGGCGTAGGCCTGCTCCTGACGCTCCCGCTGATGGCAGATGAGCAGCAGATCAACGCCCGCGCGTAGGGCGGATACCGGGACCTCCTCCCAAGGCATGGTCTCCGAGACCGCCGCCATGCCCAAGTCATCGCTGATGATAACCCCTTGAAATCCCATCGTGCCGCGCAGGATACCAGTGAGAATCGCCGACGACAGAGTGGCTGGGAGGTGCGAATCCCAGGCGTTGTAGACGACATGGGCCGTCATCATGGCCTCAAGACCGGCTGCAATGGCGGCCTGGAAGGGCGGGAGCTCGCAGGCGTTGAGCTGGACAACGGTGCGTTCGCACGACGGTAGGGCCACATGAGAATCGAGCAATGTGTCCCCATGACCGGGGAAATGCTTCCCGACGGCTAGGATGCCGGCCGCGTGCATACCGCGCATGAAGGCTGTCCCCAGGCGGGCCACCCCATGCGGGTCGGTGCTGAAGGCGCGATCGCCAATCACCGTGTTGGCGCCATTAGAGAATACATCGAGGACAGGGGCCATGTCCGTGGTGATGCCGACGGCACGTAACTCGGTCGCAATGGCTTTGCCGACGTCGCAGGCAAGCTGTTCTGAGCCTGTCTGGCCCACCCGGGCCGCACTCGGAAATGAGGTGAAAGGTGCTTTGAGACGTGCCACCCGTCCCCCTTCCTGATCGACAGCGATGAGCAGCGG
>JBKPCR010000114.1:0-16846 GCA_046727435.1 bacterium | reverse complement strand
GTGATGAAGGGCGACTTGGTGATGCCCCTGCCCATCATCCTGGGGCACGAGGGCTCAGGCATTGTGGAATGCGTTGGGGAAGGTGTGACCTCGGTCCAACCCGGCGACCACGTCATTCCCATCTGGCGGGTCTCGTGTGGGGCCTGCGAGTATTGCACCGGTGGGCGCCCAGCGCTGTGCGATGTGGGCACCCAGATGCGCGTCACGGGCTTGATGCCCGACGGGACCACCCGCGTTCGCGTCAACCAGACCGCGATACGGCACGTTGCCGGTGTCTCCACCTTTGCACAGCTGTCGACCATGCCAGAAGCGGCCGTCCTTAAGATTCCGCCACACGTTCCGCTGGATAAGGCCGCGCTGCTCGGATGCGGGGTGATCACCGGGGTGGGGGCGGTGGTTAACGCTGCCAAAGTCAAGATGGGGACCAGCGTTGCGGTCTTCGGCTGTGGCGGCATCGGTCTGAATGCGGTGCAGGGGGCACGTATTGTGGGGGCCCTCAAGATCATTGCGGTGGATGTCGCCCCGCCAAAGCTCGCCTATGCCCAGCAGATGGGGGCCACGCACCTCGTGGATGCGACCCACGACGATCCGGTCGCGGCGATCAAAGATCTCACAGGCGGTCGCGGGGTGGATTATGCCTTTGAAGCCGTCGGCCTGACCAAGACGATCGAACAAGCGTATGCGGCGACCCGCAAGATGGGCACGTGCGTGGTGATTGGGGTGACGCGCGCCGACGTGCAGGTGCATATCAATGCCAACGAGTTGGTGTATGCCGAGAAAACCCTCATGGGCTCGTTGTATGGCTCGTCGCGCCCCAAGATCGACCTCTTGAACCTGATCGAGATGTATCAGGCGGGCAAGCTGTGGCTCGATGAACTCTTGACGCGGACCTACCCTCTGGAGGACATCAACACGGCCTACGCCGCGCTTGAAGGGGGGGAAGTAGCGCGGAGCCTGGTGCTGGCGTAGGAGAAAGCAACGGGCCACCGGTGTTGACCCTGTTGGCGTGAAATCTGACAGAACCATTGTGCTGAGTTGGTTGGGCGGCTGTGCCCATGTGTCACCCCCCTGTCATCCGGTCTCGTCAGCTCCTGAGACATCATGGGGGTCACGCAATGTGGCCGGCGACGCGGTGGATTCGGGTGGTTTCGATCGCTTCGGGGGCATCGCCGGTAGGCTGGTGGTGAGCCGCCGCGCCAGCTTCATGGTCAAGATCCAATCCTATTGGGATAGGCGCAATTTCACCTTTCATCTGGTCGTGTAGGGGTGGCTCCAATCTCAGGACGTTGTGCGCAGAACGCCTGCATACCATTTCGCTTCACCAGTGCCTCTCGGGATGCCGAAGGTCCCGCTGCTCAGCCTGCTCGTTACGCGGCCGAACCCCTATGGGGCCGTATCATGACCATTCGTCAAGTAACGCTTTCGCCTCCTGCAGGTCGGCGGTGTCGAAGCCCTCGGTGAACCAGCCGTAGATCGGGGCCAGCAGCGCACGGGCTTCGTGGCGTTTGCCCTGCTGCTGCCACAGCCGGCTCAGGCTCATGGCGGCCCGCAGCTCATAGGACCTGGCCTGCTGGCGGCGAGCAATAGCCAGCGCTTGCATGAAGCACGCTTCCGCCTCCCCCGTGTGGTCCACAGTCTGCTCCAGAAGCAACTCCCCCTTGAGCCGATTCAGCTCGGCCTCCCACTGACGCGCCCCACAACACTCTGCCATCGCCAAGGCCTCGTGCAGGGCGTCAAGCCCTGCTGCCACCTGTCCCGCCTTGTCATACCCCTCCGCTAGCAGGGCTAGCGCCACTATCCGCCACACGCCGCCCTGCCCTATCGCCTGGTAGGCGGCCAAGCCCTGCTGCATCTCGGCGATGCCCTCCGCCGCCCGGCCCTGTGCGGCGAACGCCCAGCCCCGCAAGACGGTCCCATGGGCGAGAAAGAGCGCAAAGTCCTGCTCAGTCGTCATGACGATGACGGCCTCGGCACGCGCCTGCGCGGCCTGTGCTTCCCGGCGGTGCTGATGGAGCCAGCCAGCTTGCTGGAGGGCAAATCCCAGGCTGAAGGGGTGCGCCACCTCCTGAGCCAGGGCCTGCCCCTGCTGGCTGCGCTGCAAGGCCTGGTCCGGATACCCCAGCATCCAGAGGGCGATGGCTTCATAGCAGAGGCAGCCCACGCCGGTATCGTTCCCATAAAGGATAGCCTGGGCACGCTGCTGCTGGCGATCGTAGAGCGTGCTCCCCTGCGCGGCATGGTCTCGGGCCTGACCAAACACGCCCTCCGACAGCAGGACTTCCGCCAGCATCATATGCGCCCGGGCCAGGCGCCCGGCATCGTCTGCTTGCTGGGCCAGGGCCAGGAGCTCCTCCGACAGCCCTTGCGCTCGCTGCAGATCCCCGCGTCCGTGATGCAGCCGTCGCAGGCCCAGCAGCGCGGCAAAGTGTTGCGAGGCGTCGCCAACCTGCTGGCACAAGGCGAGCGCCCGGGTATAGGTCGCTTCCACTTCGGGGGCGGCATGGCCCCTGGTGAAGACCAGCGGCACGCCCAGGGACAGGTGCAGGTGCAGTTCCTGCTGCAGGCGCTGCGGCGTGTCCGGCAGGGTGTTGAGCCGTGCCAAGGCCGTGGTCAAGTGCCCGATTGCGTCCCCCAGGGCGAAGCGCTGGGACGCCTGCTCCCCAGCCGCCTGCAGATAGACCACCGCCTTCTCCGCGTTGGCGCTGCGACTATAGTGATGCGCCAGCTCGTTGTAGCGCTCCTCCAGCCGGCCATGAGAGAGGACCTCCATGGCCTGTGCCGTGCGCTCGTGTAGCTCCCGACGGCGCTCCAGCAGCAGCGATTGATAGGCCACCTCCTGGGTCAAGGCGTGCTTAAAGGTGTACTCGGGCTCCGGAAAGGCCGGTTGCTCGTAGATGAACTCCCCCTGCTGCAGATGTGCCAAGCCTCCCTGCACTTCCGCCTCCGGCTGGTCCACCACCTGCGTGAGCAGACTCAAGGGGAACTCTTTGCCGATGACGGCCAGGATCTGCAGCAGGGCCTTGTCGCCCGCCGACAGCCGATCCATGCGCGCCGCCAAGATACCCTGCACCGTCGGCGGTAACTGTATGGCCGTCAGTGGCCGGGTCAGGGAGACCCGGGTGACCTGGTCCCCGACGGTGCTCTCCCGCCTCACGACCCCCTGCTCCACCAGAGCCTGGACCAACTCCTCCATGAAAAAGGGGTTGCCTTCTGTCCGCGCCAGGATGAGCTGTTTTAGGGCTTGGAGGCTCGGGTCATGGCCCAGGAGCGCGGTGAGGAGTTCGTCTGCCTCCTCCTGACCCAGCGCGTCCAGCCGCAGTTGGGTGTAATACGTCTTGCTGCCCCAGGCGTGCTGGTACTCGGGGCGATAGTTGACCAGCAGCAGGATGGGCGCCGTCGGTACACGCTCACTCAGGAGCTGCAGCCAGGCTTCGGTCTCGTGATCGAGCCAGTGCAGGTCTTCGATCAGTAGCAGCAGGGGCTGATTCAGGCTTTCGCGCAGCAGCACCCTGGTGATCGCCTCGAAGGTGCGGCGGCGGCGTAGCGGGGGATCCATTTGGGCCAGCTGAGTGGTGGCCTCGGCATCCCCCAGCAAGGCCAACAGGTAGGACAGGGTGTCTTCCAGACTCCGATCCAGGGTGAGCAGCTTGCCCGTCACCTGCTCGCGCCGTCGCCGGGCCTCGTCCTGGGGCGTGAGTTGGAAGTAGTGTTTGAGCAGCTCCAGCAGCGGCAGATACGGATACGCCTTGCCGTGTGACACGGAAAACGTCTCTAGCACCAGGCCGCCGTGCGGGGCGCGGAGCTTGAACTCGTAGTACAGCCGTGACTTCCCCACCCCCGGCTCACCCACGACCCCGACGATCTGCCCCCGTCCTCCCCTGGCCTGCTCCAGGGCTTTGTGCAACTGCGTCAGCTCGCCTTGCCGCCCCACAAAGCGGACCAGCCCTCGGCGGGCCGCCATCTCGAGCCGGGTGCGCAGCGGCCCCACCCCCACCACCTGGTACAGCGGCACCGGCTCACTGACCCCTTTCACCTGCGCCGTCCCCAAGGACGTATAGGTAAAATATCCCTCGGTGAGCGTGTAGGTCGGGGCGCTGACCACAATCGCCCCGCCTGTGGCCAGACTTTGCAGGCGGGCCGCCAGGCTAGTCGCATGCCCAATGGGCACGTAGTCGGTGTGCAGATCGTCGGTGCGGATGGCGCGCACCACCACATCCCCGGTGTTCACCCCGACGCGGATCTCCAGGTTGACGCCGCGCTCCCCCCGCAGCCGCTGGCTATACTGCGCGATGGCCTCCTGCATGCGCAGGGCCGCATAGAGGGCGCGCTGGGCGTGATCTTCGTGGGCGATCGGGGCACCGAAGAGGGCGAAAATGCCGTCGCCCAAGGACTGCGCCACGTAGCCCTCGTAGCGATGCACCGCCTCCATCATCAGCCGCAGCGCGGGATCGATCATGTGCCGGGCGTCTTCAGGGTCGAGGTCTTCCAGCAACGCCATCGACCCCTTGATGTCGGCAAACAGCGCCGTGATGGTCTTGCGCTCGCCGTCCGGTGCGCCGCGCGCTGCCAGGGCCTGGTGCTCGGCGAGAATGCGCTCGGCCAGATGCCGGGGGGTATAGGCGATGGGACGCATCGCCGCTGGATCATCGGGGGCGGGTGCTCGCCTGGTCTCTGGCCAGGGGGGCGCGCCCGTCTCCAAGCCAGGGGGTGGACCTGGTGCCTCGGTCCACACCAGCACTTTCCCCTCCTCATCCACCGCCAGCTGCTTGGCGTAGATCAGGTCCTCTTTGAGATCTTCCAGTGTCTCGTCATCGAGCTGCAGCCGTCGCTTCAGCACACGATAGGAGAGCCGCTTTTCTCGCTGGAGAAGGGCAACGACCTGCTCGAGGATGGTGTCGTAGTCCATCACCGCCCCTCCGCCTGTGCCAGTGACGCCTCCGCCTGGGGGAGCCAGAAGGTCATATCCATGGCGCGGTACAGCTTGATGGCAGTCTCCAGCTCGGCATGGGCCTCAGCATGGCGGCTAATCGTGGCATAGAGCGTCCCCAGCCCGCGGAGGCAGTGGGCCTGGAGCGGGCGCATGCTCAGCTCCTCGGCTAGGGCCAGGGCCTCACAGTAGGCGGTTTCGGCCAGCTTGGCCTCCGGGGGATCATGGTGTGCGTGGATTTCGCCGAGGAGTCGCAGGGCCCACGCCTCGTGCCCCCGCTCCTTGCGGGCACGGGCGAGGTCGAGGGCACGGCCGGCGAGCGCACTCGCGTCTTCCAGCCGGCCCGTCAGCACATACCCCTCGCTCAGCCAGGCGACCTGGAGGGCATAGTCGACCATGAATCGCATGGAGGTCCTCTGCTCCACCGCCTGCTCCAGCAATGGCAGTGCTTCATTGAGCCTCTCGGAGAGAGCATACGTCGCACCTAAGGCTGAGGCGGTCCTGAGGAACACGTCGGAGATGTTCCACGCCTGGCAGAGTCCAAGGCTACGCTCGAGCATGGAGATCGCTTTCGGCCCGTCCCCTTTGCGGAGGTACAGAAGGCCCATCCCCAGATACGCATGGGCAAGGCTGAAGGGCTGATCGGCCGCCTCCGCGATCCGGACCCCTTCTTCCCCGATGGCCATCCCCTCGGTGAAAGCTCCCAGCTCGGCCAGGCACCGGGTTAACCAGGCGCGGGAGATCACCGCCGGAATCCCGGTCTGGCCCAGGCGCTCGTGGAGCAGCTTCCCTTGGAGGGCGACCACGTTCTTTCTGACGAGGTCCATGGCCTGATGATACTGGCCCTGGGCATGGAGGATCAGACCCAGGAAGAGATGCGCCATGACCTTGAGGCCGACATCACCGTGGTCGGTGGCAAGCGCGAGCGCACGCTGCCCGGACGCGAGGGCGTGCTCATTGTCGCCCATCTGCCAGCAATACTGGGCCATGTAGGCGGAGGCCTGCCCCAACCGGCGTGGGTCGCCCAAGGCCTCGGTGAGGGTTGCAGCCTCGCGCAGGCAGTCGAGGATGCGTGCATCTTCTCTGAGCGGATTGAGCGCAATGCGCAGGTCAAAACGGAGATCGATGGCCTGTTCCAGCGTCTCGCGGCTCTCGGGGAGATGCCTGAGGGCTAGCAGCGCCTGGTCATAGCCTGCCACGGCCTCTCGATAGGCCGAGTGCGCCAACGCTTTGGCGCCAGCCTGCCGGAAATACGTCACCGCCTTGTCCCACACCTCGCCCCGCAAGGCATGCTGGGCTAGCCGTTCCGCCTGCTCGGGCAGACGGTCGGCAGAGAGCCGTTCGATGGCTTCGACGATGCGGGCATGGAGGGCACGGCGCCGCTCCAGCAGGAGACTGCCGTAGGCCACCTCGTGGGTCAGGGCGTGCTTGAAGGTGTATTCCAGCTCGGGGAACAGGCGGGTCTCATACAGAAACTCTGCCGCCTGGAGGTGTGCCAGGCCGCGGTGCAGCACCTCCTCGGGCAGTTCGGCAATGGTCTGTAACAAGGGTAACGGGACTTCGTTACCAATCACCGCAGCAGTCTGAAGCAGGCGTTTCTCCTCGGGCGGCAGCCGGTCAATACGAGCCGCCAGCACGGCCTGCACTGTCGCTGGCACCTGCAGGCTCTGGAGGGGGGTATCGAGTCGATAAGCGCCCCGTTCCCCGCTGAGCACTCCGGTTTCCGCAAGCGCCCGCACGCTCTCCTCCAGAAAGAACGGATTCCCCTCCGTGCGTGCAATCAGTAGCTGCTTGAGGGGCACGAGACCGGGGTCATTCCCCAGGAGCACCTGCAAGAGCTCCTCCGCACTCGCGAGGGGCAATGGGTCGAGCCGCACCTGCGTGTAGTAAGTCTTCGCGCCCCAGCCATGCTGGTATTCGGGGCGGTAGTTCAGCAGGAGGAGCAGGCGGGCCGTGGGCAAGCTTTCGACCAGACTGTCGAGCAGTGCCTGCGTCTCCGAGTCGATCCAATGTAGATCCTCAAAGACGAGCAGCAGGGGTTGCACTTGGCTCTCGCGCAGCATCACCCGCTTCAGCGCGGTCAGCGTGCGCTGGCGCCGCTGCGATGGGTCAAGCTGGAGGAACGGGCTGTCTTCTGGGAGGGCGTCTAATAACGACAGGAGTGCCGGGATGGTGTCCTGCAATGCTTCGTCTAAGGTCAGCACCTGTCCGGTGACTTTGGCGCGGATGGTGCGCGGATCATCGTGCTCCTCGACATGGGCGTAACGCTTGAGGAGATCGATGACCGGGAAATACGGTGTGGCCTTCCCATACGACACCGAGGCGCTCTCCAACACCAGCCAGCCACGGATATAGTGGGAATGGGTGAGCTCGTAGACCAGGCGCGACTTGCCCACTCCTGCCTCTCCGACGAGCGCCACCACCTGGCCGTGGCCCGCCCCAGCCCGCGCCAGGGCGTCGGTGAGGGTGGCCATCTCCGTCTGCCGTCCGACGAAGCGCGTCAACCCGCGTGCCGCGGCGGCCTGTACGCGTCGCTGGGTGCCGCTCGCCCCGAGCAGCTCAAAGATTTCTACGGGCTCGGCTAAGCCCTTGACTGGCACAGGTCCCAGGGCATTGACCTGCACCAGGCCCTCCACCAGGCGCAGGGTCGCGACTGTGAGGCGGATGCTGCCCGGAGTGGCGAGCTGTTCCATACGTGCTGCCAGGTGCGTGGTCTCCCCCACAGCGGAATAGTCCATGTGTAGGTCATTGCCAATGGCGCGCACCACCACCTCGCCGGAGTTGAGCCCCACACGGATGCGCATCTCCAGGCCGTGGGCGTGGCGTACCTCCTCGGTATAGGCACGCATGGCGACCTGCATCGCCAGACCGGCATAGCAGGCGCGCAGGGCGTGGTCTTCGTGGGCAATCGGCGCGCCAAACAGGGCCATAATGCCGTCGCCCAGCACCTGATTCACGGTGCCCTCGAAGCGGTGCACAGCCCCCATCATGCGGTGAATGGCTGGATCGAGGAGTTGCTGCGCCGCTTCGGGGTCCAGGCCCCGGATCAGCTCCGTCGAATCCTTGAGGTCGGCAAAGAGCACGGTGACCTGCTTGCGCTCGCCTTCCAGGGTGGTCCGGGTCGCGAGGATCTTTTCAGTCAGGTATGGTGGCGTGTAGGTCAGGGGGGCCTGCACCGGCGCGGGAGCGCCGGCGGGGGCGGCGGCCGACACCGTGTCGCCCGTCCAGACCAGGACGTTGCCCCGCTCATCGACCGCCAGGCGTTGGCCCTCAATGAGTTCGTTCTTCAAATCTTCCAGGGCCGCGTCGTCGAGCTGGAACTGTCGCTTGAGGGTGCCATAGGTCAGGCGTCCGCGACGCTGGAGCATGGCGATCGCGTAGTCGAGAATCTCCTCGAAGGTCATCACCGACCCTCCACGGCTCTGGCGCTGGTGCCAAGGAAGAGCAACGTCCGTCAAGGTGGGGTCTCTAGGGAAAGCGCATGGCGAGTATACCAGGAATCTAGAGGAGGAGCAGGAGAAATTGCACGACGCCGCGAACCCCCTGCCATTGGAGCGATCGGGACGCAGCCGGAAATGTTTCAGAAACAGGGAAATGGCCTGTCGCCCTGAGTCACCTGATCGTACGACCCCCTGAACAATTACGCCGCTACTGGGCTCTGCCCTACTCCCTCGAAATCATGAGCCGTGCAGCTAAGACTGCGAAAGAATTGAGATCCAGGACATCCGCGAAATTATATGTATATGAGACTCTCCTCAAGCGGTTGGCGCAGGACCTCCAGGACATGGCGACGGAACTCGGGCAATTCATCCAAGAAGAGCACGCCATGGTGGGCCAGCGACACTTCTCCCGGCATCGGCACGTGGCCCCCGCCGATCAGCCCCGCATCCGAGATGGTATGGTGGGGGGCGCGACACGGGCGGGTCGTGACCCACGCCGTGCGGTCGCCGGTGAGCCGGGCGACGCGGTGGATACGCGTGGTCTCAATGGCCTCGGCGAGGGTCATCGCCGGCAGGATCGTGGTGAGCCGCCGGGCCAGCATTGGTGTGCCCGCCCCAGGCGCACTCAGCATGAACACAGTGTCGTCTCAATGCCTGGATGCCCTTCATCTTTGCGTCTTCACGGAAGCGAGATGATGCCTATGACTGCCAACCTTCACACCTCCGCCAAGAACCTCCGGTCACTGCAGGCCGGACTGCTGGCGCGGGCGCTCAAGTTCCGCCAGCGGTGGGCGCCGACCGTGTGGGCAGAGTCGGCGATTTCCCGGCGGCTCTGCGTGGTGGAGCGCCCAGCCCGGCAGTGCGGACTGTACCAGGTGTCACGATCCCCGTGTTCCCACACACCGCCACCTCCTGGCCACCACCTCGGAGCGTCCCTCCACGTCAAACTTGGTCGCGTTTCGCCACCGCCGGGATGCCAACGAAGCGGCTGCACGAAAAGGTGTGGACGACGCGCCTTCGGGGACACACCGAAGCGATGCGCCGCGCAGCGCGGCGCTTACAAGGAGTCATCGCCACGACCAGGCGTGCACGCCGGGAACATCACCGAGGGGCGTGATGGATGCCGCCCCCACCACCCTCAGCGGGGTGCCGCTGGCAGCACCCGTAGGATCCGTCCGTCGCGGCTGTCGGTCAGGAGGTAGAGCTGTCCGTCCAGTCCCTGCCGCACATCGCGAATGCGCTCCCCTAGGTCGCCGAGGTACCGCTCTTCGCCTGTGACCCGGCCGTCGTCGAGGGTCAGCCGCACCAGGAGCCCCGGCTGCAGCGAGCCGATGAGAAGGCTACCTTTCCAGTCGGGGAACACATCGCCCGTGTAAAAGGTCATGCCGGAGGGCGCGATCACCGGATCCCAATAGTAGATCGGCTGCTCCATGCCCGGCTTCGCCGTGCCTTCGCCGATCTTCGCCCCCGAGTAGTGGACGCCGTAGCTGATCACGGGCCAGCCGTAGTTCTTGCCGGCCTCCGGCCGGTTCAGCTCGTCGCCGCCGCGCGCGCCGTGCTCCACGGTCCACAGCTGGCCGGTGTGCGGATGGAGCCCGGCGCTCTGGATATTCCGATGGCCGTACGACCAGATCTCAGGCCGCACGTCTTCGCGACCAACGAACGGGTTGTCGCGCGGCACCGAGCCGTCCGGGTTGATGCGGACGATCTTGCCGAGGTCGGACGACAGCTTTTGCGATTGGTCGCGGTAGTCGAAGCGCTCCCCCTGGGTGACGAACAGGGTGCCGTCGCGGGCGAAGACGAGGCGGGCCCCGAAGTGGTTCGCGCCCTCCACCTTCGGCTGCTGCTGATAGATGACCTGGACGCCCTCAAGGCGGCCCTCGCCGAGCCCTCCCCGTGCCACGGCCGTCCCGGCTGTGCGGCCCTCTCCGGGTTCCGCGTAGGCCAGGTAGACGAGGCCGTTATCAACGAAGCGCGGGTCCAGCGCGATATCGAGCAGGCCCCCCTGTCCGCTGGCCTGGACCCGCGGCATACCAGCGAGCGGCTCGGAGAGGCGACCGTCCGGCTCAACGATGCGCACCCGCCCCGGACGCTCGGTGACGAGCATGCGCCCATCCGGGAGGAACGCCAACGCCCAGGGATGCTCGAGCCCCCGGGCGACGGTTTCGACGCGGACGGCCCCGTTCACTGGCGCCGGGGTCGGCGAGCGCGGCGCCTGAGCCTCCACCAGCATCGGTGCGCCCGAGACCAAGCCGACGAGTACGAGTGTCGCCAGCCCCCGGCCGAACCCGGTGGACCAGCCGGTGGTGCACTGGACCCGCATCGTGCGTGCCATGGGTCACGCTCCTTTCAGATAGTGCACGCGGGAACCGTCCGCCGTGGGGCCGACGTCAGCGACATCGGGCCGTGACACCGCGGGACGACACCTCGTGGGCCGTGCACCCCACAACCGGCCATCAAATGCTCCAGGTCGCCTCGCGGGCTGAGGGCCGCATGAGCGGCTGGTTGGGCCATACGATCCTCACGCATCAGCGAGCCCGCCGCGGCGAGGAGCGGCGTGCTGCAGGGGATGCCCGCCGCTCTCGTGGTATGGCCACCACACTCTTAGAGCGCTCGGCGGCGACCGAGCAATCCTATCACTAAGAGGATGACAAAGACGACCACGAAGAGGAAGAAGAGGAACTTCGCGATGCCCGCCGCGGCGGAAGCAATCCCCCCGAACCCAAAGAGCGCCGCGACCAGCGCAATAACCAGAAAGACCACCGCCCAATATAACATCGGGTCTCCTTTGAGGGGGGAGCGACCGCACCACGTGTAGGGGGCCCTACCATCGAGGCCAGTCTAGCCAAAGCCTGGGACACGGAGCAAGTCAAATCTCACGTGGCGTCAGGCCTGCACTCCAAAGCCGCCGCGAATGGTGGCAGGTGCTCTCCGGCGTACCTGACCAGTGCGTGATGAGATGGCTTGGAGACGCACTCGAGGGCGGATATCAGCAGCCCCCGATCGCGCCAAACCGCCCGGCAATCGCGGAGAGCCCGGTCTGCTCGCGTCGAAAGGGCCCGTGAGCGCCTGATGGTCGGATCAGCCATGCTCCATCCCTACGGTCGAAGGGCTGTGGAAGATCCTGCATGCCCCTCCGTTGTGAGGAGGCCCGCGTGATCGTTGGTGTACGCTTGTGCGGGGTGTCGATGCCCCTCTGCGTGAGGGGAGCGGGGGTCTCTCGGACTCCCCGGAGCGGGCTTCACGCGCTCTGCCAATGCGACTCAGATTGTATGGTGGTGAATCCTCCTCAAGGGGCTGGCACAAGACGTCGAGCATATGGCGGCGGCCCGCTGGCAATTCATCTAGGAAGCGCCTGCCGTGGTGCGCGAGCGACACCTCGCCCGGCAGCGGCACCTGGCCCCCGCCGATCAGCCCCGCATCCAAGATGGCGTGATGGGGGGTGCGGAACGCGCGGGTCGTGACCAAGGCCGTGCGCTCGCCGGTCAGACCGGCGACGCGGTGGATGCGGGTGGTTTCAAGGGCCTCGGCGAGGGTCATCGCCGGGAGGATGGTGGTGAGCCGGCGGGCCAGCATCGACTGCCCCACCCCCGGTGGACCGAGGAGCAGGACATTGTGGACAGAATGCCGGCATGACCTTCAGCTTTACCGAAGCTTCTAGAGATGCCGATGCCCATTCACGGTCGCTCAGGCGCACACGGCAAGAGGGCCAAACGGCATACCTGATAATTTCGGGTGGACATCGGTAATATCAGGGGTTACGTATGAGCGGTGAGGTAGCATAGCGTTCCCATCCAACCGCATGAAGGAGGGAATCTCTATGCCAGCCTTGCGTTGGCTCTAGCTCATCACGTTGCTCTATTCTCGGACGTCGGCCAACTGTGTGGCCATGGCGGAAGCGCTGGCAACCGTCTCCCACGACCGTTTGACGAGGCTGCTCCAGCGCGAGTGGTCAGGGCAAACACTCCTTGAGGTCGCTTGGCGCACGCTGTTCGTCGGCGAAAGGGGCGATCTCATCATCGATGATACGGTGATTCTGACCCCAGTTGCCGTGGCGATCGAAGGCCTGGCCTGGGTGGTTTCCAGCCTGGAGCGAAAGCCTGTGTATGGCCTTTCCGTTGTCCCATTGGTGTAGACGAACGGGACGCTCCACTTCCCTCTGGGCCTGCGCCTGTGGCGGAACAGGGGGCCCTCGAAATACGCGCTGCCGCTCGAGTTGCTCAGCGACACTCGCCATCGTTTGCGCTGCCGTCCGGACGACGTCCTGTGTGATGCCTGATATCCCCCAGAAGCGGATTCGCGACGATGGATGGTATTTCATATGACGTCTCAGAAAAAATCGCCGGTTCAATGGACACGCGGGGCGGCACCATCGGCAGCCCCCTGACTGGGCTGAGCGTGGCTGAGCGGGGGCTTCAAAGGACTCGTGGTCAGACACAACAAGACGTACTACGCCACCAATCGCCTGACCCTGGCGGCCGTGGAGGTGCGCCGACGATAGGGCTTCCGCTCCCAAATTGAGGCAGTCATCAGGATCTGCACGGATCAATGTGGCTTGAATGGCAGTCAAGCGCGCTCCGAAGGAGCGCAAGAGTATCCCTTCACCTGCGGGCTGGTCGCCGTTTGTGTGCGGGAGCGGGACGATCGCCAGCTCAGCATGTACCAACTGAAGCGCCAGCTCAGTTGCAAGGGACGCTCTCCTATACTCCAAGCCTAGAGCGGTTGAGACGATCTGCGTAACGTCTGCTTGGTGCAATCCTCATTTCCTGGCCACGTCGGGGGGAGGGGCTGTGGCGTAGGGCGCCCCGCCCCGCAACCCGCATTGCCGGCACGGACCTTGCTTCTCGGTAAACCTTGCAGTGGTGACACGCTCGGGCGGTCCGGAGCTTCGTGACAACGCCTCCCGCCGTGTGCATGCACGCCTCCGACGCCGTTGCGTCGGTCCTGATAAGCCTTAAACCACCTCACCTCGAAGCGCCGGGCTGCCGGGCGTCGGTCTCACCTTGAGAAAGATCCCCGCGCCATCATTCATTGTGAGACGGTTTGGCTGATTCCGCTCCTAACTTGGTCAACCTTGGCTAGGAGGAGAATGCAGATGTCTGAACCCTCGTCTTCGAATGCACCGAGACGGCGCGTCGGGGTGTATGAGCGCCTGCGGGGGCCCGCCGGTGGCTCCCCCGCGCGCATGATCGGGATTGGCGTGGTGGTCCTCATCATCCTAATCGTACTGATTCTGGTCCTCACGAGGTATTGGTAGCCTGCCGCAGCGCGCATACCGGAAGGAGGAGGCATGAACCCGCCAAGAGCCGTCAGAGTGATGGACCCTCAAGGGGTCCACGGCACCATCGATACCACGGCCTGGCCCCTGGACGGCAGCCGGGCCGAGGTGCTGGTCCAGTTGGAGAGCGGCCAGCAGGTATTGGTACCGCTCGAGGTGTTGGTTCGACAAGAGGATGGCAGCTACCGCTTGACCGGGGATCCAGCCGTATGGGCGCGCCAGCATGGCACGGGCGACACGCGGCGGGAGCCGCCTCTGGTGCTGCCCGTCATGGAGGAAACCCTCGCGGTGGACACGCGCCCGGTGGAGACCGGCCGCGTCCGCCTTCGAAAGGTCGTGCACGCGCGGGAGGAGCTCGTCGATCCGCCGCTGCTGCGGGAGGAGGTGATCATCGAGCGCGTGCCCATTAACCGCGTCGTCGAAGGGCCTTTGCCCGTCCGTTACGTAGGCGACACGATGATTATCCCTCTGGTAGAGGAGGTGCTGGTGGTCGACACACGCCTCATCCTGACGGAAGAGGTGCATATCACCACCCGGCGGACCGAAACGCACACACCCACGCGGGTGACCCTGCGGCGCGAGGACGTCACCATCGAGCGGGTGGACCTGGAACGTAAGGAACCGCACAACCAAGAACAGGAGGAGAGCCATGGCGAAGACCGTGATCGGACTCTTTGATGACCCACGTCATGCGCAGCACATCATCCAAGCATTCGTGGACGACGGCTTTCGGCGCGAGGACATCCGTACCCTGACGCGCCAGGAGGAGGCGTCCGTCGGCATGCTGAGCGCCTACGGCGTCCCGGAAGCCGAGGCCCAGGACTATGCCGAAGGCCTCCGTCGGGGGGGCATCGTGGTCCTCGTCGACGCGGCCGACGAACGGGCGGACCGGGCCGTGGCAATTATGGAGCGCTATCCGGCCATGGACCTGGAGGCGCAGAGGGGGGCCGAGGCGGCCCGGGGACGCGGGCGTGCGGGCACACGCGAGGTCGAGACCGGGGAGATCAAGGTGCCGGTCGTCGAAGAAACGCTCCAAGTGGGCACCCGGCAGGTGCGGCGCGGCGGGGTGCGGCTCTATACCCGCGTGACCGAGCGGCCGGTCGAGGAGACGGTGCGCCTGCGCGATGAAACGGTGCACGTCGAGCGCCGCCCGGTGGACCGGCCGGCCACCGAGGCGGATTTCGCCGCCGCCCACGAGCGCACCGTCGAGGTCACCGAGACCGACGAGGATCCCGTGGTGCGCAGGCAGGCGCGGGTGGTAGAGGAGGTGGTGGTCAGCAAAGCGGCCGAGGAGCACACCGAGACGGTACGAGATACGGTGCGCCGCACTGAGGTGGAGGTCGAACCGGTGGGCGCGGGGCAGGCCCGGGCGGCGCGGGGCTTCGACACGTACGACGCGGACTTCCGCCGCCACTACACCACCGGCCTCGCCAGCCGAGGCCAGCCCTATGAGCATTGGTCCCCGGGCTATCGCTACGGCTACGAGCTCGCCAGCGATCGCCGCTATGCCGGCCGTGACTGGACGGCGATCGAGCCGGAGGCCCGGCGTGACTGGGAGGCCCGTCACCAGGGGACGTGGGAGGAGTTCAAAGACACGATCCGCTACGCCTGGGACACCGTGCGTGGCCGGCGCTAAGTGGGATGATAGGCGGCAGGCTTGCACGATCAGCATTGATCGCCGGGGTGCTTGAGAGGGGCCGACCGACGACTCACGGGATATGGCCGTCGGCCCCCTGGGGAGATTTCGCGTGTAGTTCTATGAAGGTGTTTGTGCCATCCAGGTCCGCCGAGGTGCGACGGCAGGGAGACGCTCAAGGCCCGGCAAGCATCCCTAGGCGAGTCATCGCCAGAGGGACGCCCGGCTTATGAGGCTGACAAGAACGCAACCTATGGTTTGGGAAACAGCCACGAGGAGGGGGTGTCACCATGGCGATCATTACCGACCATGTCGAAGCAACGCTCGACGAGCGTACGAATATTCTCCCGCCGCAGGGACCGCGCGTCCGGTGGGCTGGGGTGATGAGCGGCTTTTTCGTCGCCATTGGTGTCCTATTACTGATGGGGGCACTAGGGCTGGCGATCGGCGTCACCGCGCTGGGAGATCCGCGCGCGGCCACGGGCGAGACCGCCTCGGGGCTCGGCATCGGTGCGGGCGTGTGGGCGTTCATCACCATGCTCGTGGCCCTGTTCCTGGGGGGGATGGTCTCGACCAAGGTGACGGATCGGCCGGACCGCCCCGGGGCACTGATCCACGGCGTGCTGGTCTGGGTCCTGTTTTCGTTGTTCACCGTCTGGATGATTGCCAGCGGCATCAGTCTCGGGCTCAGTGGGCTCTTCGGGGCCTTGAGTGGGCTCACCCGCGGCGCCACGACGGCGGTCGCGGCCGGCGGGGGAGACCTGGTCCAGACCTTAGGGCTCAACGACCCCAACCAGGTCGTGAACAAACTCGAGGACCCCACGACTGCCTCCACCCTCGCGGCGGCCACGGGGATGTCGACGGAGGAGGCCAGAGCAGCCCTTGGGGACTTGCGGGGGCGTGTGCAGGCGGTGAGAGACGATCCGGCCCGAATCGCCGCCGAGGTGCGCGACTTCCTGGCCCAGTACAGCGAACGCGTCAAGCAGCAGGCCCTAACTGCGGCGGCCAAGGCCCAGCAGGGCGCGAAAATCGGCTCCTGGGTCACGTTCGGCTCCATGGTGGTTGGTTTGGCCGTCTCCATTGCGGGCGCCATGGGAGGGGTCCCCAGCCTGGGCCGTTGGCAACGGCGCGTGGTGGACGTCCGCAGCTAAGCGTAGGCCAGACCGGTATGATCGACTGAAGGGTCAGAGCTGCAGATCAGCGTTGTTGAGTCAGACGCTGAGGTCATGTTGAGGCCATTTAATCATTCCAAATTCTATTGCGTGGCTGCTATCTACAGTAAGGAGAGAGAATGCATGATCCAATAAAACCTCTTGGATATACATTACGGTATCGACCAGAGGTGTTACATGGCATTACGACACACAGACGGCTCTCAGTCGAACGGAAAGCGCTAGAAAAACGTGGCCCATACTCTAGCAGGATTGCCCATAATGGACAAGCTTAATAGAGGACGACTTCTGGAAAAACGAATGTGTTGCATTGCATACTCTTGCCTCTCTCCAGGGCAGAGGATACTGGAGGTTGTACAAGTCTGTAAAAGCGCGACAACTGTTTAAGCAAGT
>JBKPCR010000113.1:0-17281 GCA_046727435.1 bacterium | reverse complement strand
GTAAGCGAGCTATCGTGGAAGCTTCCGGAGGCGTGAGTCTGGAGACGGTTACAGCCGTGGCCCGCACAGGAGTCGATCTGATTTCAGTCGGGAAATTGACGCACTCAGCTCCTGCCGCTGATATCCATGTGGAGTTCGACCTCTCGCCGCCTGCCTCCTAACTCCCTGCTGTTGAATTCGATAAGGCCATCGTCATAGGGGCAATTTCGTTAAGTCGTTTGTATATCTTACCGCGAAGTTGCTGTCCTTCGAATTGATGCAGTGGGAAAGAGTTTTCTATTCGTTCCACCAGGTGGGTAGCTCCCCTTCATTCTTATTTTTGACTTCATCCATTAATTTGAAGATCTTCTTGCGGTATGCCCTCATATCATTCAATGCTGATTTCTTCGCGTCAAGATTTCCCGCTTCGGAGGCCTCACGATACCTCTTCGTCGCTGCATCTAATTGGCTCGTAAGTCTCAATTTCTTTTCACCATCAGACATGAGATCTTCAGTTTCATGTGTCATTCCACTATTATGTTTCTTTTCGTCTTCAGATTTAACATTTCGTTCTTGGTCTCGAATGTCTGTCTCATTCTGTGAGATCTTCTCTGTTGGCTTGTCCGTCTCGTCAGGACTCTGGGGGATAGAGCTTCGTGCGACTTTATCGTTGTTGACGAGCCCGGATGTCTTAATACGTTTCACCAGAGCTCTAGGAACCCCCGCGGTGCCTTGATAAATAGAAAACTTGATCTCATTCCCCTCTTCCCACACGCGAGGCGTGATCACCTCATGCCCATTGTGCAATTCAATGATGAACGAGGTGGCATGCGCGAGAGAGGACAGTGGGACCATTGTGAGTCCGATCATAAGGGCGAGCCTTCTGACATAATTCATCGCGACTGTTCTCCTCCCAGGACCTTCAGCGACGTACCCCACAGACCTTCGCTCAGCCTCCGCGTCATCGAGGTGCTCGCTTGCATAAGCCTCAGACGATCAGTGCGAACAGCCATGCACCTTGGCCGAGGGCACGTGCTCGGCAGTGACACGGCGAATATACCCGCACCAGCACTCATCCATGGTTTGACCTTCCTTCGTAAAGGGTCAAGGCAGGTAGTCGCTCAGTGGTTTCAGCGACCGGAGTTCACCTCGGGGCGGAAGCGTTGCGTGTGAGAGAAGCCTAGGGGAAAGTTCAAGGTCACGTCATACTCCGCCCATAGGCGTATACCCCTTTGCGGGCTTCGTTCGACATGAATATTTCTTGGCGCAAGCGAGACATTGAGCTGCTCTGCTTTGGCCTGGACCGCGCTGATAACCTCAACGTCAGTCGCGAATTGCGCCTGACTGACCGATTCTTGCATGGCCCCTTTGAGCCGCAGGTAATCGTACCAGGGGGCGATGAATTTCAGGCCTTGTATTCCAACCGCGACCAGGACGGCAAAGGTCAAGACCCGTGACACTGACATCGCTCATCTCCTCTCGCATCGAAAGGACTCGGGCGCCATCATCCTACTGGCTCACTTCGCGCCAACTACGTTCCTGCACGCCGATGGGGGCCACGGGCAGCAGAGTTTGCCAGGCCTGCCAGGAGAATAGCTGGCTCGCCATGGCGAGCGCTGAGCTGCTGGCACGGAATGTCACAGCTCCGGTGGCCTCCAGTTCCAGCTGTGCGTCATGGTTGAGTTCGTTGATCATGACTGCGCCATAAATTTCCTTGTCGCCGCCGCCGCGGATCCTCACGCCTACATCGTTACCGCTATTGATAATCAACCCCTCATAATGAAAGGCCCCGCTGGCGACCAGTTGGGCGTTGCGGACTACCAGAATCCCGGCACCGCTGAAGTTCCCCGCAAAGTCCAAGATCGCGGGGGCACTCGGCGTACCCGATCCTGTAACACAATGGATTTGAGGAGTCGTTCGATTCCCCCACGTTGTATCCCCATTCATGGATAGGGTCTGGCTGAGGTCGATGGTCATCTGACTTCCTGCCGGCGTCGCATCGCAGAGGGCATTGGCCAGGTCCGTGATGGCATCCGAGGGGAAGGACGTGCTGATGCCGACGCTGGGGGTGCCCCCCTGCCCGATTATGTTATTCTGCTGTTGGCCGCTCAAGGCACTAACCACCTGCGCTTGCAAGCTGTCGTTCGGGACTGACAGCCCTAAGCCGATCTCACCGGTCGTCTGCCAGCTACCCGTATCAGGATTATAGAAATAGTCATTCCCATCGATCTTAAACTTGTCCCCTGTGAAGCCGGAATTCGCCTCGGCTCCGCGGATTGCAATCGGCGCATCGCCCAAGGCATAGGTCTTGGTAACGAGGGCGTCGATCGTTCGGGTGGCCTGCCCGAGGGTCCCGGTGGCACGGATTGCCACCGTGTATTGCATGGCTATGCCAGCAGGGTCCTGGGCCAGAAAGGAGATGGTCATAGTCCCGGAACCTAACGTCTGGGTGAACCTCGATCCCACCGTCTCGGGAGGCATCGTCGTACTATTGCGCACGTGCGCTTTGCCCCATTGGAACCCGGCATCTGCAAGGTAGAACGCCTGCTTCGAAGCTTTCAGATTGCCAGCGATGGTTTCATCGATCTCGGTCACATGAATAGCATACGTCCCTATAGCGGTAAAGAGGACCATGATGACAAGTCCCGTCACCAAGGCAACCCCAGAGTCATTCTGAAGATAATTGAGATAATATTTCATCATGCAAGCTCCTCAGCATTTCTTCTACATGTTTCTTATTGTGACTTCTTCGGTTAGAGTGTAGGTACGGTATTGTTTCGTGATTGGATCGGTTGCACGCGTCTGGCCTGTCAAAGTGATCCGAATGGTATTTGGACTAGGTTGTGAAAATGAGTGGGTCGTAATATTCTCGGCAAGTGGGTTCCTGTCCCCCGTAGCGCCAATCCGATACCTTAGAACGTTATCCGATGAGGAGGTCCGCGTGAATCCCTTGTTGCTCGTAATCACATAGATTGACGTCGAATCCGGAGTTGTTACCCAGGCTGGCGATATGGTGAGTTGAGTAGACAAGTTACTACTGATGCTTCGCACTTGTCCATTTCCCGTACCGCTAACGATACGTACCATGTAGGAGGAATCCGTCGAAGGAGCAAAGTCGCCAGAGTGCCAGGATTTCCTGATATCGTTGAGTGTTGTAGCGCTATTTCCCCCTGAAGAATATCCCGTGTCCTCCACACGGTCGAAGCCGATCGTATCGTTGGCGGCTGTGGTAGTAGATATTGTTGGGGTGTTGAATGATTGCCGCAGTTCTCGGACCAAGAAGTCCATGGCTGCCCGACTATCGGCCTGCATTTCCACGATGGCGTTTTGAGCCAAATAGATCCGACTGGAAGTTACCAAGAGATCGTAAATTCCCGTCAGAACGACACCGACAATCGCCAAGGCAATGAGCAATTCGACCAGAGTAAAGCCCTTGTCAGATGTTAACATCGTGACCCACACCCCTATCGGCTGACAATGGTTGTAAACGGCACTGAATGTGACTTCGAACCTTCTGACCAGTTCACTGTCACATTAATTGTCTTCGTGTTGGCCAATGGAATATTATTAGTTACTGTCACTTGCCTAGTAAAATTCATGTCAGATTGTGTGATTTGGGTGGATGATTCTGAAACGATATCGACATATGGCATGCTCTTAATCTGTTCTAGCTTTTCATCTGCAATCGATACCGCAGTGGTCATCCGTTTCGAGAAGGCATTCCCTCGGATCGCGCTTATCTGCACTGCGGCCAATGCAGTAAGGCCAATAGACATGACGACCAAGGCAACCATGATCTCAATCAGGGTAAAGCCTTCTTCGATGCTCATCGAGGATTTCGATGTCATGAAATATTTCCTATGCGCCCAGTTGTCAGAATCGTAAAACTCTTGCTAGCTGTGGCATTTTGCACTTGAACAGTTTTGCCACCCCCTCCTGCGGTACCTGTACTTCCAAACGAGATAGTGTTATTTTGGATAGTCACCGTAATTCCTGTAAAATCAGAGGCTAAGTTGCGTCGGAAGGCCACTACCGCAGTATCTACACGCACGATCTCATAAGCGCTGGCAGTGAAATCCACTCTAATAGTCCTGTTTTCCTTGATGGCCATGAGCCTTGCTTTGTGTAGGTCTCCCCAAATGACCTTCGTTGCACCATTGAGCCTATATGCCCGTAGGGTACTGCCGAATTGGGGTGCAGTAAACGCGCCCATGATACTAATGATCATTGCACCTATAAGGAGTTCTACGAGGGTGAAACCTCGTTCATTAGCAATCATTTAAACCTCAGATTCTCTGTTGAAAGCGACAGTAATGTCCTCTTAGACAGTACAAAAATGGCGACGAGGAATTCTTTTACAGGACTCGATTGTCTTTGCCAGAACCTAGCAATAACCATACCATCTTTCTTCTGGCCTTAGAGGTATAGTGTCCTCTCTGTGTTCGGCCACCAGTCACCGGTTCATCAAAGGATTCAGATCTATTCTATGTACAGAGCTAGAAAACTTTACTAAAGAGACAACATGGCATAGCTGAGGTATACTCCAGAAGAGTTTTAAGTTCTCTAGGGCAAGAAACCAGTCTTTCCGTTTCGTCGTCAGGCTCACGCGCCACAGGTCCGTCACTCATGAATAAACCTGCAGGAAGTGCCGATAGAAGTTCCTAACCTCTCGTGGGTAGACGCTATTAAGAGCATTGGCAACATTGAGCCTCTGCGCATGATAACGAGTTACCTGAACATGCTCATATTATAGTTTAGGCTAAAAAGATCTAAAGTTTAATAACCCGCGACAGGGCCTTTTGTCGTGGGGATTATGCAATGGCAAAGCTTGCAGGTTTCAGTAGGCGGGTCAATAATTTCCCTACTACTAGGTATTTTCTGCCCTTAGACCCAGGATCTACTGATTACAAACGGGCGCATGATGGGAGCCAGAAAAAGGAGTATGGGCGATGAATAGCTTCATCTCATTGCTGTTTTTTCTATCAGGGATTACTGGGCTGGTCTATGAGGTTCTCTGGGCGAAATATCTGTCGCTTTTATTGGGTAACACCGCACAAGCTCACACAATTGTCCTAGCCGCATTCCTCGGGGGATTAGCACTTGGCAATGCAATCCTTGGACCACAGGCAGATAAGGTCGCCAACCACTTGCGTCTGTACGGGTGGCTAGAGCTTGGCATCGGGGTTCTAGGACTTTTCTCCCCGCTGTCGCTGCATCTCTTATCAGACGCGTATATCACCATTGTCAGCCAGCACATGCTGCCGCCAATGCTTGCCCTGGTGCTCAGGCTTTCCCTCTGCATGGGAGTGTTGTTACTTCCTGCCATGCTCATGGGGGGTACCCTGCCGATGCTTAGCCGATTCGCGGCCCATTCTTTAAGCCAGTTGGAAGCAACTGTTTCGTGGTTCTATTTTTTGAACAGTGCTGGAGCAGTTCTCGGCGCTATCTTAGCTGGATTTTTTTTGATTCCCACTTTCGGTCTCGAGTTCTCGACGAGCATCGCAGCTTCTGTCAACATCGCCATCGGTGCGATCTCGCTTGGGCTTGGGGCAAGAACTGCACATAACGGTCAGCCATCATCTATTCAGCAGACTCCTCAGGAGGACGAACCCTTTGTAGATCCGCGGCGAGCCGTTATTATCTATGCCGCCGTCTTTCTCTCAGGCGTGGTCGCGCTAGCCTACGAAATTGCATGGATTCGCCTGTTGGCATTGGTATTAGGCTCATCGACCTATTCGTTTTCGTTGATGCTCGCTGCGTTTATTGCGGGAATTGCCCTCGGCAGTTATCTGATCAGCCGTCGGATCCTTCCTCACGTTGATTCATACTTGATGTTTGGGATCGCCGAGCTGAGCATTGGAGTTTCGATCATCGCCACCCTACCCCTGTATGAGAGACTGCCGTATCTCTTTCTCCGCCTGAGTAGCATACTAAACCGGACCCCTGAGACCTTCTATCTCTACGAAACCGGCAAATTTCTCTTTTGTTTCTTATTGATGTTGCTTCCTACGACCTTCTTGGGGATGACCTTGCCACTGGCCAGCCGTATTGTCACACAAACCATCACTCAGATGGGTAGGAAGGTAGGCTTGGTTTTTAGCTGGAACACTCTCGGCAATGTACTAGGTGCGGTCCTCGCCGGTTTATGGTTACTACCACTCATTGGAATGAAAACCCTCATCGAGAGCGGAGTAATTGTGAATCTACTCGTGGGCTCCATGGTGTTGTTGACGGCTGGTCGGTGGATATCGTGGCGGCGGGCTTTTGTCATGGGCTCTGGATTGGTAGCGTTGTTCCTGGCGATCTTTTGGATGCCATCTTGGGATAAGCTCGTGCTCTCCAGCGGTCAATTTCGTAATCGTCAGGCAGCCCAGTACCGCAATTACGAAGATTACCGGCGTAATATTCATAGTCAATCTCTTCTTTTCTATAAAGATGACAAGGACACCACGGTGACGGTCGTAAAGGGAAAAGATGGAAATCTTTTTCTGAAAGTGAATGGTAAAACCGATGCTTCATCGCACGGAGACCTACCAACCCAGCTTCTTCTAGCGCATGTCCCCTTGCTGCTGAAACCTGACGCCAGCCAAGTCTTAGTAGTAGGCATGGGGAGTGGAATTACCGCGGGCTCAGCTTTACGCCATCCTCTTGAGCGGCTTGATCTTCTGGAAATTTCGGCTGGGGTCGTCGAGGCCGCGCAATTCTTTAAGGACCATAATTACAATGCCCTGGAGGATTCACGCCTAGATTTGCATCTGGAGGATGCCAAGACATTTCTCCGTCTTTCCCCTCGACGCTATGATGTCATTGTCAGCGAGCCGTCTAATCCCTGGATAGTTGGCATTGGGAGCCTTTTCTCTGTCGACTTCTATCGCGAAGCCCGACAACACTTGACCGACGGCGGGATCTTTGCGCAATGGTTCCATACATATGAAATGGATGACGATACCCTCAGACTTATTCTGCGCACCTTTGCTTCGGTTTTCGAGCATGTCACGCTTTGGAAGACCCTATCTGAGGATGTCATGATTCTTGGCTCTTCCGCTCCCCTTGACCTAAACTTCAAAAGTGTCATCGAACGGTTTAATCGCGACCAAGTGAGAAAAGATTTGCAACGAATAGAGATCGGCAGCTTGCCCACTCTCTTCTCTCTGCAGATCGCCTCGGATAGTACTGTACGTAAGATGGCAGGTCGCGGACGGTTGAATGAAGACCACTTTCCAATCTTGGAATACGACGCGCCCAAGGCATTTTTTCTGGGGAGTGTCGCCAGCATGATTCGGTCTCATGACGAACGAGATATGCCAGTCGAGGGAAGCGCTCTCTATCTGATGCGCTATCTGAGCCAGCGAAAGGAGCCTCTCTCCCGAGAGGAACTCAAAAATTTCACAGCCTTTCATCGCGCATATGGCACGGCGAAGATCCTCAAGGGAGCTGTAAACGAATGGGTACGTCGGTTTCCTGACGATCGGGAGGCTTTGTGGGCGCTAGTCCAGGCTCAGAAAGCTGATGGGCAGCTCGAATCGGCCAGCACTACGCTGGCGCCGTTACTGAATGAAGAGCCGAACAATCACGATTATCTTACGCTGGCCGCCGACCTGGAGTTTGCTTTATATCAGTCGCAGCGGTCGTATCTGAACCATGTCAGCAACAAACGCACTCTGGCACTCTTAGAGCGTCTGTTGGAAGTGGAGGTCGATAACAAGGCCGGGGTTTACCGAAAGATCGCCCAAGTCTATGCAGTTGATAGGGATCATGCCACATCCCTCAGGTATGTCGAGCAGGCTGCTGAGAATAGCGCACAGGGTGAGAAGAAGGGGGTCGCCGCTGATGTCCTTTGGGTGGAGGCTGCACAAACGGCCATCGAGATGGAGGATTTCAGTAAGGCATACGGCTATCTCCTCAAAGCGCTTGCACAGAACCCGCAGAATCCATCTGCGAGGCAACTCTTGCTCGAACTGCCCATCCTCGGCAGATCTCCCCTATAACTTTTAGCCGGGGACTGAAAAAATCCCTTGCGTCGATATTCTAAATACACTAGTATACGGACCAGTTTTCATCACGGGTGTAGCTTTTCCGGCGATTATAAAGGGTAGCGGCGATACCCAAAGATAGTGTATGGGCGGTTAGCTCAGCTGGGAGAGCGCCGCGTTCGCAACGCGGAGGCCGAGGGTTCGAATCCCTTACCGTCCACCAAAAGCTTCTCTAAAACAGCACTTCAAGTAATGGGCGTTTAGCTCAGTGGTAGAGCGCTTGCTTCACACGCAAGAGGTCGCTGGTTCAATCCCAGCAACGCCCATCCGTTAAATATCCCCTTCTCAAGAGGTTCCTGCAGGGTTTCGATCGCCCTTTAGGTGAGACAGGAAAGTGAGGCCTCGAACCCTTTTGCGTAAATCTTGGCGATATGCCAGGGTTTTGCAAGGTGCTATGAGCCTGCATTTACCGTAAGCGTTCACCCCTATGATTGAGCTACGCGGCAGGACAGATGACTTGGTTTAAGGTCTCCAGGGTTGGAAGAAGGGATGGAGCAGGCTCTCCCCAGAGCACTGCCTCACAGGCGGTGGTGACGTAGTCGAGGACGTTGCGATGCTGCTGCTTCAGCGTGGCCACCACCGTCATCATTGCTTCGACAAAGCGGGAGCCCTCTGGGCTCTGAGTCCCAAAGCTCCCCTTGCGCCAGAGGACCCCCGGCCGAATCGCCCGCTCCGCGGCGTTGTTCGTGGGCTCCACCCCTTCGTGACGCACGAATGTCCACAGGCCCTGCCGCAGCTTCAAGATCTCCCGGCAGGTGCCCTCTGTCTTGGGAACCCCGCAGGTTTGGCCCGCTTCCAGCAGCCGCTCCATTTCGCGCCGGACGGGCCACATATACCTGGCAAAGGTCGGGTGGGCCAGCGTCCCGTCGCGGACCCGATGCCACCAGTGGAACATCTGACGGGCCTGCGCCTGCAGGGCCTCGCCGATCTCTTGAGAGCGCCCCCCACGCGCCATCATGGCTTCGATATCACGCCGCAAGTGCGCCCAACAGAGTTGCCGCCGCCAGGTGGGATACCAGGTGTAGGCGCTCCAGCGATCGGTCACCAACCACCCCCAGAAGGGTTCCCCCACGAGTTCCCGCGCCACCTTGCCGCGGCGCGACCGCCGGACCACAAAGACCGTGACCCACGTGGTGACTGCTGTCCACAGCCAGGCGCGCTGCTGCCCTTCGCGCCACCCCGTGTCGTCCAGATGCGCGGCCGGCTGGGCCTGCACATAGGCCCGCGCCTCGGCCACGGGCTCGGCCAGCGCCTGGGCGGTCGCCTGCTCCAGGTTCGCAATGCTCCCCAGGCCCAGCGCTACCCCAAACAGATCTGCCAGGACGTTCTGGGTGGTCCGCTTCGACAGATGATAGGCCCCCGTGCACAGCGCCGTGATCGCCTGCACCCGCGGGCCGAATTCCCCCCTGGGAACCCCCGGCGGCCACTCCGCCCGGGTCGCTTCGCCACAGGCTGGGCACACCAGTTGGTGCAACTGATACTCGGTCACCACGGGCTTCACGGTGGGAATCTCGGTCATCTGATGCCGCTGGGGCTGGGCATCCTCCCCCTGCAAGGGTTGCTGGCAGCGCCGACAGTGCTCGGGCTTCACGGGGATGACCACGTCCACCTCCTCGACCGGCACCAACACCCGCGCATGTCCCTCGTGTCCAGGCTGCCCGCCAGGCCGACGCCCACTCGGCTCGCGCCTCGGCCGTTTGGTCAGGGCCTGAGGCGGATCGCTTGACGGTGGACGCGACGAGGTGCGCGAGTCCTGTTGCAGCTGCTCCCGCAACTGCTGGACGGTGGCCTCCAACGCCGCCACTCTGGCTTCGAGGGCACGGAGATAGGCCTGCACCTCCGGGGGTGTGCGCTCCCAGAGTTCTGGGAAAAAAGGGGCTCGCTGTTCATGAGCCAGCATTGTACGCGACCTTACGACAGCCCAGCAAGAATTCCTCACAGTGACCACGTGAACGTTTACCATTTACCTAAAGTGTACTGGGGCGGGGTGCGATACCATAGCGTTTGAGTTTCTTGATGAGGCCTTGGCGGCTGAGCCCTAACCTCCGCCAAGACCTCCACAGAGCTATCGTGCAATTGCTCAATTAATCGCCTTACCTGGCGAATCAAAGGGCTGTTTCCCAATAGTGGCTGCTGAAAATAACGACCTTCCACTGCTTGCCATAATTGAGTGTTCTCCACAAGCAATGCATCACGTTGCTGCTGCAGTCCACCTATGTATTGAGCCGTCTCGATGGCAATGGCAGCTTGAGCAGCCACGACCTTCAGCATTTCTTCGTCTTCTGTGATGAAGGTCCCTTGTTGTTTGTTTAAGACTTGAAAGGCCGCAATGATCTCCCCTGCATGATTGCGTAGTGGCACAGCAAGGATATTGCGTGTTCGAAATCCTGTGCGGGCATCAATGGCTGGATAAAAGCGGGAGTCCTGACGCACGTCGGGAACATTGATAGTGATGCCTGTTTGTACCACTGCCCCCGCAACCCCACGGCGTGCATCAAAGCGTAGCGGCTCGCTTTCGAGCTCCACCAGGGACCACAGTTTGTCGGTGGGGCGATCCCACAAAAAACGCTCGCTCGACTGCTAGCAACCGAGCAACTTCTCGTGCCATGAGGTCCAACAACTGCGGGAGGTCGCACTCAGCATTGAACTGCTGACTAAGGTATAACAATAACGATAGCCGGTCATCAGAGGACTGAGATTCCGCCCTTCAGCAGGGGCAGGGGAATCCATATAAATCGCCTCCTCTCTGAAGGATTGGTCAGCCGTGCGAAGTGTAACATGGGAACGGGTGCCTAGCAACGGGGTGAACAGGTCAACCTCGTATAATGTGGCCCCAGACTCGTTGGAATTTCACTCTCAGGCACTCACCGATTTTTACTCCCATCAATGTCCACGGCGTAGGTACCTGTAGACGTTCTGTGTCGGTCCCTCACCGTAACTTCTTCCTATGGCCCATCCTCGATGTGATCGAAGATCCATTGGATATCAACAGTTATCTCAAGATTGATAGGCTGAGATATGCCTGGAACGGATATTGCTGGTCTGGAGCGGCAACGAACAGGGAAAGCACGATTTCATCAGGTATTTCCAGGGCAATGTACAATGGCGGCTGACCTCCGATTTGATCGTGAGCACACAACGACCTGAAGCGGGTTGCGATTCGTAAGAACAGTAGGAAATAGATTGGGAATCGATTCAATCGTCCTTGAAGTAGTAAGGGGGGGAATCTTTGAACGTGAGCACTTCCTGGGTTGAAATCACAACCGCATTGACGGTAATGGGCATTATTACGTTTCTCCTGCTGGTATGAGTCAATAGGGCAAGGCTATCCAACCGATGATTGCCCTAATTGCTGAAAAGCGCCTGAATCACCGCGGTCGATTCAAGAATTCCTCAATGGAAGGAGGCTGGAGGTACACTATGAGATCGTCTCCTGAGAATGTTGACACGGAGTATGACTGGAGGCACATTATGGAAACCCACGGAATTATGTACCTAGTAAAGCGGTCGTTGTACGAATTTTGTTTTGCCGTGCCAACAAGACAGGTAAGGCATCTGAGCGAGGAACGTCCTCTGCTATAGGTGCGCTTCAAAGAGCAATGCCAGATGCCTGGCTTAGTTCTCAAGATAGAGGAGATGGAGGATTTTTTTGATGGGTTAAGTCGTCTAATGGAATATGTACGTGATGAGGAGACTAGGCGACAGGAGCAGCTATGATTGACACCAGAGATTGATGGCAGATCAAGAGAATGGGTACTACGATGACGATTAATTTGGGAGAGCGGATGGCGTTGAAATTTCGCAGACCAGCGTATCGCTGGACGCAGGGCTTATATTGTCCCTTGTTAAGAGAGCAGATTGAGGTACCACTGGATCAAATCATCGCCACAGAGCATGAAAAGGATCGCGCCGCATGAAAGAAACGGGCCGAAAGGCACCTTGTCTTTTCGTCCCTTCTTGCCGAGAAGCATAAGCATCATTCCCACCAGGGATCCCAACAACGCACCAGAAAAGATAGTAAATAGTGCTCCCGGCCATCCCAAGAAGGCGCCAATCATAGCGATCAGTTTAATGTCCCCGCCCCCCATTCCCCCCTTCGAGACGACAGCAATCAGATAAAAGAGTGCACCGCCTACCAAGAGGCCAAACAAAGAGGTCAGAGGTGTGATGGGCAAGGCCCATACACTCAGGCCAAGCCCCACAGCTATACCGGGTAGGGTGATGATATTGGGAATGATCTTGTGATCGAGGTCGATGAGCGCGATTATCAATAGACTTGAGGTGAATAAAGCATAGACTGCAAATGGGGTAGTCAGTCCAAACCTCCTCCATAACAGTACATACAATACACCAGATGTAAGCTCAACAAAGAGATAACGGGGGGAAATACATTCCTTACAAGCTCGACATCGACCTCTGAGAAGCAGATAACTCAAGACGGGGATGTTATCCCAAGGGTGAATAGGTGCAGTGCACGATCGGCACCCGGATCCCGGGGTGATAATAGATTTTCCTTGGGGAAGTCGATAGATAACTACATTACAGAAGCTACCGATGATTAGGCCAAAGATGAAAATGGTCAGAGGCTCAAGCATAGGACGCTCCTCATTGAATTAGCTTGTTGAACTTCCCCAAGGGAATGGATGGTCATAACCGTATCCTTGTTTGTGGGTAGGCGTCAAGGGCTGCCTTTCCATCGGAGAAGGCCCTGAGAAGAGGAGGGGCAGCAGCTGCTCTGAAAGGTCAAAAAATCCACGTAAGAACGAGCCCTTGACGTAATTGCGGATAGAACCCGTGTGAGAGGAAACGCCACAATCATGATTGTGACATACTCTTCGATATAAAAACGGGCAGTGAGATCCCTTTCCCACTGCCCGTTTCGGCCCTCTGGCGAAGCATGATCATGCTTCACCGCTCCCTGCCCGTATGCTGCCCGCTGGAGTCTATGGAAAGTCGTCTACAATGATTAGCTAGCCGATGAGCTAATCGTTTGTGATACCGTCAGGAGCGACCGTGAATTTAGCACCTGTCAAGGTGGCAGGAGCCTTGGTGACAACTTTAATACTGTAGGTAGAGCCCTCTGAGCTGTAATCAGCCGTCGCAATTCCCGTACTTCCTGGAAGAGCTGGGAGATTAGCACCATAGTCAGTGAGAAACGTCTGCATCGTTGCATAATCGCTCATGAGGTCCGTCGTAGGGTAAAGTCTTGCCTGGTCACTAGCCGCATAAGCAGCCAACGCGCCACGCACAGACTCCATAGATGTCTTAGCGGCAGCCACTTGTACACGGTCACGGTAGTTGATGAAATTCGGCACGGCAATGGCGGCCAAGATGCCGATGATCGCCACGACAATGATCAACTCGATAAGCGTGAAGCCTTCGTTGCACTCTAGATTATTGTGCATTTCGCTGAACACAGTCTCACCCTGTCGGTTGCTTTACACATCGTTTCAATGTTGCTGGACTAAAGACTTGCTTGGAAAGAGCAAGGCAGTGGGATCACTTTCCCACTGCCCGTTTGACCTTCAGGTTAAGGCTGATTATGCTTCAGCGTGTTCTGCTTGCGAACTGGCCCGCTGGAGTCTCTGAAATTTCCTGCGGGGTATTATACATGAGGCGTTGCGACTCTCTCATAGCCCACGAGTGCTCCTGAGGTCTATGTATCGAATCACTATGGCCTACGGGCAGACCCCTCCAGTCGTTTTCTTGGTGAGCTCTGGCGTAATACAGACCTGATTACCGGTGGCGGTGTGTTCCAGTACGGCAGTGTACGACGACTGATCGATACCACCCACGGTGACCGGAGCGTAGGTCAGGACAAAGCCCGCCGGGATTGTTGACCCAGCGGCATTCACGGTTGCGACGGTAGCGGCCGCCGGATACAGGCTATTCGGATCGTCTGCCGCGAGCGCTGCTAGAGATCCCCGTACACTACCACCCGTAGCGATGAGAGCCGCCACACGGGAGCGATCCCGGTAGCTGATGAAATTCGGCACGGCGACGGCCGCCAAAATCCCGATAATCGCCACGACGATCATCAATTCGATGAGGGTGAAGCCTTCGTTACCTGCCATGCTAAGTCGGATCTTGCTGATCATTTTGTTTCCTCCTTTATAATAGACACGGTGTTGAACGTTGCCCATGAGCCTAGCAAGGTGCATGCCAATTTCATAAATATTTGAATTAATTAATATCTATACGTTATGATAGAATAGAAGGAATGCATAAGCTTCCACGTCCAGTTCGCAACCTGCTAACCGGTGGCGTTTTGCTGACCCCCTCGGGGATCTTTACCTTCGTGTGATGTCTCCAGCCTGAGATGAGTTGGGTTGAGAGGCAAGCCACTATCTGTGAAATGCTACAGCATGAGAGCAGGCCCGAGAGCCCCCTTTCACCGCCACAGCGCTAGACCCAAGCACCACGATAGCTACCGATTCTTCCTGAAGGCTTCATGGGATTGGAAACTGCGCTGAGACTTGCCCACGAACACGCAGCTTGACCCCTAGGGTAGCGGAGTTTGTTGCAGAGGGCTTCATCGTGATCGAGTCCCTACCTCGGTTTACCGGCGCTCGCTGTGCAAGGCCCGCTTTGGTAGAATCGATCAGTGATAGGAGCGAAGCCCAAGACTATCTGGCGAAGGCGCAAGAAAGCTTGCATGGGACGGCGAGCGAGTTGGCTCACCAGCATTTTACAGAGGAGGGAGGCTCGTTGAACATCGTTCACTATGGCGGTGACGACCATGTGATCCCCAAGGACCTTGATCCGGACCGAGGCCTGGGCCGTCGCACCGGTGGACGGCGATAGGCGTCCTGACGAAATCAGGGACGTGGTCTTCTGTCTCACACGCTTTGGTAGCACACAATGAAAGATTCCCGATCGGCCTGTCCTGCTGAGCCATACTCGAAGATGAGACGCCCGTAAGGGTCAATTTCCTTACGAACCGGCCCCAATCCCCCATGTAGCGGAAACCCCTACGCATTCGCCTGGGTCAGAAGGGCCTTGGCCTACTCTTGCACTGCGAGCACTTCGCCACGCTGGTCATACGAGCAGCCCACCCAGAGGTGGGCATAAGACAGGCGATGGGAGCGCTCGATCTCCTGGGCCAGCGCCAGAGTATCTTGACATCGCCGCACAGCCTGCGCCGGAAAGCCAAGACACCACAGCGTGTAGGCCGCAATCGTCAAGCATGTCATTGCGGGGGCCACACCCTGACGTGGCGCGAGGGCCCACGTATCCTGGATATGTCGGTCCATCTCATGACGCTCCAAGAGCGGAACCTCCAGCTGGCAGGTGTGCATGCGCATGGCTGGCATAACGGGCCCTAAACCGTGCGGCCGTCTTTCTGAACTCGCCCTGTCAAATTTACAGCAGCGGATGGCCGCGGCGCCAACGCTTTCTCTCAAGAGGAGGAACTATGGTTGTCACGCTCATTACGGGACAGAGAACAGGCATCGGGCTGGCAACTGCGGTACTGCCTGGTCGCGCCGGACACGATGTTTATGCTACCATGCGCCGTCCTGACCGCGCTCCACACCTCCAGACCATCGCCAAGCAGGACGACTTACCGAACACCGTCCTCCCTCTGGATGTTGACGACGATTCCGTCGGGAAAGCCGTCCAGCACCTCTTGGCCAGCTATGTCATTCCTTACCTGGCGTGTCGCCATGTCGGATGAAGAGTGGGTCGACTTTGGCGCAACCCAGGACGACGCGGAGTGGTACGCACGCGCTCAGCACTACTTTGGCTTGGACGCTCGGCCAAGATCCTGATCAGGAGGGATCAAACAGTTGTACAGCACAGATATCACAGCTTTTCGGGATTCCCATTGTAGCATTCCGGATGTCATGGCCTAACACGAGAAGGAGCCTCCCTATGCGCTTCGGTATCGTGGCACTTACTACACCAGACCTCATTGTCCATTGTGAAACCGCTGAGGCGCTTGGCTTCGAGGTGTCGTGGCTCTTTGACTTCCATATGGTCTACTCTGACGTGTATGTGATTATGGCGCTCTGTGTGCAACGGACACGGCGGATGACCTTCGGAACAGGAATCGCCGTCGCGCCATCGCGCGGTTCAGGATCAGCTCCGGGGTCTGATCTGGGATGACGGGGTCGACGCTCTGCCAGCGCCACACCCTCACGAGTCCGTGCTGATGGAACTGGAGCGCCTCCGCGTCGCTTAAGGCACGCGCACGTCAGTCAAGTTGAGTATGTTAGTTAGGCGCGACAAGGGCGGGGGATCAGCTCGGTGCACCTGAACCAACTGAAAGCCGAGCTTCGCCAGTTGGGCGTCCAGCGCATCGACACGAGCATTCATCTGAAAAACGAGCTAGCGCATCGATTCTATGAGCGCCACGGGTTCAGGCCGCTCAGTGAGGGTCGCTTGGCATGCGTGCTATGAGTAGGGCACAAGTCGCCATGCATGGTGGCGGACCGCGATGCTCGGGACAGTCGAATTTGATATACTGGTGGTCAGGAAATAACTGGGTCGAACCGACCCAGGGGCGCCGCGTTGGCGTAGTAGCAACGGGAAATATCTCGGCACCCCGAGCAGGAGGTGCTTCCTGAAGGGCTCCATCTCCGGGTGGAAATAGGGAGAAGGCCGATGCTGGAATTTGCCATCACCTTCAAGGCCGACATGTCCCCAATGCGCATCCTGAATCTGACCCGTCAGGCAGAGGCGGCCGGCTGCACCTATGGTTGGTCCTTCGATTCCCACATCCTCTGGCAGGACCCCTATCCGTTATTGACGCTCATGGCGGTCAATACCGAACGTATGCGCCTTGGGACGTGTGTCACCAACCCGGTCGTGCGCGATCCCACGGTGACGGCCAGCTTGCTGGCCACGCTGAATCGTATTTCGGGCGGTCGCATGGACATCGGTATTGGCCGCGGCGATAGCTCACGGCGCGTCATGGGCAAGAAGCCAACGACCCTGGCACGACTCGAAAAGACAGTGGCAATCATCCGCGACCTGACTGCGGGCAAACAGGTCATCTACCAAGGTCAAGCCCTCCAGATGCCATGGGCCAACGCTGGTGTTCCGCCGGTGTGGGTTGCAGGATACGGTCCGAAGGCGCTGCGCTGCGCCGGTCGCATTGCCGATGGCGTCATCCTGCAGTTCGCCGATGTGCACCTCATCAAGTGGTGTCTCGGCTTCGTACGTGAGGGCGCCCAAGAGGCCGGCCGCGATTTCTCGACGATCCGCGTGATGAGCGCCACGGCCGTTTGGGTATCGGACGATCTGACCAAGGCGCGCCAGCAGGTACG
>JBKPCR010000112.1:0-7462 GCA_046727435.1 bacterium | reverse complement strand
CGGCCTGCCGCCCGCAGGCATTTTTCCTCATGCCGGGTGATCTCATTCAGACCGGTGGCGCATTTGATAAGCCCGGCTCGAATACCGGAGGACCCGATCCCCTCGCTCAACTCGCGCGCAAAGATCTCGGCGATCTCATCCACCGAGCGCTGTCGGAAATACACCGGGATGCCCAGTCGATTCGTGTAGAGGCCGGTGGCGCAGATGATATTCATCCCTGTCGCCTCGGCGACCTCAGCCGCCAGCTCGGGATTACGACCGAGTTCAATTGGACAGGGATCGACAAAGGTCGACACCCCCAGTGCTTTCAGCTCATTCAGACGCTCGATCAACAAGCTGGTGACCCGCATGCGGTCGAAGCGCGCCAGCGGGTCGAAAACCCACCCCGGCCACCCAATGACCAGGTGTTCATGCATGAGCGTGACGCCGAGTTGCTCGACGCGGACGGGGCCGAGAACAGTTTGAACCTGCTCCATGGAGGGCTTCTCCTTCCAGGGTGTGGCGCGTGAGCCGGACGAGCGCAGGGGGTGAACGGTGTGGAGGCCTTGTGACCATCGCTCGGGCGATCGTCGCCACAGGGATGAGCCAGATGTATATATGAGCGATTATAGCATAACTTGGCCGACGGTGCGCGAAGTTAACCACCGTGGGCAGGTCGCGGCCAGGCTTGTGCGACCGGATGAGAAAAGGGGAAAAAGCCCTCGACGGCAAGGCGAGAGATGATGGCGGGGCAAGGCCAAGCGATGGCGGAGGACGTCGTGGGCTGGCGGAAAGAACCTGTTGCCGGATATTTAATATAGGCCAAGGCGTGATGGCGCGGGGAAGATACGACCATGAGGTATTCTGTTGAGGACCTGGAGCAACAACGGGACCGACGCTTCCGCCGGCGATCTCGCCTACGCGTCCACAATGAACGGACGGCGCTGCAGTTCGTCGAGGACGTCGGCTTCTGCCTGGTGTTCACCAACCGTACCCAGCAGCTTCCCTGCTTGTGGGTGGCGGTTTGTGGGCGGCGTAATCCGGTCTTTCCAGAGCATTCACATCATGACCCGGAGTTGATGCTCACGTGGAATCTCAAAGATCTCCTCCCCGCCAAACGCCTTGTGTACTACGGCAAGTTGATTCTCGGGAAACCCAGCATGGTAGCGCTGGCGCATTTCCCGGATTTCTATGCTCTGCATGGCTCTGCACACGACGAGCAATATCTCTACGACTATGAAGCTGGTCGGCTGTCACGCGCCGCTAAGCAGATCATGGATGTGTTGGTCGAGGACCATCCCCTAACCACCAAGGAGCTGAAACGCCGCACGCACCTTGACGCCTCCAGGAGCCGGCTGATCTTCGATCAGGCGATCGCCGAACTGCAGCGCAAGCTCTCCATCACCATGATCGAGGCCCGTTACGAACCGACCTTTACCTACGTTTGGGATCTGCTGGAAACCTGGCTGCCCGAGCCAGTGGCCCGTGGGCGAGAGATTTTACGCCAGGAGGCGGTGTATCGCCTCACCAGACAGTATCTGTCGGTGGTGTATTACGCTTCGCTAACGCAGACCGAGCGTGTGGTGGGGGTCCCCCGCGTCGAGGTAGAGGAGGCGGCAACCCGCCTGCAGCATGAGGGCGTGATCGACATCGGTGCGCCCATTGACGGGTTGCCGGGTACTTGGTTGGTGTGGAGAGAGTAGCTCACGCAGGCTCAATCCACCTGCCCTGGGCTTTGATCAGCTCGATGAGCTTTTGATCGGCGAGCTCGAAAGCGATGTTGCGCTCGACGCACTCCTTGCCGACATAGAGGTTGATCTTTCCTGGACCCGCTCCGACGTAGCCGAAATCGGCATCGGCCATCTCCCCCGGCCCATTCACGATGCAGCCCATAATGGCGATCTTCACCCCGGTCAGATGGTTGGTCTGAGACTTGATGCGCTGGGTCGTCGTCTCCAGGTCGAATTGCGTGCGACCGCACGATGGGCAGGAGATGAACTCCGTCTTCGAGATGCGCCGCCGCGCCCCTTGCAAGATATTGTAGCTCAAACGTAGGGCATCGGTTGAAGGGAGGTCGCTCCCCACCTCGATAACATCCCCAAAGCCGTCACACAGGAGCGATCCCAGCGTGAGTGAGGCGCACAGCAGCGCGTCCTCTGGGGCATACCGTGAGGTTTTCAGCGTCAAGGGGGTCTCCAATCCTGCAGCAGCTAGCTCTGCGGCCAGGAGGCGGTAGGCTGGGATCGTTGGCACCCCATCAATGGCCATCAGATAGCCATCGAACGTGTGCGCCCGGCAGAGATGGGCAAGCGCCATGGCAGTGTTGACAAGTTCTGCGAGCGTTCTTCCCTCACCCCAGCTCTCTCCCGGAGGGAGAGGGGGTATACTCCTTCCATCCTCGCCCTCCCCCGTCGAGGGGGAGGGAATACATGCCGGGCTCAGGTTCCACTGCAGGGCGCGACCGGCTGCTTTCACCGCTTCGATCAGCTCCCCTAACCGATCAGCCCACACGGACTCGTCCGCGTGAGGAGCGGGGCTGACGTTCAGCTTCGCGACATAGGGCAAGAGTCGCGTCCACCCTGGAAGCGCCGACGACACGTTGACCGCTAGCGGCGCCATTAGGCCACGGGCGCGCAGCCCCTGTGCAACGGCGATACAGGCCTTAATATCAGGCTCGGTCTCGACCCGCAACTGGATGATCTCGCACGGAGGCAGCTCCTTACGTCCCGGCTGCACGAGCGCCTCGATCTCGTACATGAGGTTTGCGACCTCCGCCAGCGGGATACGCGGCGCCAGCTCGACACGCACCGGATAGGACCCACCTAACCGCAGCCCACCGACATCGAGCCAGCGTGCGAACCGCCGGCCATACTCATAGGGGTTCCGCGCTTCAGAGATCTCGAGGCCGTTCAACGGACACGCGCGCGATCGCAGGTCGATGCCCTCTGGCTGGGAGGCTGGGAGGTGTTGGAGTCGATCGTTATAGGGTTTGATCAACGCGTAACAGACGGGCACCTCGGCCACCGGGTCTTCGGTGAGGGACACCCGCACGGTATCGCCGATGCCGTCATCCAGCAGTGCCCCAGTGCCGATCGCTGATTTGATGCGTCCATCCTCGCCATCCCCCGCCTCGGTCACTCCCAAATGGAATGGGTAGTCCATGCCCAGCTCATCCATACGCGCGGCCAGCAACCGATAGGCCTGGATCATCACCTGTGGATTGGATGCCTTCATGGACAGGACGATATCGCGGAAGCCATAGGTCTCGCAGATACGTACGAACTCCAACGCCGACTCGACCATGCCCAGCGGGGTATCGCCATAGCGATTCATGATGCGGTCAGACAGCGATCCGTGATTGGTGCCGATCCGCATGGCGACGCCGTTGTGCTTGCACTTCAGCACTAGCGGCTTGAAGGCCTTTTCCAGACGCTCCAATTCCGCCTCGTACTCGTTGTCACTGTACTCTTTGATTTGGAACAGCTTGCGATCGGCGTAGTTGCCTGGATTGATGCGCACCTTCTCGACGTAGTCGGCGGCGATCAGAGCGGCGTTGGGGGTGAAATGAATGTCAGCTACAAGGGGGACTTTAATTCCTTGCCGGCTCAGCGCGGCCTTGATTTCCCGCAAATTCTCGGCGTCACGGATCGACGGGGCGGTGACTCGGACGATTTCGCAGTTGGCCTCGACGAGCCGGATGATCTGCTTGACAGTCGCCTCAGTATCGCACGTGTCCGTCGTTGTCATCGACTGGACGCGGATGGGGTAGGTCCCACCCATCGGCACATCTCCCACAGACACCACACGCGTCTGGCGGCGCTGGTAATGACATGGACTGGCGCAATACGGCAGCGTTGAGATCATAGGCCCTCATCCCTTATGAACGCGATATCGATCTGCCCCGTTCCTCACACCCGCTGATGACCCACAGGGGGGGAGTATACCATGGGGACGCCGACCGGTAAAGCAACGCCTGTTCTCCCTCCCCCACGGGGACAGGGCTGGAGTGAGGGTAGACTTGATGCCGCAAACCTGGTACGCTGAAGGCCATCTTCGCCGCCTATAGCCCTGGCCCAACGCAGATATGGTAGATATGAAGGAGACATGTGTATGCCACCAGCCTTGCCGCAGTACCTCTGGATGAATGGTCAACTGGTGCCGTATCAGAACGCGACCATCCACGTCTCGACCGCCGCGGCGTTCTACGCCACCAACGTGTTTGAGGGCATTCGTATCTATTGGAACGACGATAGGCAAGACGCCTATGCTTTCAGGCTTCAGGAGCATTTCATGCGGTGGTCCGAGTCGATGAAAATGATGCGCTTCTCGGTGCCATATGCTCCCGCCGATCTGGAAGAAGCGCTGCGCGAGGTCATCAAGGGCAATAATTTCAAGGAAGATGCCCACGGTTACCTGGTGGCCTACGTCGACGCCGAGGGCCTCACCTCGACCGAGCCCGTGGGGGTGTATCTCATCTTCCGTCGCCGTGGCCGCCTCACCGACGAGGGCAAAGGCATGCACTGCTGCATCAGTTCGTGGGTGCGCACCTCGGATAACGCTATTCCCATTCGCCTGAAATGCGGCGCCAACTACCAGAATGGTCGCCTGGCGAGCTTGCAGGCAACAGTGGATGGGTACGACGCACCAATCCTCCTGAACTCCCAGGGGCATGTGGCCGAGGGCTCAGGTGCGTCGTTCTTCATGGTGCGTAAAGGCGAGGTGATTACCCCGCCCACCACGGCTGACATCCTGGAAAGTATCACCCGTGTCACGCTGATGCAACTGTTCCAAGAAGAAATGGGTCTCACGGTGAAGGAGCAGGAGATCGATCGCACGCAGGTCTACGTGGCCGATGAAGCGTTTTTCTGCGGCAGCGGTTATGAAGTCACCCCCATCCTCAGCGTGGATCGTTTTCCCGTCGGCAATGGACAACCCGGTCCCATCACCCAGGAGATTTTGCAGCACTATCTACGTGTGGTGCGCGGCACCACCGACAAACATGCCGAATGGCGCACGCCGATCTACCAAAAGGTGTTAGTGACGGCGTAATCGACAGCGGTGATGCCTTCTTGCGCCATGGGCACGGGCGCTCTGCGCATGCTACTGTCAGTTCCCTTCATCGCTGCCGTCTCGTCTTGGCGATTGGCGGGAGAAAGCCGATTGCAAGCGGAGTATACCACTCGACATCGTTGACACCTCTCACAAACCCCAGTACACTCGTCGACGACGATCGGCCAGCTTGGCTCACCCAGCTGGCACCGATGCCCCCCGAGTGAGGAGTGACAGGCATGGCGCAGGCAACGCTTGAGGTGACCGGACGCGAGGCCATCGACCCAATCGCCGCCATCGAGTTTTGCTATCAGCAGGGCTGGACCGACGGGCTTCCGGTCATCCCACCAACGGAGGAGCGGGTGGCGGCCTTTCTAGCCCACGTTGAGCGTAGACGCGACGAGATGTTGGGCATGGTTCCTGAGCGGAGGCGGCGGGTGACTGTGGAACAGGTCGTCGCCAATGCAGTGATGGCGGGATGCCTGCCCGAATATGCTCCCGTGGTCATTGCGGCCGTGGAAGCGATGCTGCAGCCGCCGTTCAATCTGGTGGGTCCCTCGGCCAGCCTGGGCGGATCAGCGATTTTGGTCATCGTCAACGGTCCGGTCGTCGAGGACCTGCAGATCAACTGTCGCAACAATCTGTTTGGACCAGGCAATCGTGCCAACGCCACCATCGGCCGTGCCGTGCGACTGGTGTTGATGAACACCTGCGGCGCTATCCCAGGTTTGTTCGATCGCTCATGCCTGGGTCACCCTGGCAAGTATACCTATTGTATCGCGGAGAATGCCCAGGACAGCTCTTGGCTGCCGCTGCATGTCGAGCGTGGTCTCGCCCCTGAAGCCAGCGCCGTCACCATCTTTGCCTGTGAGGGACCGCGGCAAGTACGCAATGGCTTGAGCCATACGCCCGAAGGGGTTCTAACGACGATTGCTGACGCCATGTCGAGCCTGGGGACGTCGTTGACCACCTCGGGATCGGTGGCCGACAGCGCCAGTGGCACACGCCAGGGGGAAATGGTCATCGTCGTCGCCGCTGAGCATATGCATACCATCTCCCGCCACGGCTGGGCCAAGCGCGATGTGCGCACCTACTTGAGCGAGCATGCGCGCCGGACGGTCGCCGATTTGAAACGTGGTGGCGGCTTACCCGGCGCAGTCGAGCCGGGCGACGAGCAGCAGTATGTCTCGGTGGTTGAGCGCCCGGAGGACCTCATGATTGTCGCAGCCGGCGGGGACGAGGGCGCCATGAGTGCGGTGATCCCGAGCTGGGGACCAAAGGTATCATCGACCGCCGTCACCTGGCCCATCGCCTGGCGTTCACGTCATTCATAAGAGAGGGCGGACTATGCCAACAGATAGTGTTCCGAAGCTGGTGCTGATCAGTCCGGTGAATGAAGCCACGGTGGCAGAATCGGCCCTGGCGCCGCGGCTGTCGAGTCTGCGGGAGAAGCGGGTGGGGTTGCTCGACAATAGCAAATCGAAGGCGGACAACATGTTGGATTCGGTCGCCGCCATCCTCAACGCCCGGTATAGCTTCACCAATATCGTGCACCATCGCAAACCATCGGCCTCGAAGCCAGCTGCCCCCGAGGCGATCAAAGAACTCGCCACCACCTGCGATCTGGTGATCGTTGGGGTTGGCGACTGAGGCTCGTGCAGCTCGTGCAGTGTGCACGACGGCATTCACCTCGATCGCGCTGGGATCCCGGCGGCGACCATCTGCACCGATCACTTCGTGACTACCGGGCAAGCGACAGCCACGGTGTGGGGAGTCCCCAACTATCCGGTAATCTACATGCCACACCCATTGTCGACCCTCACCGATGCCGAGATTGAGGCTGGAGCCCAACACATAGCCGACCAGGTGGTCCGTGTCCTGTTGACGGGGCAGGTCGAACGATAGCGAGAGCCTAGGATGGAATTTCGTCAGCTTGGCAGCCTGCGGGTGCCGGTCATCGGCCTGGGAACCGCCAGAACTTTTGATGTCAGCGCCGAACACGACATCGCGGTACGGCGTCAGATCGTCGAGCGCTGCATCGCCGCACAGGTGACGTTTGTCGACTCATCGCCGATGTACGGCCAGAGTGAGCAGGTGATTGGCCGAACCACCGAGGGCTGCCGGGAGCGTTTTCAGTTCGCTACCAAGGTCTGGTGCCACGGTCGGGCTCAGGGCGAAGCCCAGATCGACAACTCCTTCCGCCTGCTCAAAACTGACTACATTGATGTCCTGCAGATCCATAATCTGGTCGATTGGCGCACACATCTGGGGACGCTCGAGCGACTGCGGGATGGGGGGCGCATCGGTCTCATCGGTATTACCCATTACTCAACCAGCGCCTATCCGACGATGCTGGACATCATGCGTAGTGGGCGCATCCACAGCATCCAGATCCCGTACAATGTGCGCGAGCGTGCCTGCGAGGACCGTATTC
>JBKPCR010000111.1:0-22263 GCA_046727435.1 bacterium | reverse complement strand
CGACCCGAATTTCCCAGCTATCCGTTCGACCATCATGATCGCCACCTTCGTGTTCGCCTATCTCATCGACCGCGATGGGGACCCTTTCAACATCACGTTGCTGGCCGCTCTGTTGATCCTCGGCCTCGAGCCCTTTGCCCTGTTTGGAATCGGCTTCCAGCTTTCTTTCGTGGGGGTATTGAGCATATTTTACGCCTACCGCTTCCTCTCCCCGTTGAACATGGACGACACGGAGCAGGGACGCTCCCCTCACTCTGTGACCCGGCTCAAATGCTGGTTACGGGACGTTGTGGTGGTGTCGATTTTCGCCAGTCTTGCGACGACGCCTCTCATCCTGTACCATTTCGAACGGCTTCCCCTCATCGCCCCCCTGGCCAACATCATCGTCGCCCCCTTAGCCTCAATTGCAGTGGCAAGTGCTATTATCGCATCTTTCACAACGCAGATCCTCCCACCTCTCGGCATCATCCTGCTCTTCCTGACAGGAGTGATAGTCAAATCGATGTATGGCGTGATTCGTTTTTTTGCGGCGCTTCCATATGCCGCGCCCTACACCGGTGCAGTATCGCTCCCGACCGTGATGGTGGCGTACGCAGCTCTCCTACTGCTGCCCTATAGCCCACGCCATCGCATCGCGCGCTGGGGTAGCATCGGCGGGGCTGTCATGGTCAGTATATGGCTCACCTGGCCCTGGCTATTTCCGGCCGGGCGCGGTCAACTCCTGGTCACATTTCTCGACGTCGGTCATGGCGATGCTAGCTTCATCCGCTTCCCACATGGCACAACCATGCTCATCGACAGTGGTGGCTCCTATCGCGATGACATTGATATAGGGGCACGTGTGGTAGCTCCTTTTCTACGACACACGCGGGTACGCCACCTGGATTATCTGGTGGCCACACACCCTCAATCCGATCATGCCAAAGGTTTTGGCGCTATTCTGCGGGACTTCCGGGTCGGGCAGTTCTGGGATAACGGAGCGCCCTTGCGATCCGAGTGGTATGGTGCACTCCGCGATGTGGCGGTGCAGCGTGGCATCTATCAGGATGTTGTGGCCGAGGGGTATACGGCGCCCGTTATTGATGGTGTTGGTCTCGAGCTGCTCCATCCCAGCGCAACATTCCAGCCTCCGACGAAGCGACGTGGCGACAGAGCAGATGTTGGCGAGAATAACCGTTCGCTCGTCCTGAAGTTGACCTATGGCGCCGTCAGCTTCCTGTTCACCGGCGACATCGAGCAAGAAGCCGAGAGTGTTCTGCTGCAGACCAGCGGTGATCTCCGTGCCACCATTCTGAAGGTGCCTCATCATGGTAGTCGGTCATCCAGTACTGACCCTTTTGTGCGGGCCGTCGATCCACGCGTGGCGGTGTTTTCGGTGCAACGGGACAGTCGCTTCGGCCATCCTCACCCGACGGTCGTCGAGCGCTATCGGACCCTTGGCGCTCGTATCTTTCGTACCGATGAAGACGGCGCCATCACCGTCCGCACCGATGGCCAATCGGTCTGGATTGAACCCTACAGCGGCAGGCCCGCGGTGCTCAGCCCACCTGTAACTCCCCGCGTGGCGGAGACGCATACGCCGCCTGCGGCCGCACCTCAATAGTGAACCGCTCCGTGGCTTGCAGCAAGCTCCCAACCGACTGGCTCGGGAAATCGACGCGGAAGTCCTGCACTCCCAGCTGCTGTTAGCGTCGGATCGCGCCGATAATCCGGGCTGGCATGTCGCCTCACGACCATTCTGGCAGACATGACCCTGCCGGAAGCCATCGATAGCACGCGTCTCCCTCGCGTCGCCTATCGCATCGGTGGTGGAATTTTTGGAGCCCGCGACCGGCTGTCTGGGGTGCTCTTATTGCCATATGCCACCGACGGTCCTTCGGATGTGGCCCAGGACTGGGACGATGACCGCGACACCGGTAGTAAGTAAAGCTGCCCTTCCACGAATATCTATGCAGTATTGAGCAAGCCTCAAAGAATCGTGCGGGAGTCTCTTGAGGCTATATTTTGATTCTGGAGGATAAACCCTGCTCGTCGCCCTCATTTAAGCGTAGACAAAAGTAGTAGAACTAGAGTAAAGTATCACAAATAGGAGCGGGTAGGTGGCAGCTTAAACCCTCCCCAAGTGTGACACTTCCTCCCCAGGAGGCCCCCCTCAGCAGGTCCCCTACCGGTCATTTTCCTGGCTTTTCAGCCTAGCTTTCTTATGCAATATCCAGAAGCATCTTTCGATCGACTGGACTTAGCAAGCCGAGGTATCTCAGCGTGCGGAGAGGCATTGCCTCCGAGCTGAACCATGTGTTGACCATTCAGGGCTGCCCATCCCCCAGGCGTCTATCAGTGACCTGCATCTCATGGCCCGGTGTGGTTGTGATCAAAGATAGCTGCGCCCCTACAACAGCCCCTTGTAGAGGCATGACGGCCAGTGCAGGGTCAAGGAAACGACCGCAGTGCTAGCGATTGATTGGTTGACGTTGGAACTGCAACTAGCAGTCTTATTGATGATTGTTGCAAGCGCCCTTGCCGGCCTTTGGGGGGTTGCCAGACAGCAAATAAGCTGGCTCAGCGCCATCGGCTGCTGGGGAAACCGTCTCACTTCGCTCGTGCTCCGTTGGGGTGAGCGCTTTGTCGTGGCTGGCCTTGTGTTCGCCTGTGGGGTTTTCGCCATGTTCATCGGGAAGTTCATCTTTGATGGCTACCCCTACTCGGGCGACGAGTGGTCCTATTTCGTGCAGGCGGAAATCTTCGGTCAGGGTCGCCTCCACGCCAGTTCTCCTACGCATCCGCGGTTCTTTGACGTGTGGGGGATGGTCAATAATGGGAAGTTCTACGCCTGGGCTCCCCCTGGCTGGCCTCTCCTCCTGGCCCCGGGGATCTTGCTCCAGGTGCCGTGGCTTGTGAACCCGGTCATTGGTGCGCTGACCCTCTTGAGCGTCTACTGTTTAGGGAGGCTGCTTTACAACACGTCAGTAGCGCTCCTGGCTGTCTTCTTCATGCTCTTCTCACCCTTTTTCCTTTTACACTCGGCTTCCTATTTTGCCCATTCCAGCAGCCTTCTTTGCATCACCCTTTTTGTTTTCTTCTGTGCCAGAGGGATCGAACGGAAGGCGACTCGTGAATTTCTCTGGGCCGGACTGTGTGGCTCGATGTCCTTCCTGATCCGCCCCTTCGACCAGGTAGTGGCGTTCTGTCCTCTGGGGGTTTATCTTCTGCTCCTTACCTTGCGAGGAGACGTGGCGCTGCGACAGTTACTATGGTTCGGTATGAGCCACAGCGTTGGTGTCTTGCTGCTGGTCGGGTATAACTTTCTGCAAACGGGGCATCCGCTGACGATGGGCTACCATGTGGGATACGCCCAGCCGCTGTTCGACCTCTACCTCCCCGGACGTTCCTTCATCGTCGAGTACCTCCTCCATCTCCTCGTCTGGGCCTATCCGTTCTTGCCGCTTCTTGGCTTCCTCTACAGCGTCTGGCTGGGACAGGCGTGGGCTAAAAACCCTTCGGAACAGCGGTGGGATGCACTCTTCCTCCTGGTGGTCCTGTCCAACGTCCTGTGGTATGCCTTTGTGCCGTTCCATTCTTGGGCTGGCTATGGCCCGCGTTACTACTATGCGAGCTTTTTTGCGCTCGCTCTATTGGGGGCCAGGGGTGCAATGGCCCTGCTCAATCGCCTCAAGCGACGCTGGCCCGCCGGCGAGGGAGTCGGCTTGGCCGCAGCCGCGTTAGGGATCTGTTCGGCGCTGAGCCTCTTCTGGGTGTTGCCAGTCAAGCTCGCTGACGCGCATCGTTCCATCGTCGCGCGTCAGGCCCTTTATCAGATGATTGACCGCACGCAGCTCGACAATGCCATCGTTTTCATTCGGTACGTTAGCGGCGATTTTCAGCCCTGGAATCTGACGAGAAATCCGCTCGATTTTCAGGGGAAGGTGTTGTATGTCCATGACTTAGAGGGCCTGAATCATCTCCTCATCGGGCAGTATCCAGGCAGGAAGCTTTTTCTGTACGATTACGACGAGACAAAGCCTCCTATCCTACAGCCGCTTATTCCTGATGAGGCGGTCAAGACCGGCGGCTGACCATAGTGGAGGGAATACACATGACGGTTAAGCGCGTGGTCGTTGTCATTCCCGCCTACAATGAGGAGCAGACCATTGTCGAGGTCATCCGGGGGCTTAAGCAGCGCGGCTTTACAACGCTCATTGTCGTCGACGACGGCAGTAGTGACCGCACTGGTGAGCTCGCCTCCCATGAGGGGGTGATTCGACTCCGCCATCTCCTGAACCGGGGGCTCGGTGGTGCATTGGGGACAGGGATCAGCGCTGCCCTGCGACTCGGAGCAGAGGTCATCGTCACCTTCGATGCGGACGGCCAGCACGATCCCAACGATATCATGCGGCTCCTTCAACCAATCGAAGTGGGGGAGGCGGAGGTGGTCATCGGGAGCCGGATGTTGGATCCGCGGGGCATGCCCTACCGGCGACGCGTGGCGAATTGGATCGCCAATGTGGTCACCTACCTGCTCTTCGGCGGCTGGACGACGGACTCCCAGTCTGGCCTACGGGCTTTCTCAAGCGGGGCCGCGACTCGAATGCAGATCATGACCACAGGCATGGAGGTCAGCTCAGAGATCATCGCAGAAACAGTGAGAAACCGTCTGAAATGGGAGGAGGTACCAGTACAGGCTATCTACACCGATTATTCCCTGTCCAAAGGTCAGAGCTTTACGGTTGGACTGCAGACCTTGATGAAACTCATCCTCGCCAAAGTCCAGAGGTCCATGCTATGAAACCTGCTCAGTTTCTCCTATTAGCCTTTGTCCTAGGCGCCATGGCGAAAGCGATCCACTCGTACAGACAACGCCGTTTGGTCCCGCTTAATTTTCTCTTTTGGGGCCTGGTCTGGATTGGAACTGCCTCCATGATCATCTTTCCCGAGGCCACCTCCTTTCTCGCTCACCTCCTTGGCATTGGCCGGGGCGTGGACCTCATCGTGTATCTGAGCCTGCTCATCAGCTTCTACCTCATTTTTCGCCTCTATGTGGCGCTCGCCCGCCTTGAACAAACGATCACGGCGCTGGTCAGAGCCATTGCCTTAGAACGGCTTCCGGAGTCGGTCATTTCGACCTCGGGCCATGGCGATTAGCTAGTGCCCAGAACTACCGCAGGAGGGTTCTTCGTGATCGAGTGGCAAAAAATCAAAGACCGCTTTTGTTTTCCGCTCCTCATTTTCCTCTCCTCAGAGCAAGCTCGAGCCCTCGGCCTCACCCCCATTGACGAGGAACGAGTGGCAATTGCGCTGGGGCGTTGCCGAGGCTTGTTGCTCGACATCGGATGTGGGACGAATGAGCTCGCGAGGCGCTACAGGTCGCGACAGGGCCTAGCCATCGGGGTGGATATACATCCATGGCCGGGCACAGATGTGATTTGCGATACTACTATGCTGCCGTTCCCCGATGAGCATTTCGACACAGTGCTTATGCTCGCCTGCTTGAACCACGTCTCGCAGTCGAAGAGGATCCAGGTTTTGCAGGAAGCCAGGAGGGTTCTCAAGGGCGAGGGGCAACTGCTGATCACGATGATCAACCCTGTGGTCGGCTTTTTCTCGCATCCCATCAGGCGACGCTATGACCTTGATCAGCTCGAGCGAGGCATAGGGGAGGAGGAAGCGAAGGGACTGTGGGAGAAGGAGGTGAAAGCGCTTCTGGCTAAGAGCCGTCTTCACCTCACGGAGACCATCCCTTTCGTCTTTGGCCTTAACCGCCTCTATGTTGTGGAAAAGACAGCACGGGCGATAACCGGCAATGGGGGATTTTAGCGGCTTGGCTCACGGGAACAGCGAGCCGCCAGGAAGGGCTAGTAGGAGCCTGTTGCATCCATGTTCGCCCCAAAACTGAGCGAAGCCACCGACGCACGGCATTGATTGCGCCTGATCTGGCGGCGCCCAAGGCCTTTGGGGCTCCATTTTTCGGTGAAGGTCGATCGCCCAATCGGGCCACCATCGCGAGATGAATGCGAGATGTGTACGTCACCCGCGCACGCCGGTCTCCGGACCAGGATCGCTTTGGTCCTGAGCATACTAATGCTTGGGGCACTGGCGCTTCGTCTGCAAGTCGTCTGGCAGCGAACCTCAAATGTGTTGGATGAAGTGGCATTACGTCTCGCCGGTGATGAGATCGGTTACGAGGAGTTGGCTTACGCTCTGCTGCAAGGGACATTCTTACCATCGCCTGTGCGGGTGCCGGCGTATCCGATGTTTATCGCAGCGGCATACTATGCTTTGGGCCAGCGCTCCCCAGCCAAGCTATTGTATGTGCAGGCCTTTGTCGGCGTGGTGGCAGTCCCACTGACGTACCTGCTGGCGCGGCGTTTGACCGGGATCATCCCAGCGCTCGTGGCGGCGGGGATCGTGGCGCTCGATGACTCATTGATTTGGCACGCCCGGGGGATTTTTACCGAAATCTTGTACACCCCCCTGCTGCTCGTTGCACTGCTGGCGCTGCTCTGGGCGTTGCAGACGCCGCGGCTGTGGCGCTTCGCCTGGGCTGGGGCAAGCATGGCCGCGGTCACGCTCTGCCGTCCCACGACCGCTCTGCTCCCACTGCTTCTGCCCCTGCTGCTACCATGGGGGTGGCCCCTGAAGCAGAAAACTGGTATGGGCGTGGCGTACGGCCTGACCATGGTAGCGGTCATAGCGCCGTGGACCTATCATAACTGGCGCACTTATCACCGTTTCCTCCCGCTGACCATCTCGGCCGGAGCCCTCTGGTATGGCAGCCCGGAATTTTATCACCTGACGCGGGGTCAGCGGGACTTCCTCGATATTTGGGCTAATGAGCTCAACCCGGAGCGCAATGGTGGCCATGACCCGCACACGATTGATGGTGATCGGTACTTCACCCGTCGCGCCATCCGCTCGATCCGGGCCGAACCGGGCGTGTACGTCACATACTCGCTGAGGAAGGCTGTGTACTTGTGGCTTGGGAACCCTGTGGTGGAGTGGCCCTATAGCGCTTTGTATAACTGGGCCGTGATGCGCCAGTGGTACCCATACTCATCGCAGAAGCTGCTCAACATGTTTGTGGCCCGGCAACTGCCCATTATCGCCTTGGCGGCTCTGGCGTTCTTAGCTGTTCGAGGTCGGCTTCAGCCGCTAGTGCCGCTCGTCGTGGTATGTGCATACTTCATGCTTGCTTATATGGTTGCCTGGGCCGAGATGCGTTACAGCGAGCCGCTGCACCCCCTGTTAGCGATTATCCTCGTAGCAGCCGGCAGGGAGGGATACGACATGCTCAAACACAGCAGGGGAAATGTCTCTCTTCACCCCTAGGGGGCCGCCGATGACGCGGTCATGCGTATTCTCGAAGCCTCATCATGAGTATTATATGTGCCCTCTCGGCTCGCCTGCGTCGAGGGACCAGACGTGGACGGGCATTGCGAGCGATGAAAGGCGGTTATGAACAGGCATCACAGGACTCCATCCTTGACCAGACGCAAGACTCTCGTATTTGGCCTCGTCTCCCTCGCGGTGATGGCCACACTCACGCTCGCAGGGGCCGAACTCCTAGCGCGGCTCACCGGCATCCACCCGTGGGCCAAAGCGGACCTCCAGATCCACGTTACGCCTGGCGGCCGGCTGTTTACCCCTCATCCGACACGCGGCTATACCCAACTCCCTGGCGCATTCGTGGTGACCTTGCACAACGGGTACTCGTTCACCATGACGCACCTTCCGAGTGGGCTCCGCATCACCCATCCACTAGCCAACTCCACCGAGACGCGATCAAAACCCGCAATCTGGGTTATGGGTTGCTCGTTCACGCACGGCTGGTCCCTCAATGATCAGGACACCTATCCCTGGCTCCTTCAGGACCGCTTGCTGGAATATGAAGTGGTGAATTATGGGGTAGAGGGTTATGGGACGCTCCACGCGCTCCTCCAACTGCAGGAAGCGCTGACCACGCAGCGCCCCCCGCGCCTGGTGGTATATGCGTATGCCAGTCTGCATGACGAACGCAACACCTTCCTGCGCAACCGTCGGAAGACCATCGCGCCCTGGAACCGGCTAGGACCCCTCCTCCAGCCCTATGTGTGGCTCGACCGCGACGGACACCTCCGCTCGGCCACGGCGACGGTCGAATACACCGAATTTCCGTTGATGCGCTATTCGGCTTTCGTCCACTTCCTCGAAATGACATATAATCGGTTAGAAGATGCCTGGTCCCACAGTCAGCAGGTCTCCCAGCGACTGCTGCTAGAGATGGCCGAGCTCGCCAACCAATACCATGCGGAATTTATTGTAGCGACCATCGCGGAGGATGCACGCACCCGTGAGATGCTGGCGTTTGCCCAAGCCCAGGGGCTGATGGGGGTGGATATCTCGGTCAATTCCACCCGGCCCGAATATACAAACGGGCCGCATGATTCCCACCCTAGCTCCCTCGCCAACGCCCACTATGCCGAGCGCCTTGAGACCTTTTTATGGACCAACGTTTTAAAGAAGGATTACGTCACGGCTGATCGCGCGCCGTGATAAGTAGGGAATTTTGATATTGACTGGTGGCGAATGCTCTAAAGTCGGCGTTCGTCGCCACGAGCTGATCCTTCTGGCATGAACCCAAGCGGGGGGGTGATTGCCGTGCGATGGCATAGTTGCTTCGGCCCTCCACACCCGCTGGTCGTCGAGCGCTACAAGGCCTTAGGTGTCCACGTCTTGCGCACTGACGAGCACGGGGCGATCGCTGTCCGCACTGATGGTCAATCGGTGTGGGGTCGAGCTATGCTGGGAAGCTAGCGGCGCTCGACGTACCAGCGACCCACCACTTGGCAGAGGCGCTCACGCCGCCTTCCGCTGCACCGCGGTAGCGCACCACTCCATGGTCTATAGCAAGCCATTAATCGACTAGCACAAAAAATCACCGCGGAAATCCTTCCCCTCTGATTTCCGACAGCGCTGGTGTGTATTGTGTTATGGAGCATATCCGGAGCACCTCAACACTGGTTCTTTTTTTCCGTTGACACGTATCCCCCTTGCTTGGTGGAAGAGCATCGCCTTTTTATTTGGCGCAGATGAAGGTGAGCGTCTGCGGTGAGATTCGATTGTGAGTTCAGCTGCACACGATGTCCGGCATCGGTCCTTGTTCCGCCTTCCCCTTGTGGGAGGGAAGGCAGGCGAGGCGAAAGGATGAAGACAACAGGGCCTCCAACCGACGTTATCCTGACGTGCTGAGTCTGTCCATACGCGCTTCACTCATGGAGGGAGTGCTGCTGCAGAGTGCCGTGCTCGCCGTCAGTCATGCCCAAGTGACCACGTGCAGGTGCAGCCCCAGCCCCCGGGCGGCCCCGGTCAGGTTGTGCATCCTCGACCCATAGTAGGGGTTGGCCGGATTCGCCAGCACGGCAATCCGCGCGCTCTGGGGCACGAGCTCCTTGAGGAGCTCCAGCCGCTTGCCAGGGGGTTTCGTACCCAGCCAGCTCGAGCCCGTGATGTTCCCCCGCGGCGCGCTAGGATGGCGACGAACCCGAGCTCAACCGCATCCGAGGTGCCCGCCATCACGATCGGGATCGTGCGCGTGGTGTGGTGAGCCACGCGGATCGCGGGCGCTCCCCCGGCCACCAGCACCTCGATCTGGAGCCGGACCAGCTCAGCCGCGAGGTCAGGGAGCCGCTCGACGCTCCCCTCCGCAGCGCGTCCCTCCATGACGAAGTTTTGGCCCTCGACATAGCCCAAGTCGCGCAGACCCTGCTGGAAGGCCTGCATTTGGACAGAGGGCTCAGGGGGGGCCAGGCTAGCACTGAGCCAACCGATCCGGTACAGCTTCCCGATCCGCTGGGCCTGGGCGGCGAGCGGCCCCACCAAGAAGCCGAGGGCGAGGGGGACGAGGAGGCCGAGGCGACAGCGCTGCATGGAATGGTCCTCCCGAATGTCCCACACGATCACAAGCCAGAGGGGTTTTGGGCGCGAGTCTAGGCGGGTTGGCGGGGAATGTCAATCTGCGTGTCCTGGGGCGCACGCCAATGGGGATGCGTGCGTCGGAGAGGACCCCCGCCGTGGGTAAGGTTAAAGGGTCCGCATCATCCATTTTTGGCACAGGCGGCAGCGCTGCCGCTTCGGTTGATGCGCCAGCCACCCCCCGAGCTGGTACAGCGCACACCACCAGACTGAGTCGCCCGTGCGGGCGCTCATGAGGCCCCCTCCCCGTTCGGCGGGTCGAAGTGCGGCCCATCAGCCTCGACCGCCTGCCGCAGGATGGCCGTATAGCCGTCCATCAGGGTCGCGTACACCTCGGGCGAGACATGGGCGGCCAGGTGTCGGAAGGTCAGCCGTTCGTCCGGCTCGAAGCCGAGGTCGGCGCGCAGTCGACGCTCGCCCTCTGGATAGCCAAACATCATCGGGGCCAACTGCTTCAACGCGCGGGCATGATCGTGGGTGAGGCGGATAGCATCCGGGCGCGCGGGAGTGGGGTCGGTCGGTATGCCGGTGCAGTGCACGTCCGCTGGCCCGTGGTCGCCGTTGGGCTCGCCCACTCATACCCCTGGGATAGTGTCGAGCTCCGTCTCGGGGTATTAGCCACAGTGGACCGAAAACCCCCGTTAAGCGCTCATGGCCTTTATTTCCCGTGAGTTCCGGACTGTCTACGAGACGAGGTCACGAGCTGTCAGCGTCACGTCATTGCCTTCATGACAAGACTGCGTGATGGCCAGATGACCACGCACTTTGGCCCTGTTTCGACGTGAAAGTAACTTCGATACCTTCCTAAACCCTGTAAACCACACAGTAACCAGATTCTGCGCAGTTCTGGGTTGCATGGCAACTCTGCGGAAAAGATAGCGGAATTTACAGATGCTCTCGTGTTCATAGCCAGGCTGACGAAGCTTAACGGAGGTTTTCAATTGGATGTGCGTAATACCCTTTCTCCGTCACCCGGGGCAATGATTGTGCCGTGAGGTTAGCTGGGAGCCGCAGAGGCGTCCTCGGGCGAGCGGCCTGAAATGAGGCCGCACCCAGCCGCTCCACGGCAACGGATCCTTGAGCCCGCGCCTGGCTGAGCCCCCCTGCGTCGTCCGAGTGGCTCAGCTACGGTATTAAACTGAGAGAAGAGGGGGGGAAAACTCTCACAATGAAAGGGCTCGACGGATAGACGCGAGGCATCCGTCTGGCAGCAATAAGATCTCCCGGGCCATCACCTCCCCCGCGCCGATCCTCGCCGGGGAGGGATCTGGGATGCGGGTGTTGCAGGCCCTGGGCTCGCTGACCTCGCGCGGACATTGTCTGGCATACTGCTTGCTTGACGCATGCCACTATCTGGGACCCTATCTATCGCAGCGCCGTCGCAAGGGGTATACGCTAACCTGGAGGGATACCCCATGACCATTTAACGCCCCATGGCTGTACTGATCCCGGTGGTGGGTGCGGGAGTACTGGCGCCGTGTCATAGAGGCGCGTGGCCGGAAAACGAGCCGTGAGCGAAGGAGGTATAGTAATGGCCGCTTCCGAGTGGGGTATGTGCAAGGATTGTCAATGGTGGCAGATTGATCCAGAGGTGAGTATTACGAACAACACGATGGGCATGTGCATCGAAGAAGAACTCCAGCCGTTCCGTCTGCGCGTCTCGGGCAATAGTGGTTGTAATCGCTATACCGTAGGGGAACCGGCGCGGGCAGCAGGATCGAGTGCTGCCCCGCCAACTGCCGAGCCGCAACGTTAACGGGAGCGACAGGCGCTAGCATCCCTCACTATGCTGGGCCCCATAGCGTCAGCCGACGGGAGCATCATTCCTTCATAAGGCTCTTATGCATGTGGGTGCCACGCGTGACCGAGCCATGATCCCAGGCGAATACCGTCCGTGCACGGCATCAAGACTCGTCTATGGCATCGCCGGCATACGGTCCAGTACTGAGGCGTAAGAGTCGCTACAAATGGTGAGGGGCAGATGGTTCACGGTAAAACAGTTCGATGCGGGTAGGGAATGGCTGAGCCTCTTCCTAAGACCATGCCTCAACATTCGAGCCGGAAGCGAATCACGCGCTCGCCCCAACGAGCGGGCCTACAACAAGCTGGTATTTCGTCTGCACGCCCATCGTTCCCTTCAGCTGCCGCAGCCACCGGAGAGGATCACCGTCTGCTGGATCTCACAGGTACTGCGGCCTCTCCTACAGGCTGCAGGAGGAGGAAGACCACGGATGCGAAACCTCCACGGTCGCATGCCCGGTCAGCCGACCACAATCTGCCTCGTGACGGCAATTATCGCCACGTGGCTGCTGGGGGCCTGTACGCCGACGCAACTGGTCGTGACGGATGCACCTCCACTGTCAGGGATTCGGACCGTGTACGTACGCCCATTTGCGAGTGGCGATCAGAAGCCCCACGCCGCAGCCGCGATGACGCATGCCTTAAAAGCCCAATTGCAAGAGGACGGATTCTTTCAGGTAGTCGAAGATCCCACGGGCGCTGATGCCTATTTCAGAGGGACGGTCGGGAAATGGGCTCGAGGCGGACTGGACTGGAAGGGTGCCCGGTCGACCGTGATTAGCGGCACCCTTACGCTCCTGACCGCCGCGGATCAGCGCCTGTGGTTTGCCGCAGCGGTGCAACAGGACCCCTGGCGCCTGGTCGCCCGTGGACTCTTCGCCCGTGACCCCAGCGCCTTGGCCCCTGATTGGGTCAAAACGGTCTTGGAGGAACTCCCGGGCTATGTGATGCGAGAGCGCCCTGGGAGTAGTGTGAGGCGTAACCGAGGGTCGTCGCGTCCGGCCTCCTGACCGGTAAGGCCACTCCTCACCAGCCAACAATGAGCAACCATCTGTCTATTTGCGATGCCTACAGGAATTCAATGAAAGATTCGGGGTTTTTGAAGGGGCATGCCTGGCATTCATCCCCGGTTTTCCGAATCCAGGAAGCCGAGTTTATGTGGTTGGATTACTCTAGCATCGGTGAACACAGCGATGTCGCGCATTGAGGAGATGGTAGCATGGCGCGGGCTATTCGGGCTAGCGGGAGGGAACGTGAGATAGAACGCAACAAGCAAACGCGGCCTTCGATAACAAATTGATTTACAAAGATATTGATCTCAGACCCGCATCTGACCCCGCAGGGAATCGACTGTTGGGGGTGACCCTCTCAGGTTCGTGTCTTTCAAGAGATGACGATCTCCATTGTGTCTCATCGCACCATCCCTCCCGTTACCCCATTTAAGAATCCCGATCCGCACATGCCGGCAGATGATGTGCCGCGAAATGCCGGACTGTCGCGTAGGTTGGGTATGTGGTAACACGACCACGAACGAATCGCGACAAATCGTCTCGAGCGCGAAAGCCTCCGCCCTGACCGGGGGGCGCAGGACGCCGACGTCAATCCGTCGGTCTCGCAGCGCTTGGACCTGTTAGGCCGTCGTCACCTCCTGCAACATGAGCTCGACCTCTGGAAAGCGCATCCGAAACGCCATCAGCAGCTCCGCGAAGATCCCGGCGATGACCGAGCCTACAAGCCCCCACCGTGAGCCGACCGATCTCCCCGGTGGACCCGCTGCGTCATTCGGATCGCTTACTCGGCCTGTGCCAGCATCTGCCGGGCGGCCTCCTCGCCTCACGTATGGCCTGAGGGCCGTGATGGCCTGAGGATGGCATGCGCCTTGCCCTGCGTTAGCACATATGAAGATGTACGACATGAGATGAAGAGATGGAGCGATGGCGTCGTCCTTAGCCACGTGGAGACGCTCGCCCCCGGCTGTCCTGCGCATCGATGGATCGGCCGTGTCTTCTGCCTGCGCACGGCGAGCGAATCCAGCTCAGATTGAGAGGACACCTCCGCCTCACCTCTCAGTATGAGAGCGAGACGCATGCGCAGGCCTGGCGGGCCGCAACGACGAGTCGGGGGCCCTGCGCGCCTCGGCCGTTCCACGCGGATGTCATCGACCAGGTGGGGGGCCTGTCAGAGGCCATAGGGGATGCACGAGCCAGAGGAGTTGAGGGATAAGCGATCTGATCGGCGTCGGCTTCACAGGTGAAGATACCGCCGACTCGGTATTGAACACGCTAGCGGCGCTGTCGAAGGAGCACTTGATCGACCTCGATGACGCCTGTGTCGTCGGCGGCGATCACCACGGGAGTATGCATGGAAGCAGGCCATGAATTTGGTCGGCGCGGGGGCCGGAGCGCTCTCGGGGCGCTGGTGGATGACAGCATCGGCGATGCGTTCATTCGCTCGCTGGGCGCGACCATCGAGCTGGGCTCCTCTGATTCGCACAGCTTTGAAAGGAGTTGATATGGATGACAAATCAGCTAGTGAAACGAGAGCAAGAGTCCCGGCTTCGTTACCTGCCCAAAGTTTGGTCACGCTCAGAGTTAACGGTGCGGAACAACAGTTGGAGATGGCGCCGTGGACGACCCTACTCGACGCCCTGCGGGAGTATCTCAATTTAACGGGAACGAAAAAAGGCTGCGACCATGGGCAATGCGGCGCGTGCACCGTGTTAGTGAATGGCCGGCGCATCAATGCGTGTCTGACGTTGGCGATCATGCAAGACGGCGCGGAGGTGACGACGATTGAAGGGCTTGCCAAAGGGGAGGCGCTCCATCCGTTACAGCAGGCGTTTGTCGACCACGACGCGTTTCAATGCGGGTATTGCACGCCGGGCCAGATTTGTTCTGGCGTCGGGTTGATCGCTGAAGGGAGAGCGAAGATGGCAGACGACATCCGCGAATTGATGAGCGGCAACATCTGTCGCTGCGGCGCGTACCCTAACATCGTTGCGGCCGTCGAACAGGCGATGCGGGCAACAGACAGGAGGGTCGAACGATGAACAGCTTTGCCTACACCAGAGCCGGCGACGTGGCCACTGCCGTCAGCGAAAGGGCGAAGGATGGGGCGGCGACGTTCATCGCGGGAGGCACCAATCTACTTGATTTGATGAAGGAAAACGTCTCACGACCGAGTCGTGTGATCGATATTACGCGCTTGCCATTGAACCGCATTGAAGCCATCGAAACCGGCGGGTTGCGGCTCGGTGCACTCGTCACCAATACCGACGTGGCCTACCACGCAGACGTCGAAACGCGTTATCCGCTACTCTCCAAAGCGATTCTGGCGGGCGCGTCGCCGCAACTCCGCAACATGGCGACGACGGGCGGCAATCTGATGCAGCGCACGCGCTGCTATTATTTTTACGATACGGCGACGCCCTGTAATAAGCGCGAACCCGGCACAGGCTGTGCCGCGATCGACGGCTTCAACCGCATCCACGCGATCCTCGGCACGAGCGAACACTGTATCGCCACCCACCCGTCGGACATGTGCGTCGCGCTCGCCGCACTCGAAGCCGTCGTGCGCGTCACGGGGAAAGAGGGCGACCGCGTCATCCCGTTCGCCGACTTTCACCGCCTGCCCGGCGACACGCCACAGATGGACACGAATGTACGGGCGGATGAACTGATCACGGCGGTGGATTTGCCCGCCAAAGGCTTTGCCGCACATCACACGTATCTCAAAGTCCGCGACCGCGCGTCGTATGCGTTCGCGCTCGTGTCGGTGGCCGCCGGGCTGGACATGGACGGCGACAGCATTAAGGAGGTCCGACTCGCGCTCGGCGGCGTGGCACACAAGCCCTGGCGCGACACGCAAGCCGAAGCACTACTGACAGGTCAACGCGCGACGAAGGAAAACTTTCAAAAAGTCGCGGAATCCATTGTGCGCGATGCGAAAGGCTTCACACACAACGCCTTCAAAATCGCGTTGGCGAAGCGCGCCGTCGTTCGGGCGTTGCGGCAAGCCGCAGCCATGGAGCAGACATCATGACGACAACCCAATACATTGGACAAGCGACCAGCCGCGTTGACGGGCGCGCCAAAGTCACCGGTGCGGCGAAGTACGCTGCCGAATATTGCGTTCCGAATCTCGCCTACGGTTACGTCGTGTCGAGCGCGATTGCCAAAGGGAGAATCACGCACATTGACGCGCGCGAGGCAGTCACACTCCCGGGCGTGTTGCAAGTCTTCACGCATGAAAACGCGCCGCGCACCGCATGGTTTGACCGCAGTTACCGTGACCAGATCGCACCGCCTGGTTCGCCGTTTCGCCCGCTGTACGACGACAAGATTCAGTACAGCGCCCAGCCAATCGCGCTGGTCGTCGCCGAAACCTTCGAGCTGGCTCGGTATGCGGCGGCGCTCGTGCGGGTCGAGTACGCACGCGAACCGCATGTCACCGATCTGGCTGAACAGCGTGATCGTGCTTACGAACCGAAGACACGATTCGCTATGGAGCCGCCACCGAAACCGCGCGGCGACGCTGACCACGCCTTTGCCAGTGCCGCCGTCCAGCTGGAAGCGGAATACCACGTGCCCGTTGAGCATCACAATCCGATGGAGCCGTTCGCGACTACCGTCATCTGGGAACATGACGGCACCATGACCGTCCATGACAAAACTCAAGGGGTGCAAAACAACCAGGCATACGTCCGCAAGGTTTTCGGGTTGTCCACAGACCAGGTGCGTGTCGTCGCGCCATTTGTCGGCGGGGCATTCGGGTCGGGTCTGCGCCCCCAGTATCAGCTGTTTCTCGCGGTGATGGCGGCGCGTGCGCTGAAACGCTCGGTGAAAGTCTCGCTGACGCGCCAGCAGATGTTCACCTTCGGCCATCGTCCCCCCGCCATCCAGAGACTGGCCCTCGGCGCCTCGTCCGACGGCACCCTCGAAGCCATCACGCACGAAGCGGTCGCCGAGACGTCGCAGTTCGAAGATTTCAGCGAAAACGTCGTCAATTGGTCGGGAGTGCTGTACCAGTGTGACAACGTCAAGCTGGGTTACAAAGTCGCGCCGCTTGACCTGTACACCCCAATCGACATGCGCGCGCCGGGAGCCGCCTGGGGCGTGTACGCGCTCGAATGCGCGATGGACGAGCTGGCCTACAAACTCGGCGTTGACCCGCTCGACCTGCGTCTGAAAAACTACGCCGAGAAGGATCAGAACCAACGCAAACCTTTTTCGAGTAAGGAACTGCGCGCATGCTACCGGCAAGGGGCCGAAAGATTCGGCTGGGCGAAACGCCATCTACAGCCGCGGTCGATGCGCGACGGCGATCACCTCATCGGGTGGGGCATGGCGACAGGCGTGTGGGAGGCGCTGTATGTCCCGGTGAGTGCGAAAGCCGTGCTGACGGCGGACGGGCGGCTCGAAGTCAGCAGCGCCACCGCCGACATTGGCACGGGAACGTACACGATTATGACACAGATCGCGGCGGAAACGTTGGGCCTACCGATGGACCACGTGACGTTCACACTCGGCGACTCCTCGCTGCCGCAAGCGCCCGTCGAAGGCGGTTCGATGACGGCGGCGTCGGTCGGCTCGGCGGTCCAAGAAGTATGCGAAGCGGTGCGGGAACAGTTGTTGGCGTTCGCGCAACAAGCGGACAATTCGCCACTTGCCGACGCGAAACTGGAAGACGTGACGTTTGCCGAAGGGTACATCACACTCACCTGCGATGACTCGCGAGCCATGTCGATTCCCGAGGCGATGCGGCACGGCGACGTCTCCGTGATCGTGCAAGAAACGACTTCAATGCGCAAGTTTGCACAGCGAAGTGTGCAGCACAGGCAGTACACGCGCCACACGCATTCGGCGGTGTTCGCGGAGGTGAAGGTTGACGAAGACTTAGGCAGCATCCAGGTGACCCGCGTCGTCAGCGCCATTGCCGGCGGGCGTATCCTGAATCCTCACACGGCACGCAGTCAGATTCTGGGTGGAGTGGTCTGGGGCATTGGCATGGCGCTGGAAGAGGAAAGCGTGATTGACCAGCACTTCGGACGGTTCATGAACCACAATCTGGCGGAGTATCACGTGCCCGTCAATGCCGACGTGCATGCTATTGACGTGATCTTCGTCGAAGAACACGATGCGATGGTCAATCCGCTTGGCGTCAAAGGCTTGGGCGAAATCGGCATCGTCGGCGTCGCGGCAGCCATCGCCAACGCCGTCTTCCACGCGACCGGCAAGCGCATTCGGGACTTGCCGATCACGCTGGACAAGTTGCTGTGACGATGAACGGGGAAGAGCGCGATCGAGTGTTACAACTAAATCATCACCAACGAAGGCAATGGTTATCGCTGGGCGTCATTATTCTCTAGGTCAGCACCGCACTCTCTGCCGCGTCCTCAAGCGCAGGGGAGACAGGCTCGATTCCACGATCGACCTACGGGAAGGGACGCTGTGACAGGACCTCATGTATGGCTACAGATCGCAAAAAAGAGCGAGTTTGGCGGATTGCAGGTCCATTCGCCCCGTGTTTTCTGCCATCACCAACATTTGGCAGTGCTCGTGTAACTCCTTTTGTGACAAGCATATAGAGCAGATGAGATGTTATCGCAGTTTCCCTCCTGTAGGTCCTTCGAAGAGGCCCTTGTCCGATGAGACTCGTTGCATTTCTGACTGAGAAAAGGCAAGTCCGCAGGCTCAGATGGGTCGCCGCTGTATTTTTGCTGCTGCTGGCGGCAATTCTCATGGCGCCGTTCCTTCTATCCACGCAGCTGGTGAATCTCGCACTGGGGCAAGTCTTTCCAGCCAGCCATCTGAGCGTCGGCAGTGCGGTACTTAGCCTCTCAGGCACACTGGTCCTGCACGATCTAGTGCTGCACGATACCGGGGAGTTGGCGCAGCAGCTGCTGGTCACTGCCCGCGAGGTGGATGCGGCGTTCGGCTGGACAGAATTGCTCTCGCGTCGGATTCGTCGGATCCAGGCCAATGGTGTGACCGTGTACGCGCGGCCCAACGGCCCGTCGCAACTCTCGCTGCTGGACCTTTTCCCCCAGAAATCGCAATCTGGCTCACCAGCAGAGGCCAATCGTGGCACGCTGCCCATATGGATCGACACACTCCATGTCCAAGGCATGATTCACCTGCCGCCCATGAGGGCCTTCCTGTCGGCGAGTACCGATTGGCCGCTGGCGCTTCACATGACCATGTCCGGCGACCGCATGGACCCCTCGCGCCAATTCCGCATGGCCATCGGCGAAACCCGGCAGTTGCCCGAGAAGATCCCCGCAACACCTTTTGTTGCCGCACCCGAGTCTCCTCCCGGTGCTGATGTAGCTTTCGGTCTGCTGATGGAAGTTGAAACCCAACCCGCGGTCGGGGGTACACGCGTGGTGGTACATCGTCTGGCCGCCAGCCAGGCAGCCCTGACGATCGAAGCCGATACCCTTCGTCAACACCTGATCAAGCTTCCACCGGAACTCCAGGGCCGCATCGAGACCAGTTTTAGAAGCCTATGGGCCGCAGGCGAGTGGGACCTGCAAGGGCCGGCACATGGTCAGCAGCTTGTTGGCAGCCTTGCGTTTGCAGGCGTTCGTGTGCGCGTGCCGGCCAGTTCCCCAGTGGGGCTGAATCTCGACGATCTAGCCGGCACGGCCAAGATCGATACCCCCTTGCCGCCCGGACCCGGGACAACCATAACCATTGAGCGGCTGCACGCCAGAAACACAAGGGCGTCGATCGAGGTCGATACCCTGCGCCACTATACTTGGAAGCGGCGGAGAAAAATACGACGGTGGATGAGGTGACACTGGGCTACTACCTGGCGCGCCTGGAGCACATCAACAAAGGCACTTGGGTGGAACGCTACAACAAATCGACCGGCAGTTGGGAATGGTTCCAGTGGGACCAGTGAGTCTCAGCATTCACCATGCAGGCTTTCTAACATTCGAAAGCATGAAAGAGTAACGCCTGCATGCGATGGGAGAGCCGAAGGTGGCTCCCCCAGTCGCATGGATACGAGTGCTTACACCCGCACCTCGGCCGTATCGGCGATATCCTCTGCCCCGGCCTGCTTAAGAATCTCCTTGGCGCGGGAGCGCTCCGTGCTATTATCCGTATGTACGGAAATCAGCACGTGGCCTTCCTTGATTTTCCCCTCGTAGCGCTTGGCCTCATATTCCGGAATGCCTAAGCCAATCAAAGCCCCTGCAATACCCCCTAGTGCAGCCCCGGCAGCAGCGCCGCTAAGTGCCGCCATGATCGGCCCCGCTGCGATGAATGGTCCCAAGCCTGGAATGGCTAAGGCACCAATCCCTACCAGCCAGCCGAGGGCACCTCCGAGTATGCCCCCCGTGCCAGCCCCAGCTGCCGCGGCTTCCGGTGCTTTGGTGTGATGTTCATGAGCAAAGTCCTTGGTGCCTGTTTTATCAGGAAACAGGACCGAGATATCGTTCGCGGAAAAGCCTGCTGCCTGCAGCTGTTCGACGATTCTGATCGCATGGTCTTCATTCATGGCGAGAGCAAACACCGCTTGTGCCATTTGGTCCTCCTAAGATCTATAGGGTTAACGTCCTTTGACCTCCAATTGGTTATCGATCTTATCTATCCCCGCGATTTGTTGGGCTTTCGTCTCAATTGTCTCTTTCTCATGGGGACTCTGCACTGGTCCTCGAAGTGTGACGACTCCATCGACTGTGATAATTTTAATGTTCTTGGCCAGCGTTGATAGCGAGTCGTCAGCCACTACTGCCCTCCGAATCTCTTGGGTAAGGGTCCGATCGGCCTCACTCTCAGATTGATCGCCTGGCGTGAGCGTGACGCCTCCGCGGTCCCGGACATTGCGACCCGTATTGTCGGGGGCCGTCTGTGCCAGAAGGACTGGGGTTCCCTCAGTCGGGTGCGCAGTCCCGGCATACCCGCCAAGCGCGAGCAGAGCCACTGAAACCAGCAAAAGAGTTTTCTTCATCGTAATTCCTCCTTGTGTCGTGGGTAAAGCTGCCGTTGGTAAAGCTTCAAAGAGACTTATGAGAGTTAGAGCAACATATGTGCCAAGTCGACTCAGACGGACCTGAATCACAGGGATGGTTCTAGAGTATGCTGGGTGCCCAGTGCTGAGCGAGACGCCAGGGCACCTCGCCCATAGCCTTCAGCAGCGCTCAGCCCGGTAGTACTACACCCGATCAGCTGCACAACATCTCGCGATTACGCGGGAGATTCCTAGGGGGTTGAGCGCCTCATGTTGAGCGCCTCCCACGGACGTTGTCCCAGGCATGTCGAATGGCCTCCTTGAACTCCTCCCACGTGCCGCGGTGGTCCTGCTCCCACTCGCGGCGGGCGTCGGGCTCGAGGGCCGCCCACTCGCGCGCGCGATAACGCGGGTCGGTCGCGAGATCATAACCATATCGGTAGGCCGGAGCCCAGCGATCATAAGGAGCACCCCGCGGTGCGAAGGCAGTCTCATAATGGGATCTGAACTCACGCTCATACGCTGAGAAGTCACGCGCGCGTGGCGTCGACTCCTTCCCCAGAGGTTCAACGTCCACGTCGGTCCGGCGGACGGTGTCACGGACCGTCTCGGTATGCTCTTGCACGTCTTTCTCGACGACGACCTCTTCGACCACACGCGCCTGTTTGGCCACGACAGGCTCCTCATGGGTCTCGGTCACCTCGATCGTGCCTTCTTTGAAGGCCGCTAAGTCGCGCTCAGTCGCCGGTCGATTCACTGGACGGCGCTCCACCGTGACCCGCTCGTCGCGCAGGTGCACCTCCTGCTCCACCGGCTGCTCGCTCACATGGCTGTAGATCTTCACCCCGCCGCGCTCGACTTGGCGTGTTTCGACGTGGATCGCTTCTTCCACAATGGGAATGCGCATGTCCCCTTCATCCGTATGATGCCGCCCGCGGACATGCTCCCACCCATAGTGCACTGCCTCCTTGAACTCGTCCCATTGCCCTTGATGGCGGGCCTCCCAGTCACGCCGGGCCTCTGGTTCGATGGCCGACTAGTCACGGCCGGCATACCGTGGCTCGGTCGCCAGGGCATAACCGTAGCGGTACGCTGGCGCGTAGTATGCATAGGGCTCGCGGCCGGGCCGAGCTGTGCGGTGGTGCCGCTGAAAGTCGGCCTCATCGTCCTCAAACCGGCGGTCGACGGCGGCCGTTCTTGCGGTCGTCGGGGTGGTACGGCCCTGTGTGCACCCTGCTGTGGGAGCTGTCGTGCGCGGCCCAGCTGACCCTCGGTCGCGCGCCTCGACGACGGCTTTAAAGCGTTCGAGGTCATTCTCGACACGGTGGGAGACCATGCCGAGCCAATTGCCAAGCGTCTCTTTCACGCCTTGAGGCTCGTACTCAAAGCGCACAGTCATCCACATGCGGTCGGGCGCGAGCGGCTGGAACGTCACCACGCCAGCGGTGCATTCCCCCGCCTCGCTGCGCCAAGCGATACGCTGGTCGGGGACCTCTTCCGTGATCTGAGCGTCCCACGCCTTACGGGTGCCGCCAATGTTGGCCACCCAGTGCAGGCGCT
>JBKPCR010000110.1:0-5678 GCA_046727435.1 bacterium | reverse complement strand
TGGCGTCGAGCTCCGGCACGTGGTGCACGACTTCGACTTTTTCGCCAAAATCCTTGCTGGGGACATTGCTCCCCCACTCGGTCGCTAAACCATTCGTCACCCAACGGTTGATGCCCCCATCCAGGACCGACACATGACTGTACCCCAGGCGTTCCAGCGTGGCAGCCGCGAGGTGGGCGCGTCGTCCATCATCATCGCAGAGGACGACCTGAGTACCCTTGAACGGCACGGCATGCGAGATCAAGAACTCCAGCTGACGCCGGGCGATCAGGCTAGCCCCCGGAATATGGCTGCTATTGTACTCACCCGCCTCACGGACATCGATGAGGGCGAACTGGGCGCTGCCCTCTAGTAGTTGCTGAAGCGTTTCAGGAGCTACTCGATCGGCCATAACTGGTTCACCTCCACAGAAGAGTTGCGATCTCTTGAGGATCTGGAGCCTTGGGGGTCTGTCTTAGGCATCAGGCATAATGACGTCGCGTCTACTTTGCACCACGAGAAGCTCCAAGCATGAGGACGAATGCACTGATGGGGTGTGGGCTCATGCGTGCCGAGTAGGACGCAGTATGCCTGCCATCCATCCCCTGCAGGCGACGACTGGCAGGCATATCGCACATGAATGTCATCTCAGGGCGGGCTTAGGTAGCCCGGTGTGTTCCAGTGCACGACAGACCATGGTAGCTGAGATGAACGGTGTCCTGACTTGAAGCTCCTGGGGCTAGCCGCTCAACGATGCTAACCACCATCGAGGCGGTTAGCGCGCTTACCCAAGGCGGCGGCTCAGCTCTTGAAGAGAATCGCGGATCTGCTGTTCCAACGCCACGCGTACGGGTCGATTGTTCGGGTTTCGGCAATCCTCGAGATGCCGTATGCGAAATTCGATCGACCCAGTTTGATTCGGCTTGCCCAGATCAAACACAAATGTCGTGATATAGGGGCCAGGGAAGTCATCTCGCCACTTGAATCCCGTCGCGGCAATCTTGTACTCCCCGACGAGTCGCTTTACGGTTTCCTCCACCCAACGCTTGCCCGCAGCGGTTTCTTCAGCAGATTCGATCGCCATCGTATGCTTCCCTCCATCGCTGGCTAGTGATTTTCATTGCTGGCTAGTCGTAAGACAACAAAAGTTTCAGCCCACTATAAACACAACGCGGCCGCAGCGCAAGCGGAGAAATCGTCAAGGGAGTCAATCACGCCGTTTCAAAAGGGGGTGCGCAGCAACCAGCGGCGCATGGAGGGTCAGCTGGTGGCCTGAAAAGACGGCTAGCAGCCACCCTTGAGGCTTGACAGGACGGGCGGAGAAGGGTAAATTCCGTCCGTCGGGCATGAGCTCACACCAAGAGGATCGGACTGACAAGATCATCGTCTCTTCATCGCTCAGCAGCAGGTGCTGCAGAGCCCTTGGCCCTCGGCCCTTGCGCTGTTCGAGCTAACGTGGTCCACACGAGAAAGGCGTGATCCATGGGGGTTTCGTTTCGAGAAAGCCTCAAGGTTGGTAGCTATGTCCTCTGGCATCGCCTCAAGGGGACTGAACGGTTTCCACTAGTGCTGATGCTGGAGCCGTTGTTCCGCTGTAATCTGGAATGCGCGGGCTGCGGGAAAATCCAGTATCCCGAGGAAATCCTCCGCAAACGTCTGTCGCCGCGGGAATGTATTGAAGCGGCCGAGGAATGTGGGGCGCCGGTGGTATCCATCGCCGGCGGTGAGCCGCTCATTCATCCCGATATCGATGCTATCGCCAGCGGCTTGGTCGAACGCAGGAAATTCGTCTATCTGTGCACCAATGCGATCCTGCTTGAGCGCAAGCTCGATCGCTTCACGCCCTCGCCCTATCTGACTTTCAGCATTCACATGGACGGCCTGGAGAAACGTCACGACGAGTTGGTCTGCCGCCAGGGCGTGTTCAAGACCGCCGTCCAAGCCATCAAGGTCGCCAAACAGGCAGGTTTTCGGGTGACCACCAACACCACGATTTTTCAGGGCGAAGATCCATCCGAGCTACACGAAATGTTCGACTTCCTCATGGAACTCGGCATTGACGGCATGATGATCTCACCGGGCTATGCATACTCGAAAGCCCCGGACCAGGAACATTTTCTGCGGCACCAGCAGACGGTGCAACTCTTCCGTGACATCTTGAAGGGCGGGCGTGGTCCGCGCCGCTGGCAATTTAATCACTCCCCCTTCTACCTAGATTTTCTCAAAGGGGATCGATCATATCAGTGCACGCCATGGGGCAACCCCACGCGCAATATTTTCGGCTGGCAGCGCCCCTGTTATCTGATGAGCGATGGCTATGCCAAAACCTTCAAGGAACTGCTAGAGACCACCGATTGGGAGCGCTATGGTACCGGTCGCGACCCCCGCTGTGCCGACTGCATGGTGCACTGCGGCTATGAGCCAACATCGGTACTGGATGCGACGAAGAATCCGCTGAACATGCTGAAAGCTGCCAAGGAAGCGTTGTTAGGGTGAGGGAGTGGACTATAGATCCCACGTCGCCCGGGCCAGCATATATGTGATACAGGCCATCAGCAGCCCACAGATTAAGAAAATGATCGGGAACGAAAATTCACTGGGATGGATGGCGATGGGCGGCGCCTTGAAGTGTAATTCCAGGCGATAACCGACAAAATTGATCAGATATTGAAGCATCCGTAGGGCGTTGGTCACCACGAAAATTCCCGTCAAGATCGTAATAGTCTGTCGAGCCCATTTTTTCGTCACCCAGCCGTACGAATAGATCACTACCCCAAAAATGGCAACGAAGATTGCCCCGATCAGCAGACCGACCAGCGGAGGCGCGCCACGCTGTGGTGAAGTGCCGGCTATCAGAGTCAGGGCAATGACGAGGATCCCCACCCCGACATAGGTCACAGCCGCCTGACGATATTTATCAGCGCGCGAGCTCATAGTCCTTCACGCCAATAGACCAAACACTGCCTCTGTCCTTTCTTGCACGTAGAGGTCTGATACGTCAGATATTTTGAGAAAGGGTCGGTACTCATTCCTCTCCCCCTGGGAGAAGATTAGCGTAGGAAGGGTATGTCGCTCGCTGAAGCGCCCTCTCCCCCGAACCCTCTCCCTCCGGGAGAGGGTTCGGGGGAGAGTACATCATCGCGGAAAGAAATCCTTAAGGCCTCTCCGGTAGGCCTTCTGGGCGCAACTGATGAGGAGGGATGAACACGAATCATACGGTCATTCTCGGTACCACAGCGATCGGCATCTCCACTGCAATCCAACTCAATCGCAACCCAGCTCGTCACAGTCGGTTCCCCGTGCAGTTCAATAGGCGTCAACATCGATTCAGCAAGACATCGGCTTCTAGCAGAACACGTACGTCATGTGAGGTCAGCCATCGGCCCAACGGTTCATCACAGGTTATCTGCAACCGCAGGAGCTTCGGCACCGCTTCAATTTTAGGGTCGTCTCGACTCATTAGATAATGGTCAGTTCATGCCAATCTTCTGCGATCGTCTTAATCGGCCCCGCAGTCGGTCTACGCTCATCACCACAACACTCGAACGTGAGGTCTGCAATCACATCAGCAGGTCTGATACCGCTACCCACATCCGCTCATCCGCTTGATCGGTGTCCACCCCTCTCTCAGCTCTTACGCATGCGTCCCTTGTACACTGGGGACCTCGTTGAGGACGGTTGTCTTCACCGCAGCTATGCTGGCCTCCGCTGCAGGGTCAGTCTCTGTCCCGGCTTCCCGCTTGGCCTGTGAATAGCCTGCGATCATTTCCGCCATCAACTGGCGTCCAACCTCGATCCCCTTTTCCGCCACGTCGAGGGTCACCAGCCGTACATCGTGGTGGCGGGCATAATCCTCGATTTTCTCGCGCGTCATGTCACGCATAAAGCCCTCGGGCACCCGATTGAGCCGATTGACAGCATCCTGCGTCCAGGTGAACGTCCCAAGTTGGATCGTTTCAGTCGTCGGTAAGGAGGTTGCCGCAGCGGTGACCGCCTCGGCTGACCTCCCACCAGCGATCTTCGCCCCGTTCTTCTTCGGCTCAGGTGCAGCACCGATGGCCTCACCTTCGACGATGCTTTCATGCACAATTGGCTGCACAAAGTCACGAGTGATCGTTGACAACTTGCGCACGCGAGCACTCTTCTCAATACGTGCCTTGGCACGCCGTCGCATGTAGGCCACGGGCACGCGACGTAATTCCTCCTTGGCCTCGAGGGTCCATCTGAGCTTCAAGCCATCGAAGGTCTCATCCGACTCGGCACCTCCTTCTTCGGCCACCATGGCCTCGACCGTCTCCAGGTCGATCTTCACGAAGCGCTCGGGGCCGCTGCTGCATACTGGGCACTTCACTGGGTCAGCCCCTTTGGCCACGTAACCGCAGACTTCGCAGATGAAGGTCGTTGTCCCCTCCGCCTGGAGTTTCTCCAGCGCCAGTTGCTCAGCTAGCGACTCCGCCATCGCCGAGGTTTTTTGGGGCATAAAGATAGCCATGACCTCATCGATCACTGATGAGCTGACGATCGAATGGCCTTTTTCGATGGCATGCCGCAGCACGGCAGTCCTAGCGATGCCCCGCACAAAGGTCGGCACGCGCTCCATGCGTTCTAACGCCTCCTTGGTCCAGTTGATGCTCTCCTCCGCCTTGACGTCGAGCGGCGGATAGTACTTGCCGCTGACCAGCATCACATGGCAGGGGGCCAGACGCAGGAGGTTTTCGGCATTGCCGCCGATATCCATCGCGTCGTCGCTATGCACCCCAATCTTGCCGACGATCAACAGCCAGGGGTTGACTTTACGGAGATGGTCGAGGAGCTTTTCGTAGGCTTTGCCAGCGTGCAGGGTGATGTTCAGTTCCACCCCGTCCTCAGCAGCGACTTTCTTGGCGATTTCCAGATGGGATTGGTAGATACGGGCCAACCCGGTATCGATGATCTCTTCGTGAAGCTGCTCTTGTTCCTTGAAACGGAAGATTTTGGCGGCTTGCTCGGACAACACCCCCACGATACTATTGAACATGGCATAATGCAAATAGGGATCATACACCGCCACCGCTTCCACAGACCGAGCGAACGCCTTTCCGAGGACTGTGGCGGCCTTTAGGGCGGCAAACGATTGCGGGCTTCCATCCACTCCAACCACGATGCTGCCCGTCTGCTGCTCTTCCCAAGGGCGTACATCCTTCACTACCAGGGTGTCGGTGTTGATACGACGGACCACACGCTCGCACACACTGCCCAGTATGCTATCCTTCACAGCCCCCATCCCGAGGGCCCCGATAATGACTAAATCGTACTGACTCCCCTGGATGTCGTCCACTAATGGTTGGAACGTGCGTCCGTCGTAGGTACGCCGTTCGAAGGCGATGCCGGTCTCGGCGGCACGGCGTTCCATGACATCCAGATAGGAATCGGAGATCAACTGTAAGCCCATGGTGATCAACGAGTCATGGATCTTCCGTTGCCGCTCCAGTTCTCGTTCATCCTGATACTCCTCGGGTAGCGTATATTCCATCTGCTTGAAGCGATAGTCATGCATCTTCGCGGCATAGACATGGCCGCCGACTAACGTGGCGCCAAACGCCTTGGCCCACGAAACCCCCATATCGACACACCGATTTGAGTGCTCGGAGTTATCGACGGGGACGAACATTCGTTTGTACATGCCCTCGCACTCCCTTCACGGGCGCTCACCTGAGAGA
>JBKPCR010000109.1:0-9175 GCA_046727435.1 bacterium | reverse complement strand
CAACGAGCTGAAGAAAGAGTTGAAGGGATAGCCGTGCACACCGGATAAGGTCGGCTTCAATCCGCACAGATGTTAATGATCTTCTGGCCTGGTTTGCACCCCCTGGGACGCGTCGCCCCCGAGAGCGCGAGTTGACAAGTCTGCGCTTATGGGATCTTGGCGACGAGACCCCGGTGGTGACGCGGGGTGACGCGTGGACCGCAGGGGGCACCCCGCGCTGGCGGGGCGGGGGTCCGGGAATTGTTACCGTGCGTGATCAGGAGTCCTCAACGCTCACCTCAGCGGATGATCTCGTCGGCCTGGAAGAGGAGCGTCGGCGGGATCGTGAGGCCCAAGGCCTGGGCGGTCTTGAGGTTGATGACGAACTCAAAGGTCGTGGGCTGCTCGATGGGGAGGTCTCCCGGCTTGGCCCCGTTGAGGAGTTTGTCCACGTACACGGCGGCGCGTTGCCCCCGCTCGGCAGGACTTATCCCATAGCTCATGAGCCCACCCGCCTCGACAAACGCACGCGTATTGAAGATCGACGGCAGCCGGTGGGTGAGGGCCAGCTTGGCGAGATGGGCGCGATGGGGAAAGAAGTTCCCTCCGTCCGAAAACACTACCAGGGCGCCAGCCCCCTGGTGGATCGCCGCGGCAACTGCCTGGTCGATCGTGGTAGAGTCTCGCGCCTCCAGGAGCTGCAGCTGCACCCCCAACGCCTGGGCCGCGACCTCCATCGCCTGTAACGCCAGGGTTTGGCGGCCGAGCCCCCGGAGCACCGCCACGCGGGTGAGCCCCGGGATCGTGCGTGTGATCAGTTCCAGCCGTTTCGACGACAACTCCGGGTTGAGGCCGGCCATCCCCGTGATGTTCCCGCCGGGCTGCGCGAGGCTGGAGATTGTCGGCCGTATGTCGCCGCCTGCCACCATGACGATGGGAATCGTCGTGGTCGCTTTCTGCGCCACGCCGGCGGTGGTCTGATTCGGGACCACCAGGACCTCCACCGGGAGACGGACCATCTCCTCGACCAGGGTGGCAAAGCGTTCGAGACTGCCCTCGGCCCAGCGCCATTCAATGGTGAGGTCCTGGCCCTCGATCCACCCCAGCTCGCGCAGTCGCTGCTGGAACACCGCCACCACGGGTGGGGGTGCCGAGGCCGGAGGCGCAGCGCCCAACTCCAGAAAGGCGATCCGCGCCGGCTTGGCGCGTGGCTGCGCACTGGCGGCGAGCGGCGCCACGAGGAGGCTGAGGGCGAGAGTGACGAGAAACCCGATGGTACGGCGCATCATGGTCGTGTCCTCCGCTACATATCTGGGGCGAGTGTAGGCGGGATGGGCCGGGCGTGTCAACCGTCGTGGGATGGGGCGCACGCTGGCGGTGATGCGCGCGGCGGAGAGGACCCCCGCCGCGGGTGGGGTTACACGTGGCCGCCGTCCTGCACCCACTGCTCCAGGGCGCCCGTCACGTGGCGCACGTCCCAGATCGTCTCGCGGGCCTCGTAGACGACGACGCGCGTGGCCCCGCGGCAGTAGCGCCGCAAGAGCCATGGCAGGTCGCGGCGCCGGCCGCCGTACGTCTCGACCTTGTCCGGCCAGTAGGCCATGAGCAGGACGTGATCCATGGCTCAGCCCTCCCTGGGGGCCTTTTGGCCCTGCGCAAACCGCCGCGCCCGCTCGGCCAAGAGCGCGACATGCAGCGGCTCCAGGGTCTTGTCCGCCAGCGCCCGCAAGCCCACCTTGCCGATCAACAGACTCAACTGCGGGGGCCGGAGGTCGACGATCAACGCCTCCGCACACGGCAACTGCAAACCCGCTGGGATGCTGGTCGGCAGGTCGGCCATGGTGGCGATCCCGCTGAGTGGGGGCGTGTCGCCGTTCAAAGGCTGATGGTCGACCGTTGATGGCTCACCATGTCCGTTGGTCGATGCGACCGGCGCATCCGCGACGTGATCGCCTTCGGTCAACTCCTGGCCCACGAACTGCGTGCCAATGCCCAGCGCCGCTAGGTGTAACGGCCTGCAATTCAAATGGGCCGGGACAGCGATCCAGGCATGTGCCGGACCGCATTGACTGCATCTCGCGACACCTCCAGGACAGGATTCGTGGCGACTGAGACAGCAATCAGCCGCGAGGGACTGCAATCCATCTCGCCAGGACCACATTCTTTGCCAGCTGGGCACGGCCTCAAATCACTGCGCCGGTAGTCTTCCACTGCCATCCCCAATGTGACAGCGCGGGCAAGAGGGCACGCTTCCTCTCGTGAGCGGGCCGAGATCATTAGGACAAGATGGCACAGATGTCGGTCGTCTGTCCGCTGAACTCCAACAAGGTGAAGACTTGATTGCTGTCGACCGTGTAGACGACACGGCCCTCGTACAGCGTCGTCGAGGGCCCCGCCGGCACATCGGTCGGGAAGAAAATGAGGACGTTGTGTCCGGTGCTAGTCACCGTCTGCGACCCGTCGGGGTTGATCGTTGTGCGTGTTACCGCCCCATTAGATTTCAACGAGAACGTGGCACCAGTTTCGGCATTCGTGAACACAAGTGTAAAGCCTTTGCCGGCAGTGATCAGGCGTACGGTGTTGCCGTTCTTGTCCTCGAACTCCCTCATGATCAGGTTGCCACCACTAACGTCAATATGCAGTTCGAATTCACACGCTACTCCGGCCGGGAACACTAGCGTGTCTGCGGTGGCAGGGCTGCCGGAGCCCAGCACGGCGGCCCACGTCAGGATAAGCGCGACAAGTATCACGCTGAGGCTCCCTCTGTGTCGTCGATACGTTGTCTTGGGTTTCATGATAACCTCCTGTGCCGATGAGCTGTCGGCTCATCGGCCAACATAACGTTGACGATGCTAAGTTGGTTGCTGGTGGACCGTCCATACCCCCTGTTACTTTGCTATTTTGCACTTTGTTTTTCGCCTCACCTCCTTCCTCGTCAGCAAGATACTGCCGTCTAACGCTAAGTCGGTCTCCCAAAGGATTTGGCAACCGTCTCACCAGATGCGACATAATCCCTGCCCGTCGAAGGGATGGGGGTCCTCCACCTCCCTTCTACCCCAAAACCGATCCGAAGGCTACCGTGTTCGCCTCATCCACTGGCGGCACAGGCGACAGCGCCGGCGCTTGGGCTGCCCTGCCAGCACGACGTAGCGCCGGCACAGCTCACACCACCAGGTGCTGCCGATGGGGGCGCTCATGCCACCCCCTCCCCGGCCGGTGTCGGCTTCTGACCATTGCTCATGCGATGCGCCCGCTCTGCCAGCAAGGCGACATGCAGCGGCTCCAGGCTGTTATCGGCCAGCGCCCGCAAGCCCACTTTGCCGATCAAGAGACTGAGCTGCGGGGGCCGCAGGTCCACGATCAACGCGTCCGCGCACGGGAGCTGCACGCCGGCCGGGATGCGGGTCGGCAGGTCGGCCGTGGTCAGCGGGGGCGGGTCACCGTTGGACGCGTGGCCGTGCGGTGGGGCCGACAGAAGGCGTGCCGCAAACGTGTGACGCTGATACGACCCTTGGGCCGCCACCGGCGCCTGGGTGTGCGTCGACGCCACCGGGGCATCGGCCACGGGCGCAGCCCTCGTCATAATTACCTTTACGTATATGGGGAATTAACTCGGCTCACCCTCAGTGTACTTGCTTGAAGAGCCACCATGGCGGCCGGAGGCAGGATACCAGCTCCCAACGCTTCAGAAGGAAAGTGTTCACATCTGCGGAGTTACACCATTCCCGCGAGTCAGCTTAACTCCTCACTGAGGTAAAGGAAATTTTGGCGCAGTTTGCCACGGGCGCGCCTTCGGTGAGGTCCTCCGGCTCGGGCGCCGGTGGCTGGCCGTTGATGGCGCGAAGCGGCGGCAGCTGGATGGCTGGCGGGAGCCGCACCCCGGCCCGTCCCGCTTCAATGTACACGCATGAAATAGCGGAGTGGTACTCCTGTAAAAATGCAGCAGTCATCGGCAAGCCGAGCGACTTGGCGAGCGCCAGCGCACAGGCATGATAGCGCCGGGCGCATTCCGTGATCGTGCTCGGCTCCACGCTGGGGGCCGGGGCGCGTGAGGACTTCCAGGGCTTCGCCATGGCGCTAGTCCTCCCCCTGGGTCAGGGCCTCGTCGACCAGCGCGTCGATGGCATCCAGGCAGAGGCGTTTCCAGGCATCCCAGAAGTGCGCGCCGTTCCCTGGCGACCCGCGCTGGTCCAGCAGCCAGGCGACGAGGTCGTGGCACGGGTGTTTGGCGGGGTCGGACTCGCGGGCGATCAGATCATCGATCTGCGCCAGCACGTCGCCCACGTCGAGGATGTGCAAGATGCGCCGGCGGCGTTCCTCGAGGTTGGCGACTTCATGGTTGACGTCGAAATCGTCGGGATAGGGGATGTGGCGAATTGACATTGTTGCTCCTTCAGGCGCATATTATGCGCCGGGTGATTGCTCTGGTGAGCTAAACCTGCATTGCCTCGCCCTGACAGGGTGTGCCTAGCACCCTGCCGGGGCACTTCCTCCACACGCGCGGCGCTGCCGCGTTTCCATGCATCCATGGCTTACATCTTCCTCCCGCGGCAGGCGGCGTCCGTACACGTCATGATGCAGAGTTGTTCCGCGCCGTGCCGCTCGCATAAGGCCGCGTCCTCTTCGGCGTAAAAGCCGATCAAGACGTCATCGTCGCCGTCATCGTCGCAGAATTCGCACTGGCTTGCCGTTTCGCCATGCCACCATTTGAACGCCGCGCGCGGCGCCGGATGATACTGGCCGTTCATGGGATCACGATGTATCGTGCCGATGGTGGGCATCCGTGTCTCCCTGGCTACGCCGGAATCTTGCCGGCTTTTTCAAACGCCGCCTTGACGCGCTCGGCTTCCGCCATCGCCTTCTCCTCGGTCTCCTGCGGCTCCCCGACGATGCGGCGGTAGTGTGTCCCGTCCGGCCGCTGCACCACCAACACGGCTTTGTATCCAGCGCGGTATTTGCGCTTGCGCGTCGCCGCGGTGATGGTCGCGCCATCGATCGCCGGTGTGCCGTTGGCGACCGTGTTTTGGTGTGATCCTACCGCTGCCTCAACCGGCGCGGGTGCGGGCGGCGCAGCCTTGGCGGGAGTCGCTGCCTTGGACGTCGGCTTGGACGTAGGCTTGGCCGTGGTGGTCGCTTTCTTGGCGGTGGCCAGCGTTTTCATGATCCCCATCATTTCCTCCGTTTCTCTCAATGTTTTCAACGGTTTACGTGCGATGAGGGTACTCTACAGAAAGTTCGGTGTCGTGTCAATACCATGATTGACATTTGTGGTGATATCCGATAATATTTTTTTGGTCGGCGGCGCGGAGGGTCCGCGATCATGGAGAGGATGATGTTGCAGGATCTCTTGAAACGCTATGGCATTCACCGCCCCAGCGAGCTCGCGCGGGCGGCCCAGATCCACCGCCAGCAAGCGCATATGTACTGGCACGGTCTGCGGCGCATCGGCGGCAAGGTGGCGTTGCGGATTAATGACCGGACGGGCATTCCAGTGGATGCGCTGTTACGGGCTACGCCGGACCCGCAACCGGCGCCCCGCGGACGGCCCCGCAAACCGCGTCCAGAGGCGGCTGAGCCGTGAAACGGATGACCACTTGTCAATACATGTATTGACATTCGTGCTACATTACTAGTCGCAGTGGGGTGTGCGCGGGACGCCGCGCCCGAACCCAAGTCCTGCGGCCCTACTCCGCAGGAGCCTCACTGTCTTACCTTACACCCGCAGTAGGAGGGTGCCGTATGAGCTTCGCTCAATTTCAGGCCGTCCTATCCTCGAATCACACTAAATCATCCACCCGCTTTGCGCACGCGCTGTTGGCGATCCATGGCTGTCCCACCTGTGGCCGCGTCTACTGCGGCGTCGATCGCTTGGCGCGTGAACTGAATATCCATGCCAGTAAGGTCAAGGTGCTCCCCAAGAAGTTACGCGAGGCCGAGCTCATCAAGCGCACGGGCGAGGTCGGCCCTCACGGCGTCACGGTGTACTGGCTCATGTGAGGTAGCGATATCGCTACGGATCATATCCTCCGGAGTAGCGAACGCGCTACCGGAGGGGTAGCGAAAACGTGCCGGTTTTGCCATGCAGGGGTAGCGCAAGCGCTACCCAATAGACAAGAAGATAATAGACAAAGGAATGACACGCGCGCGCGCGATGATCGACCGATGAGTTCACTACGCATCTATACCCATGACCGCTGGCAGTGTCAGACGTGCGGCATGCAGCACGCGTCGGCCGACTGCCCGCCGATCGCCGCGCAGGGTTGAGAGGAGTGTGGCCATGAGCCGAGGCTTCGGCAAGGTGGAGCGGCAGATCCTTGACGTGCTCACTCAACATGCCGTGGGGCTGGCCATCCCGGCGTTAGCAGAGGCATTGCCGGGGCTGTCTGTTCGAGGCATCCGGCGGGCGGTGCAACGGCTGGAACGCCAGGGCCAGCTCACCGGCACGTTCCAGGCGGTGCCACATGGGTCGTGGGGGGGATCTCCCGCGTCAAGGTCGTCGCGCTCGTCACGCCTAAGGTGACCCTCCAAGATGGAGGGGCGTCTTACGACCCGGGCGGTGGGCGGTACGGCGGCTACACGCGGGGGAAGTACCTCGACCGCGCCCGGAAAGACTGGCAGCGGATGGAGCGCCAGGGCTATACGCTCCTGCCCGGCGTGCGCAAGCGCGACGTCTACGAGGCGCTCGGCACGGTGCTGCACTGGCACTTCGAGGAAATCTACCAGGGCGCCACCTATGAAGCTGTGCAGCGCGGCACACGGCCGACCGCGACGTTCCAGGCGGACGTGCAGCATACGAAAGCCGTGTGGGAGGAGGCGCGCGCCCTGCTTGATCAGGCGCGGCTGCAGTTGGGCACGCTCATCAAAGCGCCCCATATCCGCCAGGAGCACCGCGCGGGTCCGACCGACCGCGACCGCCTCAACGACCGCCTGGATGGGGAAGAGCGCCAGCCGTGGGGGTGAGGATATAGGGCACCGCGAGATCGTTGAACCTGAGCCCGCCTGGCACTGGTTCTCGGCACGCCTCCGGCCGGGGGTGGATCAAACTTGATCAGTGTTGATAAGAGCCGTCCCGACCCTACCCATCTGATCTGAGACGGCAAGAGGAAGCTATGAGCCTAGGCCGATCCCTCAAATGGAGAGCCGTGTGGCCACGGTTGAGCATGTTTCTGACCTCACAGCCTTGGTATCTCTGGCTGGGCATCGGCGGCATCGTCGTCGCTATGATCAGCTCCGCGATGGTCAGGCGGTTCCCCGAACCGGCGTCATGGCCCCCGCGTGTTCTCCTGGTGGTGCTCGGTCTGTTCTGGATCGGGTTCCTGGTCTTCTTCGGGGTCATGGTGAGATTCGCCGGTGGGGGCATGGCCAGGTTTCTCCTGATGGGAGTCCTCCCGGACATTGCCAATCGAACCGACAAGGCCAAAGAGAAGTTTGCCGATAGCTTAATGAGCGTGAGCAATACGATCCATAGTGCAACCCTCCTCGGTATCCTCGTCATCCCACTCACCGTATTTCTTCAAACCATCGCGAGCGGGAAGGACCCGGTCCCCCTGCTCCTGGATTACTTACGTACGACGGGGGCGGGCACTGGGGAGACCGCGCGTTGGCATGGCTACCTCCTCGGTTTCCTCATCTTCGTCCCGGCGGGTGCGGCGTCGTATATGAAAAGACAGGCGCTCGACCTCTATGATGAGCTCTCTGCGCGAGCGGCGCTCCCCCCGGCGCTGAGGTGGCAACCGAAATCGTTGGGAAATCGATCGCGAAAATGACGAGATGAGACGACCGACAGGTCGGGCACGTCACGCTTCATGAGGGGACCCGGCAGATGACGGGCGCTACGCGTCCAGAAAGTCGCGCTGCAATGTGTCCAACACGTCAGTTAACGTCGTGTCCGCGACCGCCAAGGTGTCGTGTAGGAGCCCCTGCAAATCGGCAAGCTCACCCGGCAACGCCGCCGCCAACTCGCCCAATACCGTCTCGGAGGCGGCGATACCGCGACCGTCGGCGATGAGGTTAAGCACGGCGGTTTGCACATCGGTGTGGTTGGCCAGGTAGACGCAGGTCTTCAAGACCTCGGTGGTCATCGCCGGGGGGGTGCGTGCGCGGGGGCGGTGACGCCGGAAGCGCGGTGACCAATCAAGAGTACAAAGAGCGTTACTTATGGACGAAGTGTATTCCCCCGAGACGAACGTCTACGAACATGGCATCGCGGTCGAAGGCGACGAACGCCCGGAATCATTGGACCTGATTGCCACGGCAACGTTACCGATGTATGCGGGATTTAGTCTGACCATCGTCGACGTCGCGGGGCACTCCCTGAACGAGCGGGCCGTTCACCTCGCGGATGTCCAGGGGCCCTACTACGCGGCAGACTACTATGAAGAGGAGGACTTGCGGTACTGCATGCTCTCGACGCTGTATCATCTGAACCGACTCATCGACCTCTATGTCGGGGTCTGCCAGTTGTTCGAGCGTACCCATCCCCCCGGGACGGCGATACGTGGTAACACCAGTGATCCAAGAGTGTTCTATGAAATCGACGCATGCCTTGGGGCGGCCCGCCGCGTCTATGAGTCCATCGAAAAAGTGACATTGAAGCACTATTTCCCTAAAAGGAAGTACAGGAAAAGTTCAATCCAAAACGTCATCACGATGCTGCACAACGTCCTACCACTCTTCGCGATCACATTGGATGACAGCTGGAAGACCGTTGGTAAGAAGTTACAGAACTACCGGGACTGCGTGGCGCATTATACCCCCCTCACCGACGGCGGCACCACGTGTTGGATGGACTGGTATGGGGATCGGTGGGGGATGACCATCAAACTGCCAGCGAATCCACAGGCACACGGTCGCCGGGCGTTCGACTTTGATGCGGGTCCGGAAGCGCTGCGCTATTGTCATGCGGTGGCCTGCCATCTCGTCGAGTTGTGCGGGTCGTTGGAGGCTCAACCGACCGTTGCCTCATCTCTGGCCAATCCGCGACTGGATTACCCAAGATAACTGTCGAGGATGGCGTCGATCCGAATACAGGTCCGGCAACGATTCACAGGTAACTTGGCCTAAACCCAACAAGCCTGTCACCAGAGGCAATAAGGAAGTAAGGGTTCTAAAGGCTGAGAAATGAAAGAGTTCTCCGACCATACCTTTCATTTCTCGGGATTGCAATGGCGCTGAGGGAACTCGATGGCGGCCTCTG
>JBKPCR010000108.1:0-8243 GCA_046727435.1 bacterium | reverse complement strand
ACCCTGCGCAAAGCCGCCGATGGCACCATGCACGGGATTCTAGCGTACACCGAAGAGCCGCTGGTGTCGATGGATTTCAATAAGAATCCAAATTCTGCGATCGTCGATGCCACCATTACCAATGTCATCGATAAGCGGCTGGTAAAGGTCATTGCCTGGTACGACAATGAATGGGGGTACTCCTGCCGGGTGCGCGATCTCATCGAGTACATCAGCCGCCGCTAGACCGCCTCCCTCCCCACAAAGGATATGACGATGCAGCTCGCAAAGCTGTCGATCGCCGATGTACCGATTGCAGGGCAGCGAGTCTTCATTCGAGTCGACTTCAACGTGCCCCTGGACAGGCAGGGGCACGTCACAGACGCTACGCGTATCCGGGCCTCGCTCCCGACCATCCAGTATGCTACGGACCGAGGTGCGCGGGTAATCCTGGCCTCGCATCTGGGGCGTCCGGCCGGCAAGGTCGATCCGCGCTACAGTCTCAAGCCGGTGGCAGAGTGCCTGTCAGGGTTGCTGGGGAAGCACACCCCCCTGGCGGACGATTGCGTCGGACCGACAGTGGATGCCCTGGTGGCGCGGATGCGCGAGGGAGATGTCCTGCTCCTGGAGAATCTGCGTTTCCATGCGGAGGAAGAAAAGAACGATGCCATGTTTGCGCAGCAGCTGGCCCGGCTCGCAGATGTCTACGTCAACGACGCTTTTGGCACCGCCCACCGCGCCCACGCCTCGACCGAGGCGATGACGAAATTTCTCCCCGTGGCGGTTGCGGGTCTCCTCATGCAGGCGGAGCTGGCACATTTAGGTCAGTTGCTGGCGACACCCGGTCGTCCCTACCTGGCGATCTTGGGAGGTGCCAAGGTCTCCGACAAGATCGGTCTGATCATCAACCTGTTGCCGCAGCTGAATCGTGTGCTGATCGGTGGCGGGATGGCGTATACTTTTCTCGTGGCCCAAGGGGTACCAGTCGGCAATTCGCTCGTCGAGGCCGATAAGGTCGACGCGGCCCGAGACATTCTCACCAGGGCCGCCACGTTGGGGGTGAGCATCCAGCTCCCTGAGGATCACGTGATTGCCGAACGCCTCGATGCCAGTGCTGCGACGCAGAGTGTGCCAAACGATGGCATCCCATCGGGATGGATGGGTGTGGACATTGGACCGCAAACGGTTGAGGCCTTCTGCCGGGCGATCGGTGAGGCCAAGACAGTGGTGTGGAATGGCCCGATGGGCGTGTTTGAGATCCCCCCCTTTGCGAAGGGGACCACTGCTGTGGCGATGGCTGTCGCGTCGTCGCAGGCGACCACGATCGTTGGCGGCGGCGATAGTGTGGCTGCCGTCAATCAGGCGGGAGTGGCGGAACGTATCACGCACATTTCAACAGGTGGTGGGGCATTCTTAGAGTTGCTCGAAGGACGCGAGTTGCCAGGAGTGGCAGCCCTCACGGATAAGCCAGCAGCGGGAGCTTGATCAATGCGCCGACCGATCATCGTAGGCAATTGGAAAATGTATAAGACGACTGCTGAGGCAGTGGCACTGGTCAAAGCCCTGCGTTCATCAGTGGCGCAGGTTCATGATGTGGATATCGGTGTGGCGCCGCCATATACTGCGCTCATGATCGTGGCTGAGGCGCTGCGCGGCTCGACGATTTTCGTAACGGCGCAGAACATGCACTGGGAGCTGCAGGGAGCGTTTACGGGTGAGATCTCCGCGGCGATGTTGAGCGATGTCGGCTGCACACGGGTGATCGTCGGGCATTCGGAGCGGCGTCAATACTTTGCCGAAACCGATGCGACGGTGAACCGAAAGCTGAGGGCGGCGTTGAACGCTCAGCTTGACCCCATTCTGTGCATTGGTGAGACGCTTGAGCAGCGTGAAGGCAACGCTACCTTCAGCGTGCTGGCACAGCAGATCCGCCAGGGGTTGGCGGACATTCCAGCCGTAGGCATGTCACGGGTCGTGATAGCGTATGAACCCATTTGGGCCATCGGCACCGGCAAAACCGCCACTCCGGCTCAGGCACAGGAGGTCCATGCGTTCATTCGCGGCCTGGTGGGGGAGCTTTACGGCAAAGCTCTTGCGGACGAAGTGCGTATCCAATATGGTGGGAGCGTTAATGCTGGGAATATCCACACGCTGATGACCCAGCCGGATGTGGATGGTGCCCTGGTAGGTGGTGCGAGCTTGGAAGCATCTTCCTTCGGGCAGATTGTGTCATTCCAGAGGGGGTAGTAGAGTGCCAGTCTGGCTGTATGTCCCACTCGTCGTTCTACATGTGATTGTGGCTGTTGCCCTGATTCTGATCGTCCTGCTGCAGGCTGGTAAGGGGGCAGGCATCGGGGCCGCATTTGGTGGGGCGAGCCAAACGGTGTTTGGACCGCGGGGGCCGGGCAATTTTCTCAGCAAACTGACTACTGCTGCGGCGGGCATTTTTATGGTGACCTCACTGGTACTGGCGATCTTCTCCTCGCAATACATCGGGGGCTCAGTAATCATGAGCGCGCCCGTACCAAGACCTGCAGCGGCTCCTACCACGACGCCATCGGGTGGCGAGCAGACGACTCCAAACGTGCCAGGCGCATCAGAGAGCACCGGGACGGTTGAGACCCCTGCTCCACAGAGCGAAGGGACGGAGAAGCCGCAGGAGCAGCAATAGGCAACTCTGAGGAGGATCAGAGCAGACGGCAGTCACTGTCGTTCACGCCATGTCGAGGATTCCATTTCAGGCCGAAGTGGTGGAACTTGGTAGACACGCCATCTTGAGGGGGTGGTGGGGCAACCCGTGGGGGTTCGAGTCCCCCCTTCGGCACTTGGAGTATAGGTTTTATTTTAATTCAGGTAGTTAGACTTTTTAAGAACTATGTTGGCTAACGAAGCGTTGAACCAGACTCTGCAAGAGCGCCGCCTTGAGCCCGCTGTGCAACAGTGTGTGATGCTGCTCCAACGTGGTGGGGAACAAGGCAGACTCGTTGTAGTACCGCTTGATGTCGGTCGGTTTGAGCTATTGTAGTGGAATGTGCCCGAGGGCCGGTTTCAAGTGGCGCTCGATGACACTCTGGTACGTCTCATAGGTCCGGAGCCGCTTGTTTGGAGGTTTGATGGCAGTCTCGAGCCATTCAGCCAACCATTGCCCTGCCGTGAGCTTGCAGGGTTCAACATACTCGTCACGGTGAAGATGGTGCAGGAGCTCGGTGAATTTCCGCTCTACATCCCGCTTGGTGCCTTGCACGGTGACCCACTTCTGCACCCGCTTCATTTTCGCCGTACCCGGCACGATCTGATAGCCGATATCCAGAATGAGACTCCGGGTGTCCTTGTAATGTTTGCGGATATGTCCTCGCATTAGAACTTCTCTCCACTTTTTTTGCTTTGCATCTTTGCAGCTGTTGTATCTCCTACGGACCCGACAAACCCGGCATTTACATCATAAGACATGCATTTAATGATACTTATTGATGTCAGGTCGATAGTGATAGACACGGAAAACCCGACATTTGGCCGGGTTATGTCTTGTGTTGTGTGCAGGCTTCGCCTGCTTCGGTTGGGCTTGGAGGGTACCCGTCAGATTGCCCAGTTGCCTGTCAGCACGCATCACAAAGGCGTCTCACCTAGGCGGCATGCCTACCTGCCAATTGCAAAGCGTCTCGGCGCCAAGCACTACACACTCACCAAACTGACGAAACTCACCGGAGCAGCAGGCGGATGCGCCATGCCTGATCATCTAACGCGACGATTTCCGTTCACGAGTTCAGCTCAGGAGTGCGTCAAACTTCCGAATGCGGGCTTTTGTCTGATCTTATCTGCGATGAATCTACTTGCCCGGCGGTCTCTTCGCGCCGTCTTCAAAGAGATCAATGAGCCCCTGCAAATAGGCGCGCCATGCCGCACGGGTGTCACGTGGAGCGCCTTGCTGAGCCGCCTCCAGAAAGAACTCCTTGAATTGTTGAATTTCTGGATCAAATGCCTGGGCCACACCGGCGACGGACGTATAGGTCTTCTGCCGCTCCTGGGGCGAGAGACGTAAGCCGACCATCAAGTCTGCCACCACGGCCGCCACACGATCACCCTCCGATTCTGGGATGCGGGCCAGCGAGCTGATGATCAGCAGCAACAGCGGATCGTCTGGCGCGCCCTCCTGACGGATACGCTGCAACACCGCAGTTCGCAGCTCCAGCACACGGGTTTCATATGGGTCCAGCGGCGTCTCGAAGCTCGATAATGGTTCTGTCATCGGGGATGCTCTCCGTTCAGGCGTTCAATCTGCGCTTCCTCTCCCTATGTCCAGCGCAGTAATGTCCATAAGGCTTGGTTGTCGGCCCCTTCCTGTGCACGTGTCACCTCTAAGGCCTCAAGGTCCATGCGTGACTCGACCTCCGCCATCAGCCGCCCGCGCAGCACATCCACGGGCAGGGCGTCGAATTCCGGGTCTGAGTAGTCCCGCATACCCGCCATGGTTGATGCCTCCGTGTATCGAGGGGGGTAGGGATAAGTTGATACCCCTGACAGCACGGGTTATGATGAGGACGCGGCGTGCATGGGATTCTTCTGTCCAGGGTGTTTCTCCTGTGCGATCGCAACCGGGGAGCGGATGACGCCGCTCCTCGGCTATATACAGAGTTCTCACATCTCGCTTTACGCCCCTATCCGCATGGCCATGAAGTGCTCCGTCGAAAAGCCCTCCATTGTCAATGGATGGAGGCACTCGCCAGCATCCTCGCTCGTAATGGCCGCGTTGACGGCCTCAAAGAGTCCCCCGAGCGGCCTCTGCTTTGCGTCCAGGCCGCTCATCCAGAAACCGCTCGATTGCAGACCGTCGAATCCGCCAACCCCGCCCCGCCTTATGCTCCGCTAGGTCACCCCGTCGCATGGCATTGTCAATTTATTGGGGCCGCTGCTCTCACACGGCGTAGAGGTGGGATGACCGCACCTCGCTCTACCCTTAGGCGGTCATCGCTGGGCCCGTAATTTTCCGCCAGATCCGGAACCTGGGGGTCATTTCTTGGTGGTACTCGGGGGCAGGGAGCCGGTGGCGTCGCGGTCGGAAATGCGACGCGATGGGACCGTAAGCTGACAGGAAGCGCTGTGCGTACCCTGGTGATTTGAACCGTTGCATCCGCCGTTCCCGCTGACGGGTCGGTTGGTAGGAGTTTTCCGCGCGATTGTTGAGGTAGCGATGTTGACGGTGTTCCACACTGGGCATGACTTCCCGCTGTGCCGCGCCATAGCTCTTGAGTTTGTCCGTGATGATCACCCGCGGGACGCATCTCAACCCTTTGAGCAGCTTGCGGAAAAACTTCTTGGTGGCTTTCTTATTCCGGGGGCTATGGACCAGAATATCGAGTACGTGGCCCTCCTGATCGACCGCCCGCCAGAGGTAGTGCCGCTTGCCATTGATCGTGAGGACCACCTCGTCCAGGTGCCATTTGTCACCAGGTCTGGGGCACCGGCGACGAAGCTGATTCGCATACTGTTGCCCAAATTTCCGGCACCATTTTCGAATGGCTTCATACATCACACTGATCCCCTGTGCGAACAGGAGCTCTTCGACGTTGCGGTAGCTCAGGCAGAAGCGGTAGTAGAGCCAGACGCCATGGCTAATGATCTCGGCCGGGAAGCGATGGTGTGTGTACGGGTTCGGTGGTGTGGAAGTGTTCATAGCAGCCCCAAGATGGTCTAGCGGTATAAGGAGAGGGCGTTTCTCTCACGCGGAGCCATGGTTGAGGAATAAGTATGCCACATCATGCGGAGGCTGCATAGGCTCGTCGATAAGTTGACAATGCCTGGTAGACGTGCTGATTGTGCGAAACTCGCGCCGGTGGTTATTCCATAACGTCATAGAATATTCAAAAATAATATAAAATCACATACGATATAGTATAGTAAAACCGTATATTCTCATTTTTGCTAAAATAAGATAAAGTATACATCTATGTAACCTTAATATTCTCAATAATTGTCGTTGACGTTATCACTGATTCATTCTATACTCGCGTTGATCAACCATCGTTTGGGTTCGGGAGGATCAAACTTTGCGCCGCTCTAAAAGCCATACGGAGCAGATATCAAGTGGCTATGACCATGGCGAAACGACGGACGAGAGACCCTCACAGTGATCCCCCCCAGCTGGTCATCGATTTAGACCCCAACGAGATTGAGCGAAAGAAGGCGCAACGGCTTTATCGGCTCAATGTCGTTCAGATTCCCACCTTGCGAATACTTGGATTTTGCCTACTGACCTTTTGTATCTTCTTCCACAACTTATTCATCTTAAACTCATCTTCGCAGCCAAACATTTTTGCCATAGCGTCAATCGTGACAAGTTATTCTCTACTCTCATGGTTGATTCTCTATTTATTCTTTGAGAAGATTAAGAAAATTGATATTAGTTTCACGTTTCTTATAGGTGATGTCTTCATATGGACCTTAATGATCTATTATTCAGGCGGAGAAAAGAGTTTATTATTCTGGCTGATGGTGATGCGTGTAGCGGATCAAATTAATACAAGTTTCAAAAGAGTTCTTTTTTTTGGACATCTTTCCTTATTTTGCTATCTGGGAATGCTGGTATACCTCCTATATGTCGAGCATCGACCCCTTTCGATAGGCCATGAATTGACAAAGATTCTCGTGATTTACGGATCAAATCTCTATATCGCGATCACCGCGAGAACATCGGAACAGTACCGGAACCATACTGCATCGGCCATCCGAGTGGCGAGAGATCTGATTCTGCAACTCAACGAAAAATCCCGGCAACTCGAGGAGTCCAAGGCCACAGTCGAACAGCTCAGTCGCCAAAACGAATTGATTTTGCACTCGGCAGGTGAGGGGATTTATGGGCTGGACTTACATGGCCGTGCCACCTTTGTGAACCCGGCTGTCGCCCATGTGACAGGATATACGATCGAGGAACTGCTCGGCCAACCCATGCATGCCCTGCTGTACCATTCCAAAGCGGACGGCACCCCGCATGCGTGGGAAGATTGTCCTGTGTTTGCCACCCTGACCACGGGAGCTGTGCATCAGTACGGCGAAGGTCTGTTGTGGCGCAAGAATGGGACGAATTTCCCCGTGGAGTATGTCAGTACCCCCATCCGCGAGGGGGAGATCATCGTCGGCGCTGTGGTGACATTCAATGATATAACCGAGCGTAAGCGGGCGGAGCAGGCGTTACGCCTGAGTCGCGAGCGTTATACCCTGGCGGTTAACGCAGGGAAAGTGGGGGTGTGGGACTGGGATATCGAGTCCGGCCACATCTACCTCGATCCGCTCTTGAAGGCGTTGCTGGGCTTTGATGAGTCTGAAATCCCGAACAAGATCGAAGCATGGACCAGCCATGTGCATCCCGATGATCGTGAAGGGGTCATGATGGGCGCACGGGACCATCTTGACGGCAAGACCCCTCATTACGAGATCGAGCATCGGATGGTGCATAAGCAGGGCAGCATTCGCTGGTTTCTAGCCCGTGGGACGGCGCTCCGCGACTCCCATGGCAAGCCGTATCGGCTGCTTGGCACGGACTCTGACATCACCGAGCGCAAGGAGGTGGAGGTAGCGTTGCAACGGGCGAAAGAAGATCTCGAGCTCAAGGTTGAGGAGCGGACCATCGAACTCAAGCGCGTCAACGAGCAGCTTCTCGCCGACATCGTCATGCGTCGGCGGGCTGAGGCGGCGCTCGCCGTGGAAGCGCGCTTCCTACGAGCCCAGACTGAGGTGGCCAAGGTGGCCTTATCGACCTTGCGTCCAGAGGAACTCGCCCAGCCGTTGCTCGAGACCATCGGCCGGGCTCAGGGGTATGCGTATGGGGCTTTGTGGCGTGTGGGCGAGGATGGCCATACGGTGACGATGGTGGCGGGCTTCGGCGAGGGGGCGGAGCTATGTGTCGGCGTATCGCACGACTTAAACGAGCCGAGCTCGTATACCGCCTTGATCATTCACACCGGCCAGCCCGCCTTCCGCAACCGGATTTGGGAAAGTCCATATGGATGCAACGACATCACCCGCACCCTGAACGCGCAGGCGTTACTGGGACTCCCGCTCATCGACCGCACCGGCCGGGTGGTCGGGGCCATGACCTTTGCCGATATGGCAGACGCTGATCGATTCACCGCGCGCGATCTGACGCAGGGGACCGTGCTAGCCAATCAGGTAGCGCAGGCGATCGAGAACAGCGAGCTGTTCAGCCAGGTGAACCGGCTGCAGGAGCAGTATCGGGTGGTGACAGAGGCGCTCAACGATGCGGTGTTCAC
>JBKPCR010000107.1:0-19965 GCA_046727435.1 bacterium | reverse complement strand
ACGCTGAGAGCAAGCTCGCGCAGCCGTCGGTCGTATATCGTGCCACGCTTGCCGTGCAGTTCAGCGCTTTTCTGATGTTGGCGTTCGGCCAGACCGGATAAGAGATGGTGTTGGAGAACTTGAATGTCGAACAACCGCGCTAGAAGCGCGCATAGCGCCAGCATGAATAGCCCCACAAGCATATAGAGCCGTCGCAGTGATCGGCGCTCCACCGGTCTTCCTCTTATCGACCCTGAGGCTCCTGCGTCATGATCACCACCTGGTCCCGCCGTGGCATGCCCATCCCCAGCTGTTCAGTAGCCACACGATAGATGCGCTCTGGATCTTTGAGTGATGCCAACTCGAACCGAAGCTGATCGTGTGCCTGCAATAGTTCGCGCAAGTGCTGTTCAGAGGTTTGCATACGATAGGCAAGTCGGACGACCTGGACCCGTGGCCACATATACACTCCAACTCCAGCCAAACATAAGAATAAACTCACGAGGAGGGGTCCGAATCGAAAACGTTGAAGCGACGACGATCGTTGTCCCTGTAGGTTGGCCCGAGATGCCGAACTGAACCGCCGAGAAGAGGTCCTGGGGGGTGGGGACTGCCGGACAGAAATGGTACGGAGCATCAAGTCTCCTTCACCTAAAGATTAGTCACGGCGGTCTAGTGTCTTCTCCTGACCCATCGACATGCTCTCGATGATTTTTGCTCTGCCGCGATGCGGGCTACACCCGCTCGAGTACCCGCAGCTTTGCACTGCGGGCGCGAGGGTTAACCTGGCGTTCAGCGAGGGTGCAGGTGACAGGCTTCTTCGTCAGCAGGCGCACGCGTGGTGTGGCGTTTTCCGGCGACGTGGCGTAAACCTGGAAGGTCCTCTTGACGATGCGATCCTCGAGAGAGTGGTAGGCAATGACGCATAGCCGTCCCCCCGGTCGAAGACAGGCAATGGCCACCTTGAGACTCTCCTCTAGCCTCGACAATTCCTGATTTACGGCAATACGGAGGGCCTGAAAGGTTCTGGTGGCGGGATGGATACGCTGCCGTCGTGCGCTCGGCGGGATCACCTGGGTAACGATAACCGCCAAATCTTGAGTGGTCTGCAGCGGGGCACAGCGTCGTGCACGGAGAATAGCCCGGGCGATCCGCCGGGCCCAGTGCTCTTCCCCATAACGCATGATGACGTTGACCAATTCCCATTCCCCCAGCGTATTTACCAGCGTGGCGGCGGTTGGCCCCGTCGTGCGGTCCATCCGCATATCCAGTGGACCCGCACGCGCGAAGCTAAAGCCACGCGCGGCGGTTTCTAACTGATAAGACGACACCCCAAGGTCCAACAATATGCCGTCCGCCTCCGCCACCTGCAATGTATCGAGGATGTTCCGTAACTCGGCGGCATGACCGTGCACAATGTCCACTCTCGACCCGAATGGTCCCAGCCGTTGGCGCGCTATCTCCAACACCTCTGCATCGCGGTCAATACCGATTAGCCGTCCGCTCGGCGCAGTGGTGCGAAGAAGTGCTTCCGCATGCCCCCCCTCGCCCAAGGTGGCGTCGACATACACCGCGTGGGCCTGTGGGCGCAACGACAGCACGACTTCCCCCATCAGCACGGGAATGTGTTTATAGTCCTGGTCGAAGTCCATCGTCAAACAGAGATGGTCGTGCTATAATACGGGCGTCGCGTAGCTCGGCGATCTTCTGCGCAATCTCTAAAAGTTCATGCCCTTGCAGGCTGGCGTCATACTGCTCGCATGTTGCCCGATCCCAGATCTCAAAGTACCGGTTGTGCCCGACAATGGTGGTCTCGCTGTTCAGCTTCCCTTTGGTACGCAGAGGCGGTGGAATGACCACTCGTCCCTGGGAATCAATGGGACACTCCGCTGCGTTGCCGAACAACATGTGCTCGAGGTTCCGTGCATCCTGATGCAAACCTGGCAGGGCGATGGCTTCAGACAGGGCATCAGCTAACCGGTCCCACTCGACTCGGGGGTAGGCGCTGATATGCGGGCCAATGTAACAAAGGATGATTTCGAGGTCGTCTTGCTGTGGCCTGAGTGGATATTTTTCCCTGAGGATATCGCGGTACCGCGTGGGGATGCTGAGGCGACCTTTGTCATCGAGCTTAAGTTGAAAAGTCCCCAAGAACATCCACACAGCTCCACTTCATGGTAATTCCTTCCATTCTCTCCCACTTGGTGGCAGTACATTACAGCCCCCCTGCGCACTTGTCAAGGAATTTTTTGCAGAGATAATTTAAATCTTTTGATTGAAAAAGATAATTATTGATCATAAAATTTCGCCGACCACACTCGCTGATACGTTGTTTGTCAAGGGCTATGAAGTTTGGTGGGTGCTATCTAATGTTGATCAAGGCTGCTAGAATGGTAAAATGTTTCTCTAGGCCGTGCAGGAATAGGCGCGTCGAGACCAGCGCCTGTCGCTTCAATGGCGTATGGCACTCCGCCATTTGACGACAGGAGGAGAAGTGTTATCGGTTGGAGCATCCACCAGTGGTGTCAGCTCACTCCTCGCAGGATTCGCTTATCCCCGACACGGATGGTGATCTTTTGGCTATCGAAGTATTCAAGCATGGGAATCGCATATTTGCGCGATATTCCAAGGAGATCTTTGAATTCAATCGGGGTGATTTCGCGATGGTCGCGTAAATACTGCACAAGCAAGGACTCGGCCTTCGCGAGGTTCGAACGATGAAATACCACGTTCTCCTTAAGTCGCACTGCACGCCCCTGGTCGAGGAGCACCTGGAGCAGTGCTTTGTCATGGCCCTTACCAATGTTCAATTTGGCGAAGAGGTCTTCTGCCCGCGGCGGCTGATAGCCTGCCGCCAGAAATTCAGCCTCCAGTTCGTTCAGTATGCGCTCACGCGTGTCGTCAAGAGCTACCTCGTGGGTTGCCAGCCGCACACGATCGCGCTCCACAATCACAGCCCCTTGCTGGCGGAGCTCCTCAAGGCCCATCAGGCAAACACGTTCGCCGAGACCTCGGACTTTGGCGCGCAACTCTTCGCTAGAGATATTAGGTTTCAGCGGATTTTGCCGGTGCAAGGTTTCGAGGTAACGCTGCAATTCTCTTGTTAGGGAATCCAACGCTTCAGCGTGGAGATACCATCCCATGTCGGCATTCACCGCTCGTAGCCGGCCAGCGCGTTGCAACGTAGTTGCGACCTGCCGCAAGCGTGATTCCGATAATTCCGTACGTGGCAGAAACTCTGATAAACGCAGCCCCTGGTGGGCTGCTTGTCTCAGGTGGTGCGAGAAGATCTCCTCCGGACTACCTTCTGCCAGCACACGAAAGTGGACCGCTAGGCCAGCTTCTCCGCGACGATGCTTCGATGCCTGCGCGTCAAGGAGCATCCCGCCACCAATCGTTTGTACAGGCGAATAACTGCGGATCACGAATCGATCGCGGGGCAGCGCAATCGCCGGTTCCTCAAGGCGGAGCTGCACGTAAGCTTCTTCACCGGGAGCGAGCTCATCGCGATCCAAGAAGATCACCCGCCCCATGATTTCGCTGGTTCCGACATGGAGTCGGACGCGCGCGCGGTGACGGAGTGGCCGCGGCGCATCGGAGAGATGTTGCAATACAGCATCCAGCATGAACGTGGGGGCAAACTCTCCTGGATGACCGAGGACATCACCACGCTCCAGCTCTACCTTGTCGATGCCCTGGAGATTTATCGCCGTGCGCTGACCCGCTACCGCCTCAGGCACACTCGCGTTATGCACCTGCAAGCCACGGATTTTAGCTTCGATCCCTTTGGGGTAGATCTCGATCCGATCTTCGACCCGAATCGTGCCCGAAAACAGTGTCCCCGTGACCACCGTGCCAAAGCCGCGAATCGTAAAGACACGATCGACGGGGAGGCGAAATTTCCCCTCTAATTGTTTCGGCGGCACGCGAGCGACGAGTGCCTGCAAGACGCGCTTCAGTTCATCGATCCCTTGACCAGTTTTCGCCGACACCGGAACGATGGGCTTACCCTCGAGGAAAGTCCCTTTCAGGAACTCGCGCGTATCCTCACTCACCAATTCGAGCCAATCCTCATCCACCAGATCAGCCTTGGTGAGTGCCACCAAACCTTCCTTGACGCGCAGGAGTTGGCAAATGGCCAGATGTTCCCTGGTTTGGGGCATCACGCCCTCATCGGCGGCAATCACCAACATCACCAAATCGATGCCGCCGACACCCGCCAGCATATTGCGGACAAAACGCTCGTGCCCCGGCACATCGATGACCCCGACTTCCGTACCGTCTTCATACGTCAGATGTGCGAAACCAAGATCAATGGTGATGCCCCGCTCCTTTTCCTCCTTCAGTCGGTCGGTATCGATGCCCGTCAATGTCTTGACCAGCTGCGTCTTGCCATGGTCGATATGCCCAGCCGTTCCCATGACCACTTGCTTCATCATCAATCCTCACTAAGCCGTCGCCTACAGCGGATTGCCAAGCCCCCGGCTGGGATGCCGCACGGTGCGTCAGCATTCACCATGTCGGGCTTGACAAGGCTGAGGCATCCTCAACCACACACGCGCCGAAAGGCCTGCACGACCTCGCGTAGCTCATGGTCTTGAATCATCCGCATGTCCAACAAAAATGTATCCTGCTGAATCCGTCCAAGCACGGGGGGGTCTTGCCGACGGAAGCTGTGTTCGATCGCTGTGGCGGACATCCGGGCAGAACGGACGCTGATCACCCGGGTGGGGATTTTCGTCAGGGGTAAGGCTCCGGCACCGACTTCCGACACGTCAGCCTGCACGTCGACTACCCAATCGCCGCTCACAACGCCTGTCAGCTGTCGGAGCAAACGTCGCGCCCGGCGGTGCACATCCTGTACAGGAGCAGTGATCATCTGCAATGTCGGAATCGCTCGGATCGCCGCATCGGGGTCGAGATAGTGGCGTAAGGTTGCTTCCAGTGCGGCGAGCGTCATCTTGTCGATACGCAAAGCACGGTTCAAAGGGTGTCGTTTCAGCATCTCAAGATAGCGTTTCTTACCCACCAGGATACCTGCCTGCGGCCCCCCCAGCAGCTTATCCCCACTGAAGGTCACCACATCGACGCCAGCTCGGACAACCTCAGAGACCGTTGGCTCCTGCTCCAAGCCGTGCGCCGCTAGGTCGACCAGGTTACCGCTGCCGAGATCCTCCATTACCGGAAGTTGGGAGGCATTTCCCAATCGCACCAACGCTTCCCGTGGCACCGTCTCGGTAAACCCGACAATGCGATAATTGCTGGTATGAACTTTCAAGAGCAGGGCGGTGCGTTCGGTGATGGCGGTATGGTAATCCGTCAGATGGGTTTTATTGGTAGTGCCCACTTCGTGGAGCAGTGCGCCACTGGACCGCATAATGTCTGGGATACGAAACGAGCCGCCGATCTCGATCAGCTCGCCGCGCGAAACGACCACTTCTCGTCCAGCGGCCAGAGCCTGCAGGGCAAGCAGCACTGCGGCGGCGTTGTTGTTGACGACCAAGGCCGCTTCAGCTCCTGTCAGCCGCTGCAAGAGACCGACTACCGCCACATAGCGGTCCCCGCGCTGCCCATGCTCGAGATCGTATTCGAGATTAGAGTAGTGCGAGGCCAAGAGCGCAACATTCTCAACCGCTGCTTGGCTCAGCAGTGCCCGCCCAAGATTGGTGTGCAGGATCACGCCGGTGGCATTGATGACGCGTCGGAAGTGGGGCTGCTGGGCTCGCATGAGCCAGGTGGACACTTCGGCCTGTAGCGCCTCGTGGCGCAGATCGATCGCCCTCAGCTCTTCGTCGGTAGTAGCGGACAATACCAGATGCCGTTTACGCTCGAGCACAGCGCGTGCCGCCTCCAGGAGGAGCTTTGGCAGCGGGTTACCGCTGCCATTGCCAGCCTGGCAGGCCTGTGCCAGACCATCCACGGAGGGCAATTGCCGAAGGAGCTCAAGATGTACTTCCTGCATCCCACTGATCCCTGGCCAAAATTGCTCGGAGAGAAGAATTATGCCACCCTAACGCAATTCACCATGCAGCGTCAACGTCATTCTATATCTCTCCATTGCGGTTTCCCGCCGGTCCATGGGCGGTCCACCTCCAGGTGCGTCCTTACGGGATGATGCCTAGCTCGAGGGGTGGATCTATTTGTCTGCCCTGTCGCATGTCTTGCCGATGGAGGCTTCTAGCAATGAGGGCCGCGTTTCAGCGATAATACGCTGCAACGTCGACAGTGGCAGGTTCCCGCCGCTCAGAACACAGGCTACTGTCTGGCCCTGCAGGCGGTCTTTCAGCTGGATGGCGGCGGCCGTGGACGCTGCACCAGCCCCCTCGGCAATGGTGTGCGCTTTCTCCAGCAGCAGGACGATGGTCTGCTTCAATTCGTCTTCACTGACCAGGACGATATCGTCCACCAAATCGCGCATAATGCTCAAAGGTAACTCAAAAGCGGTCCGCGTGGCCAACCCTTCGGCAAAGGTGTCACAAGATGGTGTGTCGACCATCCGCTGCTCTCGCCACGACCAATACACACTGGGGGCCTTCTCCGCCTGGACCCCAATGATGCGAATCTGGGGATTGATCGACTTGGCAACGATCGACGTTCCACAGATCCCGCTTCCCGCCCCGATGGGGACAATGATGGTCTGCACTTCCGGCAGGTCTTCGACGATTTCCAGGCCGTAGGTACCCACGCCAGCGATCAACAGCGGCTCATTGGCCGGATGCACGTAATACATGCCGTGGTCACGGGCCATCTGTTCGGCTTTCAAGCGCGCGTCCTCGAAATCTTCGCCGCAGAAGACGATTTCCGCGCCCAGGTTGACCATGGACTCGATCTTATCTGGGTTGGACACCTCAGGCATGACGATGACCGCTCGTACCCCAAAGGTCTGCGCCGCGTAGGCAATCGATTGCCCATGATTGCCGGTCGAGGCAGTGATGACCCCGCGGGCGCGCTCACCGATCGCCAGTGAGGAAACCAGATTCAGTCCCCCGCGCACCTTGAAGGCCCCGATGGGCTGATAATTTTCGAATTTGAGGTACAGCTGAAATCCCAATAATTTGCTCAAGGAGAGCGCCGGTAGGAACGGCGTGCGAGGGAGGTAGCGGCTAACGATGCGCTTGGCGCGCAGGACATCGGCAAAAGTCGGGCGCCGGAACATAAATCCTCCTCGAGGCGAAATCGTCTGGCAGCAGGGACGGTCATCAAGCTCCATTCCTTTCATACGCTGATTCTTTGCAGCTGTCAAGCGCTGGTACAGCGAAGGGCTTGAACATTGCACCCCCATACCGTACAATCGACCCCATAGTATACATGCTGGTCACCGACGCTAGACCACGCGATGGGAGACTGGATGCCGCATCTGTTTGCAGGCATACAAGCATTTGTCTTCGATTTCGATGGGACATTGGCGATTCCGAACATCGACTTCAGCCTGATGCGTCGGCAGGTTGACACGATCGCCGCACGGTATGGTGTCGATCCTGTATCGCTCAGGCATCTGTATATCTTGGAGATGATCGAGACCGTGAGGGCACAACTGGGCCAGACCGGTGACCCTAGTGGAGGGGACTTTCATCGCGAAGCGCATGCGTCGATTCTGGCGCTCGAGATCGACTGCGCCCGCCGCGGGGGCATGTTGCCCGGGGCCCTAGAGGTACTCCAAACCCTGCGCCAGCAAGGCTTCAAGCTCGGCGTGGTGACACGGAATAGCGCGTCCGCCGTGCGCACGATTTGCTCCGCCATCGACACCCTGTGTGATGTCTTTCTCCCGCGCGAGGTTGTACGTTTTGTCAAGCCGCACCCTGAGCACCTTCAGCGTGCCCTTGACCATCTCCTTATTCCAGCCCAGCAGGCGGTGATGGTTGGAGACGGCCCGATTGATATTACGGCGGGCAAAGCGCTTGGCCTCAAGACGGTTGCTGTCCTCACCGGCGGCGATCGCCGTGAGTCGTTGCTGGCCAGTCAACCGGACCTCATTTTGGATTCCGTCGCCGACCTCCTTCCCAGACTCGCTGAATCAGGAGTGCCAGAGCGCTGACTCCCCGGTTCTCCTATGACCTCCTGATGTGGAGGAAGCCTTGTGAACGATTATCTGAAATTTCTGGAACATGTGGTGCCCGCAATCGTCAGCATCCGCTCCGTGACCCCGCAACGCCACCCCTCGGCCCGTATCCTGGGAACTGAGCGCACGGGATCGGGAGCGGTCATCGATGCCGAGGGCCATATTCTCACCGTGGGTTATGTGGTAATGGGCGCACGAACCATTGAAATCACCCTACCCGACCAGCAGCAGTATCCTGCAACCCTGCTGTTCCAAGACTTTGAAAGCGGCATGGCCATCCTACAAACGCCAGCGCGTGATCTACCGACTGTCCCCCTTGGCCGCTCAGCTGCCCTCCAGGAGGGCGATAATGTCATCATTGTGGCAGCTACAGATCAGACGCAGCGCATGGCGTCCCCCGGCTTCATCTCGGCGCTGCGACCCTTCGATGCCTATTGGGAGTATATGCTCGACCGCGCTATTCTGACGACAGCCATGAACCCTGGCTTCGGCGGTGGACCGCTGCTCGACGCCTTCGGTCAGATGATCGGGGTCCTCTCTCTCAACCTCAATTCACCCAAGGAAATGAGCCTGGCCATTCCCATTGACCTGTTCCATGGTATCCGGGACAGCGTGCTCACGTTCGGCCAAGTGGCTGGCCGTCGGCCGCGGCCATGGGTGGGGATTTACACCGAAGCGATAGAGGGGGGAGTGTCGGTAATTGGCTTGATCCCGAACGGCCCTGCCAGCCGCGCCGGCATCGAAGTGAAAGACATTATCCTTGAGGTCGATCATGTTGAGATCGCAGGCCGTCGGGAGTTGTATGAAGCCCTGTGGAAGATGCGTCCGGGTGATGAGTTGACCTTAACGATCCAGCGGGGTGAGGACATGCATGAAGTGCACCTCACCGGCATCGATCGCGCTGAATTCTACCGCTAGCCATTACTCGCCATAACGCCCCAACACAAGACAGGCATTGATCCCGCCGAAGCCAAATGAATTCGATAAGAGATATCGTGCATGCGCCACCCGCCCCACATTCGGGAGGTAATCGAGGTCGCAGTCAGGATCCGGTATCTCATAATTCATCGTCGGCGGCAGATAATCGTGCGACAGGCTTAGCGCCCCAATGGCGGCTTCGATGGCCCCTGATGCTCCCAATGGATGGCCATATAAGGCCTTGGTGCCGCTGATGGGGATACGTGACGCTTGCGCTCCAAAGATCCGTTTGATCGCCAGGGTCTCACTCTTGTCGTTAAGCGGTGTCGAGCTGCCATGCGCGTTGATATAATCGATATCCATTGGATGCAGGCCTGCATCTTTGAGTGCTAAGTCGATCGCCCGGGCGGCCTGGGAGCCGGTCGGGCGGGGAGCCGACATATGATAGGCATCGTTGGTCAGGCTATACCCCAGCACTTCACCAAAGATGTGCGCGCCACGTCGTGTGGCGTGCGCGATTTCTTCCAGGACCAGAATGGCTGAACCCTCCCCCATGACGAAGCCATCCCGACCCTTGTCGAACGGGCGGGAAGCTCGCTCAGGGTCATGGTTGCGTTTCGACATCGCACGGATGACGCTGAAGGCCCCGAAAGACAGGGGGGCGATCGGCGCCTCCACCCCTCCTGCTAACATGACCTCGGCCTCTCCGCGCTGAATATAGCGCATGGCCTCACCGATGGCGATCGCCCCAGCCGCACAACTATTGCAGTTGGCGGTGTTCGGGCCGGTGATACCGAACTCGATGGCGATATTGCATGAGGCCGCGGCGCCGAAAACCGTTACCGCCAGCATCGGACTTACGCCGCCCAGGCCGCGCCTGGCAAACTGGCCGTGCTGCTCCTCGGCGGTGATCATGCCCCCGAGAGCCGAGCCGATACAGACCCCCACTTGGTCATGGGGTTCCGCATCGACAGGCAGGTCGGCGTCGGTAACCGCCATCTTGGCCGCGCACACGGCGAACTGTGAATAACGGTCGAGCCGCTTCAACTGCTTCTTGTCGAGGTAAGGTGTCGGGTCAAAATCCCGGACTTCGGCTGCTACCTGGCAGCGGTAAGCATCGACATCGAATGCAGACACACGCCGAACGGCCGATTTCCCCCGCAAAACCCCCTGCCAGAGGCCCTCTCGACCATGTCCGATCGGCGTCACCGCCCCCATTCCGGTGATCACAACTCGTCGCTGTCGTCCCCTATTCATCGTGTCCCCTCAGCACTGCGGCCAACGATCTGCCCAGACTCCACAGTCTGCTTGATGTGTTGCAGTGTTCTCGAAGCAATCGGCTTGACAAATAGGGCTCCCACGATATATTTGCTGACGAAATCTCCCAGGAGCGGCCAGGACAGGGAAAAATCGTGGGTAATGACTACCTCCACCCGTTCCTGAATCGGCTTGAACGACCATGTGACATCCATACCAGTCGTAAAGCCTTTGATATGCTTGTAGGTGATCCGTTCGTATGGGAAGACCTCCTGCACCGCAGTCCAGCTCACTGGGATGCGTCCCCGCCTGGCCGCCATCTCGACAGTCGTGCGCCGCCTCTTGCGCTGCAAGACGCGAACCCAACGATAATGCGGCAGAATTTCGGGCCACTTACTGACCTGGGCCGCTACTTGGAAGATGCGTTTGATATCCCCACGGATCTCGATGCCATTCTCAGTGTGCATCGCCTTCAAAGTTTTCGTCGCCATCACTGTATCCTATCTATGCAGCGAGTGTTCGGTTTCTGATGGGCCTTTCATCGCGCCCGCAAACATCGACGCGAATGCGGTCATTGCTATAAGGCTTCCACGGCTGAATCGGTGGCGGGAGCGAGTTGCCGTGTCCGCCGATAGAGCTGATTCATGAGCAGGGGGATCCAATGTACCGCTCCACAAGCAAGCGACGCCAGTCGTGGCTGGAGCAGTATGGCTTCCAGGCCTCGACCCCACCGGAGGCGAGGCAGAAACTCCCCTTGCCAGCGACGTGCGTACTCAGCCATTGCCAGGTGCCATGGCGACTCTTGCCGAAAAACTCCTAGCATCATCGTTGCTGCCAGTTCGGCCGCGCGCAATCCCATACCCATGCCATCACCGGTGAGCGGCGCGACCATCGCGGCACAGTCACCGATGTTCCAGAGTTCTGACACCACCGGGGCAACGGTTCTCCCATACGTAAAGCTGGTGGTCGTCCACGATATGCCACCCTGTTCGACGCCCTGCAATCGTAGGCACAGGTGCAAATTTTCTCTCAGAGCAGAAACTAGGAATCGGTGGGGAGTCCCACCGGCGCGCCGCAGCACTTCCGCCTTTATCCAACAACAGAGGTTGGTTACACCGTCGGCGACCTCGACCATGCCGCAGTATCCGTGTCGAATGGTATGCAGTTCGACGTGTCGGTCGAGGGGCACGCCCTGAATGTGTGCCTTAAGACCGACAAAGCGTAACTTCCCGCGGTAGTGCGGCGTCCGCTGCTGACCGCGCGGCTGCCATTGTCGGCCAGCGGCACAAAGGACGGCGCGCGCCCGGATGTGCGTCGATGACAGACCGGCCTGCTGCAAGGTCAGTGAGAACCCGCGCTGAAAATCCCCCGTCACCTGCTCCACCGTGCAGCGCTCTCGGGTCGCCACTCCGGAGCGCACAGCATGCTCCCAGAGCAGGTGGTCGAGGACCCAACGACTCACGCCCCAACCAGGAAAGGGTAACCTGTGCCGGGTTTGTCGCCGGCTGGCGGTCAAGGTGAAGCCATCAATTCGTTGCGGCTGGCGTGCCTCGACCTGTGGCCACACCCCCAAGCGGCTTAGGACACCTGCTCCCTCGGGCGAGAGAAACTCGCCACAGACCTTTTGACGCGGAAACGTGCCCTTCTCAATGAGGATCACCTGTAGCCCATGCCGCGCCAATAGCGCGGCGGCGGTGCTTCCGGCAACGCCCCCTCCGATTACGGCGATATCCCATACAGTCATATAGAACCAGGCTCTGTGTGGTCGATGACGAGGCTCATGCGATACGGAAAACTGGTGTATACTCGGGCCTGTGCTAACCCAGCCTCTGCCGCAATCCGCTGTAACTCCTGAGGCCGGTAGGCCCGCTGAATCGACACCGCGGCATCATGCCGCGTGATGGTGCTGCGCGCAAATATGGGACTTGTCGCCTTCATGAACCAATAGGGTGCGGGATGGCGCACCAGGTCGGTCATGATGAGGCTTTGGCGTGCCAGGCGAGCCCACTGCGGCAGCACCTGGGTGAGTTCTGGTGCTGTAAAGTGATGCAAAAAAAGCGAAGAGATCACGAAATCGACGCTGCCTTCAGCGAACGGCAGGGCACGCACATCACCCTGAATAAAAACGATCTCAGGGCAGGCCTGCAAGCTCCTCCGCGCCCAGCGTAGATGTGCGTGGCGAAGATCTAGCGCATAGATTTGGAGTGAGATAGCGGCGTGACGTGCCCATCGCGCCATGGCCTCCGGAATGGTACAGCCTCCAGCTCCCAGATCGAGCACACGCACACGGTCGGTTCGACACCTGCGGATACGCGGGTAGAGATATGACGCCAAGCCTCGCATTCCTCCGAGCCAGCGATTGATGCGGCCGAGATCTGCGAGGCTCCGGTCGATGGCCTCAGGGGTCCCACGGCCCTGATCAAGCCATTCCTCGCCATCGATGCGTGTCGGCAACCACCAGTGCTCCCTCACCGCAATGACCGTGCTCCTTTCCAAGGCCTTCAGCGTGTCGGTTGAATCCAGTTGCTACTGGTATAGATCAACCATCGCGCAGCCGTGTTCTTGGCGGTTGATGCTTGCCTGCGATGGATGATCTGTCAATACCGGGCAGGTACTACAGCTAGCTGGTCCTTTCCTGGAGGTAAAAGGTGGAGACTTGAAAGGTCACGTCCAACAGGTCTGGATTGGCGGGTCGTGGTTTAATGTGCATACGGCGCACACGCAAGAGTTGGGGGGCCTGCTCGATGTCATACAGATAGCGCGTCAATTGTTGCAGCGCGATGCCCTCGAGCCGCATTTCGACGGATGACTCGCGAAACAGCTCACCTGGGGTGGTGAGGGCTGGCGTCATCGACTTGATGTTGTCCTTAATGCCCGTTTTATTGGCCAGGTCCTCGAGGAACGAAAATATTGCGAAATCTGGGCCGCGTTGAGCCAAGCTTCGACTAACGTCTTCCATCAGACGCTTTTGGGCTATATATGTTTCCTGTAGTGTCTTCATCTGATGGAGCTCACGCTCCTTCATGGCCACCAGTCGATCCAGCGTGCGTAGCCGCTCAAGCGCTGGCGACAGGCCGAGACGATAGAAGAGCAGCAGGGCCACCGCCACCACCCCAGCGATGATCATGAGCTGCTCTCGCCTGCCCAACTTCATGCGCGCTCTCCCTTGCTAGGATTTCTTTAACGTGATGGCGAGCTTGAACTCGACTCCCTTGCCAGTGGCTCCTGCCCTGGCCGGAAACATTTTGATCTCATCGAAATATGGCGAGGAGGCATAGGCTTTCTTGAGGTGATCCACGCCATCGAATGACTGGGTCTCACCGCTGATGCTGATGCCTTCCGTGCTGATGGTGAGATCGGTGATTTTAACTGGCAACCCTTGTGGTGTCAGTCTGGCCAGCTCACGCAGCATCTCCAATGCCGAGCCCTGCGGCCCACTGAGGGTGCCAACGCCCTTCAGGTTGGCCTCGATCTCGCGGAGCTTCTCCTGCCCTTGGCCAACCGCATTGCTGACCCGTCGCACCTCGGGAAACGTCTCGTGGAACATGGAATCCACCTGACCTTGGAGCACAGCAAACTGAGTTTCTTTCGTGCGCAGGTGATAGTACAGATCGAACAGTGATAGCCCCACCAGCAAGGCCACCATGCCGCCGAGCGACAGGAGTTGACCGCGGACCTCGTCATAACTCTTGTGCAGGGCGAACTCCTCCTGGCGGAAATCTAGCCCCAACGCTCTCCGGCTCAGCTGCCGGCTGGCGAGGCCGAGGGCTACGGGCATGACCAAGCCGGCCTGGGGTTGGAGGGACATCGGCGCGGGAGGAAAGAGCCGCTGATCCATATCAAAGAGCGTTGTCGGCAAACCATAATGTGCCTCGAAGAACGGCACAGCCTCCGGCAGGCCAGCACCGCCGCCGAGCAGGACAATCTCCTGCACGGGCTCTTCGCCGGCACGTGTGTTGTATGCCAGCAAGGTGTGGTCGATTTCCTTGGCTAGCATCGCCAAGAAGGTTTCGATCGGTTCGGCGATACTGGCGCGGTCGCGCTCGCGATCACTCAATTTCATCGCCTCGGCCTGCGCGCTGGTTAAGGTCAGGTATTGCCGAATACTCTCGGTAAGCGCATTCCCGCCACGGATAATGCTGCGTGTGAATCGAATGCTGCCATCTTGAATGATTTTGACGGTCGTCTTGGTGGCGCCGAGATTGACTAACGCCACCGGACCCGACGCTGCTAATGGCCGCCAGGCAAGATAGCTGTTGAGCTCTCCGAAGACCTCCCAATCGACCACTTCGGGCGCCAGGCCTGCCAGATCGAGAATGTGCAAATGATCAGCCATCACCTTCTTCGACACGGCCGCCGCTAACACCTCGCAGCCGCCGGTATCCAGGTTGCGGATCTTCGCAAAGTCTATGATCACGTCTTCCACAGGGTAGGGGATGTGTGGCTCGATTTCAAACTTCAAGACTTCGCGGATTTTGCGCGGATCCCGGAAGGGCAGTGGGAGGTTGCGCACGAAGGTCGCTTGGGCCGGAATGGCGCTCACCACATGGGTAGGTTTAATGGCGTGGGCGCTTAATAATTCGCTCAGGGCCTGCGCCGTCTCTTCCGGCGGGCAAGTCGCGCCAGTGTCCGTTGGGAGCCGCCGCTCAGCGGCTTTGACCACCTCAAACCCTTTCCATGTGCCGCGCAATTCCATCACCTTCAAGGCGGTGGAACCGAGATCGACGCTGACCACAGACTTCATCATAGCCACTTCCTTACTTCACAATTTGATTAATCTGAAATATTGGTAACAGAATCGACAAGGCGATGAAGCCGATCACCGAGCCCATCAGGAGAATCATCAGCGGCTCGATGAGCGCAGTTAACCCTTGGACCGTGGTTTCGACATCCGTCTCAAACGCATCCGCAACTCGCATCAACATATCCTCGAGCTTACCACTTTTTTCGCCGACAGCGATCATGTGGGTCGCCAGCGGTGGAAACAGCTGGCTACGACGCAGAGGAGGAGCGATATCCTGTCCTTCACGAATGTTGTCACGGGCTTCTTCGATCACGTGTTCCAACACCCGGTTGCTGACCACATTCTTGACGATGTCCATTGAGGTTAACACCGGCACACCGCTCCTGAGCAGGATCGCCAGAGTACGGGTGAAACGGGCAATAGCAACCTTCAACGCTAGCGGTCCGAAGATCGGCGCCTTGATTTTCACGCGGTCCAGGACCAGGCGACCGGCCTCAGTCCGACTATAGCGATCGATCCCCAACAGCACTAGAGCCAGCACCACCACACCAACCCACCAGAAGCGCCGCAGCCCGTCGCTGACCATCATCAGAATCAATGTGGGCAGTGGTAGGCTCTGCTTAAGGTCCTCAAAGATTTGCGTCACCGTTGGAATCACATAGCCCAGTAAAAACCCTAAGACCCCAATCCCGACGAAGGTCATCAGAATCGGATAAACCATCGCGGCTGAGATCTTATGGCGAAAGGCCACCTGGTTTTCGGTGAAATCCGCCAGACGTTCGAGGACGATCTCCAGGGCGCCGCTGCGTTCGCCCGCGCGGGTCATGTTTACAAATAACGAGGAAAAGATACGCGGATGTTGCGCGAAGGCGTCGGCCAGGGAACTCCCTTCATTGACCCGTTCGCGCACCTGGGTGACGATTTTTTTCAGGGCGGGATTGGGCACTTGTTCGATGATCGCGGAGAGCGATTCCACGAGTGGCAACCCGGCACTGAGCAGGGTCGACAGTTGCCGGACCGTAATGGCGACCTCCTGCAGTTTGACGCGTCGGAAAAACCGTAGGACATCGACCTCTTGCTTGTCGCTCTGAGCATCGGCCTCTTCGCGCAGCTCGATGGGAAAGATGCCATTGCGCCGCAGTTTGAGGCGGGCCCCCCGTGAGCTGTCGGCATCAACGATACCCTTCACCGTACGGCCTGAGGTGTTCAGAGCGCGATATTCATAGACAGGCACGGCCTACCGCCTTCCCTATTCCTGCGTCACACGCAGGACCTCATCCACGGTGGTGATCCCTTTGACGATCTTATCGACGCCATCACGGAAGAGTGTCGTCATCCCCTGCTCAATGGCCTTCCGTCTGATGACGTTCGAATCAGCACCGCTCATGACCAGGCCGCGGATGTTGTCGTCGATCACCAGGAGCTCATAGATTCCCGACCGCCCGCGATAGCCTGTCTGAAGACAGGCTATGCATCCCTTGCCGCGGTAGAAAAAGCCATCGAACGCTGCCTCACCTGACTTGTCGAGGCCGATCTCCTTGACCAGCGAGAGATCGGGACGATAGGCCTCCCGACACTCCCGACAGATCACCCGCACGAGGCGCTGCGCGATGATTGCGATCACGGACGATGACACCAGGAAAGCCTCGACCCCCATGTCGAGCAGGCGGGTGACGGCGCCAGCGGCATCGTTTGTATGTAGTGTGCTGAACACGAGATGTCCTGTCAATGAGGCCTGGATGGCGATCTCAGCCGTTTCCCGATCGCGAATCTCGCCAACCATGATGATATCCGGATCCTGGCGCAGAATCGATCGCAGTCCATTCGCAAACGTCAGGTCGATCCTAGGGTTGACCTGAATCTGGCCAATGCCATTGAGTTGGTATTCAATCGGGTCTTCGATGGTAATAATGTTCAACTCGGGGGCGTTGATCTTGTTCAAGGTTCCGTACAGGGTTGTGGTTTTGCCGCTGCCGGTGGGACCCGTGACCAGGATAATGCCATTCGAGCGTTTGATCAAGCGGCTGTACTTGCCATAGGTCGCCGCCGCCATACCGATCTCTTCCAGCCCTAGCAGCACGCTGGTCTTATCCAGGAGACGCAGGACGATGCGCTCGCCATAGGCAATTGGCACGACCGACACACGGATATCGACATCCTTCTCGCCGACGCGGATGCGGATGCGCCCATCTTGCGGCAGCCGGCGCTCCGCGATGTTGAGGTTCGCCATCACCTTGATGCGCGAACTGATGGCCGCTTGCAGGCGCCGCGGCGGGGTCAGCGTATTATAGAGTAAGCCGTCGATGCGATAGCGAACTTTGAGCTCACGTTCAAACGGTTCGATGTGAATGTCACTGGCCCGGGCTCGGACTGCCTGCGTGAGGATCGAGTTCACCAGGCGAATGACCGGCGCTTCAGAGGCAAGGTCCAGCAGATCGTCCGTCTCCTCGATCTCGTCGGCGATGGCACCAAGGTCCTCACCCTCCAGGTCCTGCATCACTTGTTCGGTGGAACCGGTTTCGCGATCGAAGAAACGATTGATGGCCGCCATTAACTCCCGTTCGCTGCTGAGCACCGGCTCGACTGGGGCCCCCAGGAACACCGCAAGATCATCCAGGGGCTGCAAATTCAGCGGGTCACTCACCGCCACTTTCACGCCGCTGTCGGTGCAGACAATCGGAAAGACCTTCTGCTGGCGATAGAACGCGATCGGTACCTTCGACACGGGGAGCCGCTCAATGCCGGCCTCTTCAAGCTTACGCCAGTATGGCAGGCCAAATTGTTCGCTGAGAGCCTCCAACAAATCCTCTTCGGTGATGAGTCCCTGCTGCACGAGCAGTGTTCCCAGAGGTTGCCCCCGGGCGCGCTCGCTATCGAGAAGCCGCGCGATGTCAGGCTCACGCACCAGGCCGCGCTCCACCAGGATCTCCTCCAGCTTGCGCGTTTTCATCCTCTCTCCTTCTATGGACCCCGGGCTGGCGGTGTCCCTTCAGCTCCAGAGGGGGGCGGCGGAGGTTCCAACAGTATGGGCCGCCTGGGGTCAACCGGCGGGCTCGGGATGTCTGGCTGGTTTTGAAACTTCTGGAACTCGCCACCAATCTGCTCTTTGATGCGCTTCAGATCTTCGGCTGTGCGCACGATGTGCGGCGTCAGGAAAATTACCAGGTTTGTCTTGCGACTATTATCTATCGTTCGCCCAAACAGCTTGCCGAGGAGGGGGATGTCCCCGAGGCAAGGGATTTTCTGCTCGTTCGAGTCCGCATCATCACGGAACAGCCCGCCGATAATGATGGTCTGTCGGCTATCGACGACAACGGTGGTCTTGGCCGTACGCTTTGAGGTCGTGGGGCCGACTTGCTGAGGGTTGAGGCCAGCCTGGACGGTGGTCTGGACGGCCGAAATCTCCTCGAAGATTTTCAGGGTGACCTTATCTCCCTCGCTGACCTGCGGGGTGAAGCGCAGAGTGATGCCGACGTCTTTGCGCTCGATGGAGGTCAGCGTGCTCACCGTGGTCTGGCTCGTGGCCGTGACAAAAGGGATATTGCTGGCCACAACGATCTCCGCTTCTTGATTGTCAGTCGTGAGTAAGTGTGGCGTCGACAGCACATTGACATCGGTCTGTTGTTGAATGGCATGGACCAACGCCCCGATATTCAGGAATTGCTGCCCGCCGAAGGTGATCGTGCCGTTGACGAGGCCGATCGCCAGGCCGCTGAGAGCGAACGGATCACGCGCCAGCTCGTTGATCAACCCAAAGCTCTCTCCACCAAACACCACCGGGCTTTCGGTCGTGAAATCCGAGGTCGAACGAAACTCCACACCGATGTCTTTGGTCCTCTCCAGGGTGAGCTCGACCACCGCTGCCTCGACGTAGACCTGCCGTCGGGGGATATCAAGCTTTTTAATCACCTCCACCAGCGCCTGATAATCTTCGGGGATGGCGGTGACGACCAGCGAGTTTGTGGACTTGTCGGGGGTGATGGTGATTTTTCGCTCGCCAGTAGCCGTCGGGACAACCCCGGAGGTCGGCCCCGTTTGGGGAGGAGGGGAGGGGGAGGGCGGGGCGGGAGCGGCGACGGTTGGTGGACGCGCCCCAGGAGTCGGTTGCTGACCGACGGCCCGCACCAGCTCCTGGGCCTGGGCTGTAAGCACCTTGGCGAGATCTTCGGCAAGGGCATTTTCCAGGAAATAGACATGAATCTGCGCGCGCCCGGGCGGCAAACGAACATCCAATTTCGCGATCAAGTCGAGGGCCAGCGCCATCTCATCGCGCCCCGCCACGATGACGAGCGCGTTGCTACGCGGATCAGCGATGACACGGAACACCTTCTCGGGTCCCGCTACCGCTGCCGCTCCCGGGACCCCAGGTCTAGCCACGCCCCGCGCGGCACGCGGGCGCCCAGGTGCCGCTCCACCTGTCTCGCCGAGCTTTGCCTCCACAGCCGCCGTCACCTGCGGTGCGAGATCGATCGCCGAAGCGAACTTCAGGGTGACCACCATGATCTGCTCGTCGGTGACCTTGATGTCCACCTCTTGGATAATCTTGACGAGGCGGTTCACGTTAGAGGCCAAATCGGTCAGGATAATCGTGTTCGACGGCCCATAGGCGGTGATATTACCGTCCTTCGAGATCAGCGGTGTCAGCATGTTCCGGACTTCGTTGATGTCGGCGTATCGCAGCGGCACGAGGTGCGTGACCATACGATCGATCGGGGCGATTTCTCGGGGGTCGCGTCCGACATCGGTCTCCACCCCTCGTTGCTTGACTTCGCGCAAGGGGACGATTTTCGTCACGCTCCCTGAAGGCACCGCGGTGAAGCCGTTTAATTCGAGCAACGACTCCAGGACGCGCTCGAGCTCATCCACACGAATTTTTGTCGGCGAGATCAGGGTAATGCGTCCACGCACCTTATCGTCGACCACGTAATTTCGTCCAGTGATCTCGCTGACGTATTTGATGAAGACCTTGAGGTCAACGTTGTCGAAATCCAAGGACACAAGATTGTCG